>JBPCSZ010000149.1:0-9900 GCA_051006655.1 Chitinophagaceae bacterium
TCGGTGAGTACCATCAACAATGCCTTACCTACTAGCAATAGTACAAATACCAATACCCAACCCGATGGCTTCTCGATTGTATATACCAATAGCAATTGCGATGTGATTACAACCGTGAACGATGGTGTAGGGGGTAATGTATTGGGGGCCACCACGGCAGGTGTGACCATTAATGCGAGCATTCAAACCCATAATGGACAACCCTACGTGAACCGTTGGTATCAAATTACGCCAAGCAATAATGGTCCGGCTACGCTTAGCTTATACTATACACAAGCCGACTTTGATAATTACAATACCTATGCTACAACCAATAACTGGCCTACTTTACCAACGGGTCCATTGGATGCTACGGGTATAGCGAATATGCGCATTACCAAAGTAGACAATGGCGGTTTTGGAAATAATCCCTTGATATTGATGCCACAAAGTGTAACCTGGAATGCTACGAACAGTTATTGGGAAGTGGTAGTGAATACGCCGAGCTTCAGTCAGTTTTACGCTCATGCGCAAAACCCGAACAATGTGCCATTACCGGCTATGGTAACGGACTTCAGCGGGTATAAGCAAGGGGAAAACCATCAGTTAAGTTGGACAACCCAAAGTGAGTACAACAATGCCTTCTTTACCTTGGAATACAGTACGAATGGTATTGACTTCACGGCCTTGAGCAAGATCAACTCGAAAGGGGTGAATGGCAATAGTCAAACGGAATTAGGGTATGGCTATACGCATACTACCCCTATGGTTGGACACAATTACTACCGTTTGCGTCAAACGGATATTGATGGACAAAGCAAATTAGAAGCCAAGGTGGTAGATTTGATTCGCCGCACGGAAGGTGGCAGCATCAGTATATATCCAAACCCAACGGAAGGGGTATTGCAGGTGAGTGTGTACGAACAAAGTGCCGGTGCCATCAAGTTGGTGGTTCGCGATATGAGTGGCCGCATGGTGAAAACCGTAGAAGCGCAAACCACTTCGGGCAATAACCAATTGAGTGTCGATTTAAGTGCTGTAGCCCAAGGCATTTATACCTTACAGTGTTATAGTAATGGTGAATTGATTGTAACAGAGAGAATCAGAAAACAGTAAGCTGTGAGCAGTAAGCTGTGAGCAGGAATAGCAAACAGGAAGAGCAGGGTTTAGGCCTTGCTCTTTTTTTGTGGGTATCAATATCTTAACGGGCGAATGCAATTCGCACCACGTTATATAGAATACTTGCGTCTCACGGCGGGCGGCCACAAGGGCACGCCCCTACGAGCTCCGAATTGTGGATGTAAATTAATCCTGTCCATTCTGTTAATCCTGCAATTTGCCCCAACAACAATCCTGTTCATCAATTTGCTATATTTGTGGGCTATGGCAAACAAAGTAGTTGGCAAAGTAACCCCCATCGATAAATGGGTCGTGTATCCGTTGCGTGAGTTTATTAGCAATAGCAGTATGAGTGGCATCTTGCTGTTTTGTATGGCTTTAATAGCCATGATTGTCATGAATTCACCCTGGGCCGAAAGTTTTCATCATTTTTGGGAAACGCCTATCCGTTTGAGTATTGGTGATTTTACACTCGATAAAAGTTTGCATCATTGGATCAACGATGGTTTAATGGCGGTATTCTTTTTTGTGGTGGGTTTAGAGCTCAAACGCGAAATGGTAGCCGGTGAATTTAGTAAACCACGTAATGCCATTTTACCCATTGCCGCGGCCTTTGGGGGCATGGTGGTTCCGGCCATTACGTATTTATTATTCAATGCCGGCTTACCCAGCAGCAGCGGTTGGGGTATTCCGATGGCGACTGATATTGCCTTTGCCTTGGGGGTATTGTATTTATTAGGCGATAAAGTACCCGTTTCCTTAAAATTATTTTTAACCGCTTTAGCCATTGCCGACGATTTAGGGGCGGTTTTGGTGATTGCTGTTTTTTATTCGAGCGATATACAAGTGAATATGCTCTTGTTGGGTGGGGTATTTTTTGCCTTGATGCTATTGGCCAATCGTTTGGGAGTTAGACATCCCCTTGTATATGCCGTTTTAGGGATAGGCGGTTTATGGGTTTGTTTTTTATTATCGGGGGTGCATGCTACCATTGCTGCTGTATTGGCGGCCTTTGCCATTCCGGTAACGGTTAAAGTAAAAGATTACGAATACATCAACGAAATGGAAACCTCAATACAACAATTTAAAGATGCCGATACCAACGACTTACCCATTGTAACGCACGATCAATTGCATGTAATTGAACATATTCGTGATGTTTCAGTAAAAGCATTGACGCCTCTACAGCAAATGGAACATGCCATGCATCCGTTAGTACTGTTTGTTATTATGCCCATTTTTGCGCTTTGTAATGCGGGCGTGCATTTGGATGGTAGTTTACAATCCTTATTTCAACAGCCGGTAACTTTAGGCGTATTCTTTGGCTTATTGGCCGGGAAGGTGATTGGCGTAGTAGGTATAGTTCGGCTTTTTGTTCGATTGAAATTGGCTTCATTTCCTGAAGGGATGAATAATCGAAATTTATGGGGTTTAGGATTTTTAACCGGTATTGGTTTTACCATGTCGCTTTTTGTAACGGAATTAGCCTTCAACGATGATGCTATGATTACCATGGCGAAGATTGGTATTTTAACCGCTTCGAGTTTGGCCGGGATTATTGGTTATTTCATATTGCGTAGTTCGAAGTAAAAGCCGAATAAAGTTTAATAGCTGAAAAAATGCGGCCCCGATAGTAGCAGAAAGCCCCCGAAAGCGCGGGGCGTGCACAACGTAGCAACGCGAAGGCGTGCGCGACCCGCGATGAGGGGCTTGGCGCGGATAGCGGGCATTGGCTGAAGAAGAAGATACCGATGCGCCGCCCAAAAAAGCAATATCAATTTAGGAACGAATAGCCACCACGGGGTTGAGCGAGGCCGCTTTTCGAGCGGGCCAAAAGCCGGAAAGTACGCCCACCAGCAGACTGATGAAAACACCCGTAAAAAAGTTTTTAAACGAGATGAAAACGGGGAAACCAACCGGCCCGCTGAGTACCAAAGTGAGCACATATACCAAGATCATACCGATGGCGCCACCCAATAAACAAAGCAACATCGATTCAATAAGAAATTCGATGAGGATGGTGGAGGCCGGCGCACCCAAGGCTTTTTTAATACCAATATAAGGCGTGCGTTCTTTCACGGAAACGAACATGATATTCGCGATGCCGAAACTACCTACGAGGAGGGAGAAGAGTCCGATAATCCACCCAAAAATATTGAAGTTCACAAAAATGGAGGCGATGGCTTGTTGAATGCTCGATAATTCGTTGAGGGAAAAATTATCGTCTTCGCCCGGACGTAGTTTGCGTTGTGCGCGCAAGGCGGCTTTAATTTCGTATTTCAATTCGCTGATGGCATAGCCGTTGCGGGCCATTACCATAAGCATGGGGTCGGTAAAATCGTCGGTGCTGTGTTCAATATTTTTGATGCTATTCAGCATATTATACGACATGATAATCGATTGATCGAAATCAAAACCGGACATGGTTTTGCCTTGTTTCTTCAACACACCAATAATCACCATGCGTTGATTGAGTAAGGTAATTTCTTTTCCGAGCGGGTCGATGCCGGCACCGAATAATTCCGACGCTACGGTATGTCCAACAATAACCCGAGCACATAAAGGGCCACTCATTTCGCTTAAAGAAAAATAGCGACCGTCTTGCACATCAATGGGTTGTAATTGATTGAAGGCATGGGTTACGGCGAAAATATTGGTATTCTCTAAACGCTGTTGCCGAAATTGAACGGTGGGTGCCGAGGTGGTATAACATAAAGCGGCGGCTTCGGCCCCAAACACTTGTTCTTGCACGGCTTTGAGTTCAGGCTTGCGACAGGGTGGGCGCGATTTGTATTTCCACATGGGGTATTCGCCTTCGCCTTCGGGAATCCACGCGAATTTGCCCACATACACCAAGCGGCTTCCCAGCGATTGCATGTTGTTTTGAATGTTTTGTTGCAGGCTATCGAAAATAGTTAATACACTAATTACACAGAACACACCAATGCTCACACCCAACAAAGAAAGAAAGGTGCGGAGTCGGTTGGCATTGAGCTCCGACCACGCCATACTGATATGTTGCCAAAACGCGTTGAACATGGATTTAGCAAAACTAAACGGAAAACGGCAATACTGCTGTAATTTTACCCACTATGGACAGTGCTTCGTTTCGTAACACCCTACGCATTTTATCGATTCAAGAATTCAAACGATTTATACTGACCCGTTTCACCTTGATTTTTTCTTTGTTTTTACAAACCACGGTACTCAGTTATTTGATGTATTCCATTACCGGGAATCCACTCAGTTTAGGTTTATTGGGCTTGGCCGAAGTTATACCCGCCTTTGGCTTGGCTTTCATAGCGGGGTATTGGGTAGACCGTAACGAAAAGCGCCGCATTTATGCCGGCTGTGTATTGTTTTATTTCATGAACGCCTTATTGGCCTTGGCATTGGTTTATGCGTATTTTAATGGACATGTGAATGGGCATTATACGGCGTACGGAATTTATGGCTTGCAATTTATGAGCGGTTGTATTCGCGCCTTTTTAGCCCCGGCCTCGTTTTCGTTATTGCCCTTGTTAATTGATAAAGATCGCATTCCCGAAGCCGTAACCTGGAGCAGTACCTCGTGGTTACTGGGTTCAGTATTGGGTCCATTGGCGGGTGGATTATTAATGGCAGGTTTTGGACAAACCACGGCCATGAGCATATCGGTGGGTGGTATGTTTTTAGCGTGGATGGCCATGCAGGGCATATCGGCCAAACCGGTACATTACAAACAAGATGTACCGCTGTTAGAGGGCTTGTCGCAAGGCTTTCGTTACGTATTTGGTTCCGAAATTATTTTAGCCGTTTTGAGTTTAGATTTATTTGCGGTGTTATTTGGCGGGGCCGAAGCCTTATTGCCCGTTTTTTCGAAAGAAGTTTTTCAGGTAGGCGAAACCGGTTATGGTTGGTTACGCAGTGCGCACGGCATTGGCTCCATTTTATTATTATTCATTTTGGCTTACTTGCCCTTGAAAACCAAGGTGGGGTATAAACTCTTGCTTTGCGTAGCGGGTTTTGGTATCAGCATCATTGCTTTTGCTTTATCGCCCAATGCCGTGGTAGCCTTCTTTTGCTTAATGATGGCCGGTTTATTCGATGGGGTAAGCGTGGTGATTCGGCATTCCATTTTGCAAATGAATACGCCCGAAGAATTAAAGGGCCGGGTATCGTCCATCAATATGTTATTCATTAGTTCGAGCAACGAATTGGGCGCCTTCGAAAGCGGTTTGGCGGCCAAGTATTTAGGCACCATTCCCTCGGTGGTTTTCGGCGGCATCATGACCATCTTGGTGGTGATTGCCACGTATATTAAAGCCCCGGCCTTGAAGCGGGTGAGAATTCATAAAAAGTAATTTGAAGCCAAGCTTTAACGCTATGTTCGGCACCCGTCCCGCCGTCCGCGGTGCATGGCACCTTGCTCCCGTCGGGGCTATTTGGGCATCGTCCGATTCTTTCATCAGCCAATGAAATCAGCAAGACGCATTATAGTGCGCCAACTTTTTCGCGTAACTTCCCATCGTATAAATTAGTTCACTATGCTTCGCTTAATCTTCTTGGCTGCTATAATGAGTCTTATATCGGCTTGTTCATTCGAACACATCGCTGAAGTTCGAATGCAAAACAACCATAACGAACCTGTTATTGTTCATCTTCAAGCTAAAAACATCAGCTTCACGTCCGATACTATTCCTGCTTTTTCTAAACAAGTTCAATCGTGGAATTGGTCCAACTTAGAAGGGGGAGATGGACACGTCAACATTGATGTTACATACACACTGAGCGGCGAAACAGAATCGTTTGAGGCCGGACAATTCAGCCAAGGTATCTTATCGAATTACATCGATATGACGTTTCAAAAACACCATTTAGAATTCAAGATGAGCGATTAATGTATGGTGAAAACAATGTAGTTTTGCACCCTAAATTGGTTTAGTATGGGCATGGATAAAACAGTGGCCAACGCCGAAGCGGCCATAGCCGACATTCACGATGGTGCGGTATTGATGTTAGGTGGATTTGGCTTGTGCGGTATTCCCGAAAATTGCATTCGTGCCTTGGTCAACAAAGGTGTGAAACAATTAACCTGTATTTCCAACAATGCCGGCGTAGACGATTTTGGTATTGGCTTGATGTTGCAAAACAAGCAAGTGAAAAAAATGATTGCTTCCTATGTGGGTGAAAACGCCGAGTTCGAACGCCAAATGTTAAGCGGCGAATTGGAAGTGGAATTGATTCCGCAAGGCACTTTGGCCACCCGTTGTTTAGCCACCGGTTATGGCATGCCCGCCATTTTTACACCGGCCGGTGTAGGTACCGAAGTAGCCGAAGGCAAAGAAACCCGCACCTTTTCGATGTATGGCGAAGAGAAAGTGTATTTAATGGAACGCGCCTTTGAAAGCGACTTTGCGATTGTGAAGGCTTGGAAAGGCGACCGTCAAGGGAATTTGATTTACCGCGAAACCGCCCGTAATTTTAATCCAATGATGGCCATGGCCGGTAAAATAACCATTGCCGAAGTGGAAGAATTGGTGGAAGTAGGCGAATTAGATCCCAATCAAATTCACACACCCGGTATTTATGTAAACCGCATTTTCCAAGGAAGCGATTACGAAAAACGCATTGAACAAGTTACCGTGCGTAAACGCGACGCTTAAAAATCGTCGTTTAAAAATTCGCGTTCTATAATTTCCATGGCTACTATATCGATGGCTTCATCGAGGGTAGGGGTATAGTTTATTTCCATATCGTCGGGAATAAACTGTAAATTCTTTTTTAAACCGGCCATCACCCACGAGGTATTCGCCTCGTACGCTTCCATTTGCCAATCGCTTACGGCTTGTAAACAAACCCCGTCAATTGCTTCTATCAATGTCGCATCAATTATGACACTTCGACCTGATTCTCTACATTGACGACATTTATCGGCCAATTCGTCGGCAATGGCAGCATTAAATGGCCCTTCTGGCAATTGCAATAATTCGTATTGGTCTTTGGTACTTTGTTTGATTAACATGGGTATACTCTTATTTCTTCGGGTAAAAATAAAACTTTAATTTTGTTGACACAATTACACTACATGGATGCACATTTTTCGGCGAAAGTCAAAGAAATTATTTCTTATAGCAGGGAAGAAGCGCTTCGATTGGGAAATGATTTTATTGGCATCGAACATTTATTATTAGGAATGATTCGAGATGGTCAAGGCTTAGGTGTTCGCGTTCTGCAAAACTTACATATCGACATGCGTGAATTACGCACGGAATTAGAACAAGCCATTAAAAACAAAGGCATCGTTAAAAATGCCACCCAAGTGAACAGCTTACCCCTTACCAAACAAGCCGAACGCGTAATACGCATTACGGTGTTGGAAGCCAAAGCCTTAAAAAGCGCCTTGGCCGAAAGCGAACACTTGGTTTTATCGATTCTTAAAAACAAAGAGAACGTGGCCACCCAAATTTTAAATCGCTTCAATGTCGATTACGATTCTTACCGCAACGAATTGGAAGTGGTTACTGGAACATCTACGCAAAATTTCACCAACGATTTGAAAGACGAAGGTGGTCAAGAAGAGGAAGATAAATCCTTCATGCGTAAACCCGGTACTGCCGGCGCCAGCAAATCGAAAACCCCGGTATTGGATAATTTCGGTCGCGATATTACCCGCTTCGCTGAAATGGGACAATTGGATCCGATTGTAGGTCGCGAAAAAGAAATTGAACGTGTATCGCAAATTTTATCGCGCCGTAAGAAAAATAATCCCATTTTAATTGGAGAACCCGGGGTAGGTAAAACTGCCATTGTGGAAGGCTTGGCCTTACGCATTCACCAACGCAAAGTATCGCGCGTGCTGTTCGATAAACGCGTGGTAAGTTTAGATTTAGCGGCCTTGGTGGCAGGAACAAAATACCGTGGACAATTCGAGGAACGCATGAAAGCCATCATGAACGAATTGGAAAAGAACCGCGACGTGATTCTATTCATCGATGAAATTCATACCATTGTAGGTGCCGGTGGTGCCAGTGGTTCTCTCGATGCTTCGAATATTTTCAAACCGGCTTTGGCCCGTGGCGAACTCCAATGCATTGGGGCTTCAACCCTCGATGAATACCGCATGCATATTGAAAAAGATGGTGCCCTCGACCGTCGTTTTCAAAAGGTATTGGTTGAACCACCGAGTGTGGAAGATACCATCACCATCCTCAATAATTTAAAACCCAAATACGAAGAGTTTCATAATGTATCGTATAACCAAGAAGCCATTGAAGCTTGTGTGAAACTCAGTAATCGTTATATCACCGACCGCTTATTACCCGATAAAGCCATCGACGTAATGGACGAAGTAGGCGCCCGTGTGCATTTGAAAAACATTGATGTTCCGCAAAACATTTTAGATTTAGAAGCCAAGATTGAAGAAATTAAGGTAGAGAAAAATAAAGTGGTAAAGAGCCAGTTGTTTGAAAAAGCCGCTGCCTTACGCGATACCGAAAAGAAATTGCAAGAGGAATTGGAAACAGCCAAAGCCTCGTGGGAAGAAGAAGTAAAAAGCAAACGTTACCCCATTGCCGAAGAAGAAATTGCCGAAGTGATTCACATGATGACCGGTATTCCGGTAAAACGCATGGTGGCCGCCGAAAGCGAGAAATTGCGCAATATGGGCACCGATTTGAAAGGGGTTGTAATTGGACAAGACGATGCGGTGACCAAAGTGGTGAAAGCCATTCAACGCAATCGGGTTGGTTTGAAAGATCCTAAAAAACCCATTGGTTCCTTCATCTTTTTGGGGCCAACCGGCGTAGGTAAAACCGAATTAGCCCGTGCCTTGGCGCGTAATATTTTCGATAGCGAAGAGGCCTTGGTGCGTATCGATATGAGCGAATACATGGAGAAATTCTCGGTGAGTCGCTTAATTGGTGCTCCTCCCGGCTATGTTGGTTACGAAGAAGGCGGACAGTTAACCGAAAAAGTACGTCGCAAACCGTATAGCATCATTTTGCTCGATGAAATTGAAAAAGCCCATCCGGATATTTACAATATTTTATTGCAAGTGCTCGATGATGGTCAATTAACCGATGGCATGGGCCGTAAGGTGGATTTCAAAAATACCATCATCATTATGACCTCCAATATCGGGGTTCGTCAGTTGAAAGAATTTGGCGATGGCGTAGGTTTTGCTACCAGCACCAAAGTGCAAACGTCGGAAGAAAGTGGTAAAGCCGTAATTGAAAAGGCCTTGAAACGTACGTTCGCGCCCGAGTTTTTAAATCGTATCGACGATGTGATTGTGTTCAATTCCTTGAACCAAGAACATATTCATAAAATCATCGACCTCGTTATGCTCGATGTGATGAAACGCTTGGCTGCCATTGGTTTCAGCATTGAACTCAGTGAAAAAGCGAAGAATTTCATTGCCGAAAAAGGTTACGACCAACAATTTGGGGCTCGTCCTTTGCATCGTGCCATTCAAAAATACTTGGAAGACCCATTGGCTGAAAACATCTTGAACTTATCGGTGAAAACCGGCGATGTAATTTTGGCCGATTTAGATGAAGCCCAAGGCTTATTGACTTTCAAGCATAAAAGCAATGGCAAGAAAGAGAAATCGGGTGATGCCAAAGCATAAAACGAAATAATCATCTTGTACACATCCGCCTTCGGGCGGATGTTTTTTTGCGCGCTACCTTGTAGTTTTGCATCACCCGCCAATCGGGCTTCTTATTATGCATATTTATAAATTCGGTGGTGCCTCCATTGCTAGTCCGGAACGAGCCAAAGCCTTAATACCCATTCTGCAACAAGCCCCCGCGGGTCCAT
>JBPCSZ010000150.1:0-2826 GCA_051006655.1 Chitinophagaceae bacterium
TAGGTTACGGGTTGCTTTATAAAGTAGGCATTTATGAGATTATCAACCGCGCCATGCTTGGATTCAATGCCGATGCTGCCGAGCTGTACGGCCAACCGATTCGAGTAGGCACCACAACAAAAACCGACGAAGGCGAACGCGCTGAATTTGCTTCGATGCTTTCTCAAATGGGGAGTAGTGGATGGATAGTGAAAGACCAATTGGATACTATTGAGATACTCCAAAACACAATGGGTTCAACAGGGTATAATATCTATTCCGACCTCGAAAAACGCAACGAGGCCAAGATAAGCAAGATATTACTCGGCCATGCCGATGCGCTTGATAGCACGCCCGGCAAACTTGGAAGCGATGCCAATGGTGCCGCCATGACCGCCCTTCGTGAAATCCAAACCAATGACGGCAAGTTTATCGAGAACATTGTAAACGGCATTTTAATACCAAAAATGCGCCAAGTAGGGTTTATGATACCCGAAGGCGTGGTGTTCAAGTTCGAAAATAACGATGACCAAGAAGCAATGGAAATTGCTGAATTGGATAAGCAGAAAAAGCTCGCTGATATTGCTCAGGTACTAAAAAATAGCGGTTATTCAGTAGATCCTATTTGGTTAGCCGAGGAACTCGAAATACCTTTGTCAAAATTAGCCCCAACCACATCCCCCACATTTACGCAAGACGTGCAAAATGCGCTAAATAAGTTGTATAACTAATGACCGAAAAGCAAATTGATAAACTCATTGATGACATCTACACGGGTGCGGTGACGGAGTATGCCATACCGGAAAGCTTGTACTACATGATTGCTCGGCGGTTGCTCGATGGGCTGTACGAGGGGTACGGGGCTACGATGGCTAGCGTTGAACTTGTTGACGAGGCAATGTTAACCGCACTACGCACAAATGTGTTTCAATTCAGCGCAGCGAAGTCGTATCAACAACTAAAAACACTAAGCGAGAAACTTGCAGAAACAGGCGTATTCAGCGAGTTCAAAAAAGAGGCTAAGCAGATAATGGAGGTGTATAACCAAACGTGGCTCAAAACCGAGTACGACACCGCCATTGGGCAAGCGCAAAACATCGTTAAGTGGCAAGAAATTGAAAAAACTAAGGATATAATGCCTTTCCTTCGTTATTCGGCCATTATCGACCCGAATACAAGCGAAATATGCCGGCCACTCGATGGTATTGTGGCTAAGGTTGATGATCCAATTTGGAATAAAGTATCACCTTTAAACCACTTTAATTGTTTTGAAAAAGGAACTAAAGTACAAACACAAGCCGGTTGGATTAACATTGAGGATGTCAATGCCGGCGATTATGTGCTAGGTGGTAGCGGTGAAAGTAAGAAAGTACAAGCCGTTCACGTTACGCCATTCGTGGGTAATTTGGTTCAAATCAATATCAAAAACAATTCCGTTTCTTCGACTGAAAATCACCGAGTTTTGACCGCTTTTGGATGGAAGCAAGCAGGGAAAATCAATGCCGGTGACATAATTGTACAGCATGATGTTGTTTTTGGACTTTATAAAATCGTTCGTTGCATAAATAATATGCGTACCTTGTGCCGTTATTTGTTTATGTCTATCAAAAGAAAGTGGGAAACGGCTACCATTAACGCACTCAATACCGATGTTCAAATCGGGAAGGTAAACATCAATAAAACGACCATTGTGCGGGTAATTTCCAACGGCATTGATATTATTGTTGGAAAACATATCAAAAACAATTTGTTCGCATTCGGTAAGCGGTTTTTTAGCAATATGATAGCGAAGCGGATTGTTTCGCATTGTTTCAGCCCGTTTATTGTTAGCCTTATTCTTGTAAGCCTCATTAAACATTGGGTTGTTCGCTTTCATTTTTTCGCTTTGGGCTTTGTCAATAGTGCCAAGTCGTGGATGTGGCATATCTTTAATAGATTCGAGCAGTTTAATACCGGCATTTATGCGCCGTTCGCCGTTGCCAATCCATTGCCGTCTAACCGATTCGGATTTGTCCATAACTTCAAATCCATGTTCCAAAAAAATACGGCTGAGCGTTCGCCCATTAATTCCCCATTTACGGCAAATAGCCTTCATAGTCATATCGCCAACGATGTACATGGCGTTGATGGCTTCGGCTACGGTGCGCCCCTCGATGGCTTCAATTCGATTATAAGTTTCTTTGTACACTCCCTTTGGCATAGAAAATTTAATTTAGTTTGTTCTACTGCAAATGTACAATACAACGGCAATATATACAACTTATCGGTTGAAAAAGATAATTCATATCTTACCAACATTGGTATTGTGCATAATTGTCGCTGTTTGCTCATTCAAGAATTTGACGCGGTAGAAACGGTTGGGCGTGAGCAGATAGCGGAGCAAGTAGAAAAGGACATGCAACCGCTGTTCAAGCACAACCCGTACCAAACCAAGCAGATTTTCGACAAATCGCACCCATATTTTCAAGTACCACCAGAAGACAAAGAATTTGCACGTACTAACTTTGGGCTTCCAATACCTAAAACCGATAGTGACTTATGATGACCACATTCAAACAACGCCGAGATTCAATAGATGCACTCATTCGTGGTGCGCTTAAACATGCCCGTAAGCATGGCCGTAAGATTGAGAAAATCGAATTGCATCCTTCACGCTGGTTATTTTTCGAGATGGAAATGAAAGAAAAGTTTCCTGAAAAGCTTACCGAGAAATTCGATGCTATCGAGTTTAAACATTACACCATTGCTAAAGGGAGTAAGTTTATGTCGGACATAATGAGTGTTACCTACAAACAACCCCAAGCGAATGGCTGATAAATTCAATTTTGCTGAGGTGAAACGAAAAAT
>JBPCSZ010000151.1:0-41956 GCA_051006655.1 Chitinophagaceae bacterium
GTGTTTTCGTCTTCACAAATATATAAAAATTGCTCACAAATCCTTGTTTTCTTTGAAAACTTCATGAATAGCGGGGAATAGGAACTTCGTGTGGGTCTGCGTATGCCGACAAATAAATCGGGTTCGCTTTTTTTCCAATACTTCAAAGCGCTCGCCTTTTACCGTCCTGAAGAAGTCGCCCGGCATTAAATTTCCCACCGGAATAGCCCCCGTCGCTTTATCGTATTGCCTTAGCGCCATAAACAAGGCCGGATCGGAACAAGAACTCGCCCCCGGATTTTGAGCATAAGCCCTCAAAGCCAACCAAACATCGTTGGGGAATACATTCAATGGACCAACTTGGTGTAGCAAGGACGCAAAATTTTGTTTCCATTCCACGCCATGAGGCATCACCCGTCGGCCATATTGTTCGTGGGTAATGAGGTGGGCTATTTCATGCAAAAGCGTTACTAAAAAATGATAGGCATTTAAATTGCCGTTTACGGTAATGGTATGGGGTTTGCCATTGTGTGCAGGACAATAATCGCCATACTTGGTTTTACGCTCCCGCCTAATTTTCAAATGTATGGCATGCTGGTGCAGATAGTCTAATACGAAATGAACGGCCCCTTGCGGAATGAATTCTGCAATCACCGATAATTCAACGTCTCTGCTTCCCATGCGTTTTTTACTGTGGTTTATGCAATACCTCGTATAAAGGAACCAATTGTTTCATTAAGCTCGGCATTTGCGCTAAAGCCAACATATTGGCCCCATCGCTCATGGCCTTGCTCGGGTCCGGATGCGTTTCAATAAACAAGCCATTGGCGCCGGCCGCTAAAGCACAACGCGCCATGAGTCCAACATATTCCGGCTGCCCACCCGTTACGCCCGCTTTCTGATTGGGTTGTTGTAAGGCGTGGGTACAATCCATCACTGCCGGGTAACCCGTTTCTTTCATAATGGGCATACTCCTGAAATCAACCACTAAATCTTGATACCCAAAGGTGGTTCCCCGTTCAGTGAGCATAATGCGGTGATTCCCCGTACTACGTACTTTTTCAGCGGCTAAACGCATTTGGTCGGGAGCTAAAAATTGCCCCTTTTTAATATTCACCACTTTGCCGGTTTCGCCTGCCGCCACCAATAAACTGGTTTGTCGACACAAAAAAGCCGGAATTTGTAAAACATCCACATATTGAGCCGCCATAACCGCTTCGGCTTCGGTATGAATATCGGTTACTACCGGTACGCCCAAGGTTGCACGCACTTCGGCTAAAATGTTCAAGGCTTCTTCGTGCCCAATGCCCGTAAATGAATTCACACTACTGCGGTTGGCCTTGGTATACGAAGCTTTGAATACAAATGGAATACCCAAATCGTCGCAAACTTGTTTCAAGGTGGTGGCAGTCTCCATGACAATATCACGGTTTTCAACCACACAAGGGCCGGCCAATAAAAAGAAACGGTCGCTTCGCCAAGCCGAACCAAAAAGGGCATTTAAAAAATCCATACTGCAAAGTAAACTGAATTTTATAACTTCACCCACCCATGCAAAACAATACCAAACATTATGGCATCACCGGCGGCATTGGCTCTGGCAAAAGCATGGTTTGTGGCTTGTTTTCCATCTTGGGTGTTCCCATATTTAATGCCGATACCGAAGCAAAAAAACTCTATCATACCGATACAGAATTAGCCAATTGGGTTAAACAAGAATTTGGTGCGGAGGTTTATGTTCAAAATCAGTTTCAACCCAAGGTTCTAGCCTCGAAAGTATTTGGTAACCCGGAAGCCTTGGTGGCGTTAAATGCGCAAGTCCATCCACGCATTCGCCAAAAAGCAGCCGAATGGCGAGCCGGGCAAGTAGCCCCTTACACCCTCACGGAAGCGGCCTTGATGATGGAATCGGGTTCATACCTCGATTACGATGCCATTGTTTTAGTGGAAGCTCCCCTTGAAATTCGCTTGAAACGCATAACCCAACGCGATAGTGTTTCGGAAGAACAAGCGCTACAACGTTTGCAAGCCCAGTGGACCGATGAGCAACGCCGACCATTAGCGCATTATGTTATTGTAAATAATGAACAGCAAGCCCTGATACCACAAGTGATGCGGTTACACGCCCAATGGATGATGGCTTGATGCTTATTTAATTAAGATTTTCCGCCTTTCCCACGCACCGTTTTCGATAGCATCACCGCATCGAACAAGGTGAAGAAAAAATACACGCCCATGAGCCAATACAAATCGGGCTTGTGTATCACGGCGCCGGTGCTATATAACCAAATCCCCACCGCTACAATGCTGAGCAAGAACTTAATCATGGTGCCGGCCATAACGGTCCGAATGAGGGTGTTCGGATTTGGATCATCTATTTTTTTAGCGGTAAAAATATAAACGGGAATATGCAAGAGCGCAATTACCAATAAGCCATACACAATGGTTTGGGCATGAAAGGTGGTGGGAAATGCTAAGGCCGGAATGAGCGCGAACAAAACCAATAATCCCACATGAACCAATAAATCTTTTCCCATACTATTTTTTGTTAGACGGCGAATTCGAATCGCGATAAACCTGATACAACATCGAAACCAAAACCGACATAGGCAAGGTAATGGTAAACCAAGGAAATTGGAAACTAAAATAACGGTCGGCTTTTAAACCGCCCCATACAGCCAAGCCCAGCATCACAATCCATTGTGAGGCCATGCCGGCATATTTCATATACGATGGATTATTTCGCACTCAAGTCGATGGTATTGCCGGTGGCCGGTTTAGGAGGTGTTGGGGAGGCCGCGGCGCTGGGAGACCCCATCACGCAATTACCATTGAATTTCACGCCATTTTCTATCACTAATTTACCGGTATGAATATCCCCTTCAATGGTGGCGCCTCCGCGTAAGGTCAATACATCGGCTACTTTCAGCTTGCCATTCACAATACCCGAAATTTCGGCGCTGTGGCAAATAATATCACCATCCACTTTCCCGCCATTCAACATGCTCACCTTGCCTTTCGACGATACGGTGCCTTTCACCAAGCCTTCAATACGTAAATCGCCTTCTACGCGCAACTGGCCTTCTAAAATGGTACCTTCCGAAATTACGGTAACACGCGATGGACTCGTACTCGCCGCCGGTGTGGGGTTTTGTATTGGGGCAGGAGCCGGTGTTGGGGTAGGAGCGGGTTGTTGCTTGGGTTCAGGGCGTGGGTTGAAAATAGACATGTGGGATTGCGTTTTGTATCGTAAAAAACAAAGTTAATCGTTGGTGTTTACCCACATAATTTTTTCGCTCTTTTTTTTATTGGCTTACTTATGCACAACTTGATGTAGGGCTTCTACATGGAGTTCATGACGTGTCAATAAAATATTTTGCGTTATTTTGAGTTTTATATCCCGTGAAGTCGAACCGAATTAGATTGTTTATTGGTTTTTTACTCTTAGTGCTCCTCCCATGCGGGGCGGTGGCCCAATCGCGCATTGATACCTTGGCTATCAAGAAGCGCATAGCCAATGAATACGTTCGTCGCGATAGTATGTTGGCCGCGCAAAAGCAACGCTTGTACCTCGATAGTTTGGCCCGGGAAAACATGAAATTGCAGCAAAAGCGCTTCCGCGATAGCTTGTCGAATGCCCGTCAAGCCCAACGCACTGCCGATAGTTTAAAACGCATCGAAGCTAAATTGGCCCTGCTGCGTGAGCAAAAAACACGCGATAGTTTACTGCAAGCGAAATTAAAAAGAACCCAAGATTCCGTATTGCAAGCCAAACGAACCCGCGATAGTTTAGCCCAAGCCCAACTCAAACAACGCGATAATTTGGCCAAAGCCCTGCAACAAAAACGCGATTCTACCGCCAAAGCACGTGCCGATTTGGCCGCTAAAGCGAAGAAAGAACGGGAAGCCGCTCAAAAACGCCGCGATGATTTAGCCCGTTATAAAAACAGTAAACGCTATAAAGACAGTGTAACCGCCGTCCAACTTCGCCGTAAGGATAGCATTGCCCAAATTCGTGCGGCCGAACGGGTGGTCTTGGTCAACGAACGCAATCGGGTGAACGATTCCATTCGTTCCGCCAGACAACGCTTCAACGATAGCATTACCGAATCGCGCAAGCGCTATAACGACAGTGTTCGTAATGCCCTGCAACAACAAAATTTAGCCCTGAAGGCCGAACGCGATAAAGTACGCGATAGCCTAATGACTATTCGTAAACGCCGAACCGACAGTTTGGAATTGGTGCGTAAGAAGAATCCATTGCCCTCAAACGCCGGAAAATCGTTGGAGGAACAACAACGTGCCGCCGCCATGGCCTTGCATAAAAAGAAACAGGCCGAATGGACCAACGAAAAATTCTTGACCAAGAAATGGTCCATACCACGTCGTATTTTTCAGAACACAGTAACCCGCTACAATTATTATTACAACGCCAAACGAAAGTATACCGAGGCCTTGAAAACCATGGCGAAATCGAACAAAGAAGATTTCGATAAACCCATCAGTTTGTGGCCTTATCAATTGGAAAAGCAAGGCAATTCGGCCACGGCAGCTATGGATACCGTCATCAAGAAAAGTTCGTTCGGCACCCAAATTCACGACCCACGTTCGAAGTGGTTCGACAATATGTATTTCTTGATGGGAAAGGCATCGTATACCAAAGGGGATGTGGATGGTGCTTTGATGGCTTTCCAATTTGTGGCGAATGAATACCGCGACCAAGGTAAAAAATCAAAGAAGGGAAGCGCTAATACTAAAACGAGTCCACCGGTTAAAAAAGAAAAAGCCGATACCACCGTGTCGAAGAAAGAAGAGGTGGTATCGATTGCCACATTGGAAAATCGGAAAGGCTTGAAACGCTTGAAACATCACCCCGTTCGCAACGATGCCCTCATTTGGTTGGCCAAAACGTATGTGCGTGCCGAGCAATATGGCGAGGCTCAAGCCTTGTTGAATGTATTGGAACGCGATAAACAATTTCCGAAACGCATAAAGCCCGATTTGTACGCGGCTCAAACCCAATTGGCCTTGAGTAAGAACGATCGGGAAGAGGCTATTGTGGCCATGAAAAAGCGATTGAAAACTAAATTGTCGGAAAAAGAACGGTTCCGTTCCGAATATTTATTGGCTCAATTGTATGCGGAAGAATCCGATTATAACGCCTCTTCGGAACACTTCAAAAAAGCCTTGAGTAATAAGATGGATCCCGAAATGGCCTTCTTTACCAAGTTGAATTTAGCGCGACAAACGGCTTTGGGCGGTGGCGACAGAGCCTATGCCATACAGCAATTGAACCGTATTATTCAAGATCCAAAATACGCGAAATATAAAAGTCAAGCCTTAAATACCATGGCGGCTTTGGAAGCGGAAACCAATGCCAACAAAGCCTTGGCCACTTTATTGAAAAGCATTGAAAATCCGGAAAATAAAAACCTCATGCAAAAGGCCATTGCCTATCGCTTAATGGGGAATATTCATTATCAACGGGCCGATTATCCGGAAGCGAAAATGGCTTACGATAGTGCCGTTTATTATGGTACTAATCCACCCATGGACAGTCTTTTGGAAATTACCGCACGTAAAAATGTATTGTCCGATGTGGTGGCCAACTTGAAAGTGATTCGTACACAAGACAGTCTTTTGCTCTTGGCATCGAAATCGGATAAAGAACAAAAGGCAGCGGCTAAAAAAGAATTGGAACGCTTGAAGAAAGAAAAATCCGACCAAGCGGCTCCGGCAGTGGCGGGTGTGGCTTTACAACCCAATGCACAACCGGGTGCTGTTAAATCGAATTGGTATTTTTACAATACCGCCAATTTAGAAAAAGGGATTGGCGAGTTTAAACAGAAATGGGGGAATAGGCCTTTGCAAGATAATTGGCGCAGAAAAGCCGCTTTGAGTTTAATGAACAATGGACAAGGGGCTGGTATTGAAAAAGACAGTGCGGGACAAGAAGTGGATGTATTGAGTTTAACCTTGTTATTGTCGAAATTACCGAAAACACCGGCGGAACAACAATTGGCCAATAAGAAAATCAGCGATGCTTGGTACGATTTAGGCTTGGCCTATTATTCGCGCTTGTCGAATTATCCGGCCGCTATTCAAGCCTTCGATACCTTGTTGCGCCGTTATCCGAAGAATCCCTATAAAGCGCAATCGTACTATGGCCTTTATTTGAGTTATTCCAAATTGAATCGAGAAGATTCTTCACAGGCCTATATTGCTCGATTGAATAGCGAGTTCCCCGGAACGGAATATGCCCTTCGTGCGGGTAATCCGAATTTAGCCAAGGAACAAGCCGAACAAGCCCGTGCGGAGCAAATTCGCTACGATAGTGTATATACCGATTGGAAGGAAGGCCGTTATGAGGCCGCCCAAACCGGCATTAAAAAACTACGGACTCAATTAGCGCAAACCAGTCCATTGTATTTAAAATGCGATTTGTTGGAAGCGGCTACCATGGCGGGCTTGAAGCAATACAACGAAGCTCGAAATTTATTGTCGCAAATTATCAAGAACTTCCCCGATACGCCCGAACAAGCCTGGGCGCAAGCCTTGTTCAATCGCTTAGAGGGCATGAAGAATGATAGTATTTCGAATGGGGCTATGGGGCAAGCGGCCGTAGATACCTCGGGCGCAATTCAGCCTTTTGCAATTAATGCGGGGAATAATGCCGAACAAGACAGTTTAATCGCCAGTGCGAGTTTCAAGGAATTACGCGATGTTGATGGTAAGGGTATTTACATTGCCGATGCCGATGCGGAGCACAAGATATTGATTTTCGTGAAGGCGGTAGATGGTCGAACCATGGGTTTGAAATCGGCCATGAGCGATTACAATTTAATGAAGCACAATACCAAAGAATATACCACAAATTTGAACTTATTTACGGCCAAACAAGCCGTGGTGTCGGTCGATCGCTTCTCGAATTCGGTATTTGCACGGCAATACAAGCAAGAGTTAGACAAAGAAAAAAGCATCTTTTCGCAATTCAAACCCAATGAAATTGTGATTATGACGATTTCTAAAGCCAATTTTTCGGAATTGATTAAAACCCGCGATATATTAGGCTATATGCGTTTTTATAAGAAAAACTATCCGCAGTAAGTTTATTTCTTATCGATGAACAAGTACTTGATGGCTACCACGAGTAACATAATCGCAAATACCCTTTTCAAGGTTAAGGGGTTGAGTCCTATGGCTATTTTACTACCAAAATAACCGCCTACCACAAAGCCGGCGCACAATAAAAGGGCTGTTTTCCAATCCACCATACCTTTTTGATAATACGAGTAGGTGGCCACTAAACTCACAGGCAACGACAGCATGGCCAAGGTAGTGCCTTGGGCGGTATGTTGACTTAAGCCATAGAACAATACCAAAGATGGCACTATTACAATGCCACCGCCAATGCCCACCATGCCACTCAGCACGCCGGCAATAAGGCCAATTAAAAGAATTCCTAAAATCGAAGTAATTGTCATTTTTGCTTAGAGTTTCACACAACAAATTAACAACGTTTGCGTTCATTATGATGTATTGATTAAATTTTTTTGTTTGATTTGGTCAAGTCGCTTAAAAATTTATCTTTGTGATTCTCTAATTAAAAATAATACATCAAAAAAACAATCTTATGGCAGACGTTAAGAAAAACGTGTCTAGCACCAGTGCATCTAGTGCTTCCAAACAAGGTGGAAATTCCATGTTGATCAATTTTGGTATTGTGGTCGCTTGTATAGTGGTCGCACACCTTATTTTCTATTTGGTATTCGGTAGTAAGAGCAACTTCCACGATGAAACCATGCATACCGCTAAAAATCTCATGGGAACGGTGTTCTTAGGAGGATGGGTAGTACCGGTGTTAATGTCTACCTTCTTGGTCATGTTATCGTTTGTAGGTGAACGTGGTTTAACCATTTTCAAAGCCCGTGGTAAAGTTTCGAATGGCGAATTCATTAAAAAAGTACAATTTCATTTGTCTAGCAAAAACATCGATGCCGCCATTGCTGAGTGCGATAAGCAATCGGGTAGTGTGGGTAATGTGATGCGTGCCGGTTTGAAAAAGTACAAAGAAATGTCGATCGACAATACTATGGATACTGAGCAAAAATTAGCACAAATCAAGAAAGAAGTTGATGAAACTACGGCCTTGGAAGTGCCTATGTTAGAAAAGAACTTGGTATTCTTGTCTACCATTACATCAGCCGCTACCTTATTAGGGTTGTTCGGTACGGTATTGGGTATGATTCGTGCCTTCGCCGCCATGGCCAACGCCGGTGCTCCCGATGCGAATGCCTTGGCTCAAGGTATCTCGGAAGCCCTTGTAAATACTGCCCTTGGTATCGGTACATCGTTCTTGGCGATGATTGCTTATAACTTCTATACAACCATCATCGATAACGTTACTTATGGTATCGACGAAAGTGGTTTCACATTAGAACAAAGCTTCCTGGCTAATTATAAATAATTTTTAGGTTGAACCCTGAACCTTATTTATAATCAAGCACCAAAAAGCAAGCAATTATGTCTAAACACAAATTACCCAGAAAAAGCACGCATATCGACATGACGGCGATGTGTGATGTGGCTTTCCTTCTGTTAACCTTCTTTATGTTGGCTACCAAGTTCAAACCCGATGAGCCGGTAGTGGTAAGGACGCCTTCGTCTATTTCGGAAATTCCGATGCCTGAAAACTCCATTTTGATTACGGTTGACGATAAAGGCCGGGTGTTTTTCGATTACGACAATAAAAAAGCCAAAGAATCATTAATCCAAACCATCAGTCAAGAAAAAGGATTGAATTTAAGTCCGGAAGAAATTAAAGCCTATTCCTTAGGTTCTTCCGTTGGTTTACCATTCAATCAATTGAAATCGTATTTGGCTATGTCGCCCATCGACCAAAAGAAATATGCCTTCTCGGGTATTCCGGTTGATACGTCGTATGTAGCTGAAACGAATGAGTTGGGTTATTGGATTCAAACGGCCCGTTTTGCCGGACAGAATGCCGGAACACCGCCCCGTATTTGTATCAAATGCGATGCGGCCACCGGATATCCGATGGTGAAGGACGTAATCAAAACACTCACAAAGAATAAAATCGATCGCTTTAACCTGTTGACTAACCTCGAAGCCGTTCCGGAAGGAACTGTGGCTTGGGAAGAAAAGAACAACGCGGCCGCTACTGCGCCTAAAGCGAATTAATTATTTGACTTCTAAACGCTAAGAAAATGGCAGAAATAGTAGAATCGGGCGGGAAGAAAGGCAAAGGTGGCCGTAAAGGCAAGAAACTGTCTACCCGCATCGATTTAACCCCCATGGTGGATTTAGGTTTTCTTCTGATTACCTTCTTTATCTTCACAACCACCATGAATAAGCCCAAAACCATGGAAATTAATATGCCCGTGGATGAAGAGGTGAAAGAAGAAGATAAAAACAAGGTGAAAGATTATACCGCCATGACGGTATTGTTGAGCCGCGACCACCGAGTGTATTATTACTTGGGCATGGCGAACGATCCGTTTAATCCACCTAAATTGGAAGTAACTTATTTCCAAAAGAACAATGGTATTCGCGATGCTATTATCAAGTTGCGTCAAGATGTATATGCCGAACGTAATTCAGGCCGCCCGGGACGAAATCCGAAAGATGAACCCGTTATCCTGATTAAGCCTGATTCCACTTGTAAATACGAAGATGTGGTCAACATCCTCGATGAAATGCAAGTGAATGGCATTACAACATATGCGTTGGTAGACATCACCGATGTGGATCGCGAGTTTATTAAAATAACAGAAGCTGCCAATGGAGGGAATTAATATGTGGAATATTAATCACCCTGCATCTGCGTAAAAATTTGCAAAAAATGGACAGTAACGACATTCTCAAATCCGACGTCCTGGATATCATTTTCGAAGGACGGAATAAACAATACGGGGCTTACGAGTTGCGGAAGAATTATCGCAAACGTGCTCGTGCCGCTGTTATTGGTGGTTTGTTATTTGCCTCGGTCATTGCCGCGGTACCGGTTATTGCCAGTTTGGTTAAAGGGTCTAAACCGAAAGAAAAACCCATGACGAAAGTAACCGAACTGATAGCTCCACCACCGGTTGATGAAACAAAACCACCACCACCCCCACCTCCTCCGCCACCCCCACCGGTTCGTCCGCAGGTGAAATTTACCCCACCTGTTATTAAGGAAGCCGAAAAGGTATCGGAAGAAGAAAAACCACCACCAAAGAAAGAATTAGAGAAAGCCGTGGCCAGTACGGTAACGGTGGAAGGGGATGAAAATGCTAATTTAGCTGCACCCATCGTCGATAAAAATGCCGGTGCCGTTGAATCGGCTCCCGTGGTTGAATCGAAAGTATTCGACTTCGTAGAGCAAATGCCCGAATTCCCCGGTGGTGAAACTAAATTGGCCGAGTACTTATCGAAGAATATTAAGTACCCGAAACAAGCGAATGAAAACGGCATTCAAGGTCGTGTGGTATTAAGTTTCATTGTAAATGAAGATGGAAACATCACCGACATCAAAGTAGTGCGTGGCATAGGATATGGTTGCGACCAAGAAGCCATGCGTGTAGTAAACGGCATGCCGAATTGGAAGCCCGGACGTCAGAATGGTAAACCCGTTCGTGTATCGTTCAACTTGCCTATCATGTTCCAATTAGAAGAATAGTGTTTTTCTGTTTGTAATAAAAAAGCCACGTTCATTGCGTGGCTTTTTTATTTACTTTTACGACAATGAAAACACGGTTTTTAATTCCTTGCTTATGTTGTTTGTTTTGGCTATGCGCTTGTGAAGAACAAACCAAGAAAGCGGGTAAGCCCATTCAATTAGGCGATCCGTCCGGCATTGTGACGGAAACCGACTCTAGTTATCTTCGCAATTTTACCGACGATATTAGCCCCAGCAATGTCCAATCGTCCGAATCGGAAATTACCAATATGATGGTGGAAGTGGATAGTGCCAAGGCTTCGGAAACATTACAGAAAGAAACACCCGCCAAGGAAACTCCTTTACAAGGCTTCCGTATGGCTTTCAATGAGGTTCAAGTGGTGTTCGACGGCTTACAAGCCCATACCCTCAATAAACAAATTCCCGACCCGAAATTAAACAGTGTTTCGTTTGTATACGATGGCGGGGAATGGCAAGAAATGAAAGTGCAAGTAGAAGGCTTAGACGATGTTAAAGTGGAAGAACGATTGATGACCCGTTTGGGACTTGAATTGGAGGAAGATGTTTTTACCTTACATAATTTAGGGCGCTTCACGTCGCCTTGGTATACCTTGGCCGGGAATGGCAAGCAGTTTGTTTCGTTAGGGAAAAACAGCGTGAGTTATTTGAGCGTGGACGCCAATAAAATTAAGCAAGCCGCGCAACAAGAAATTAATGCGAAGAAATGGAGTGCCGATAAAAAGCAATTGGCCTTGAAAACCATAAAATCGATACAAGGGTACAGAGAAAAGCCTTGTTCGGTTTTGGTAACAACCTTGCAATGGCGCGTTAGTGGCATGCAACAAGGCAAGCGGGTGCAGAAACTAATTCATTTAGACTTGCCGCGCAATTAAGGCGTTATAGTCTATTTGTTTCCTAAATCGAGGGTTCAAAAACTTCCCCTTATTTTTGTTTTTTGTTTGAAAAACGATATGAATACGCATATACACGTGCATGGTGCGCGCGAGCATAATTTGAAGAACCTGCATGTGTCGATTCCTAAAAATAAATTGACGGTTATTACGGGGATCAGCGGTAGTGGTAAATCGTCGTTGGCTTTCGATACCATTCATGCCGAAGGACAACGCCGTTATATGGAAAGTTTTTCGGCCTATGCCCGTCAGTTTGTGGGGAATATGGAACGCCCCGATGTGGATCAAATTGATGGTCTATCACCGGTAGTTGCCATTGAACAAAAAACCACGAATAAAAGTCCACGTTCTACGGTGGGCACCGTAACCGAAATATACGATTTCTTGCGTTTGCTTTATGCCCGTGCCGGTGAAGCCTATAGTTATGCCACCGGAAAAAAAATGGTGCGCTTTTCCGAGCAAGAAATGTTGGAACATATTCAACACCAATTCAAGCAAAAACGCATTGTGCTTTTATCGCCTTTAATTAAGGGCCGTAAAGGGCATTATCGGGAATTGTTTGAACAATATCGGAAGCAAGGATTTACGCGAGTGCGTGTAGATGGTACGGTACTCGATTTAAAAGAAAAGATGCAAGTAGATCGATACAAGATTCATGATATTGAAATGGTAATCGATCGGTTTTCGGTGAATGAAGAAAACGGACAACGCTTGAATGAAAGTTTACAAACCGCCTTGCGTTATGGCAATGGACAGGTGATGGTATTGAATCATGATAAGCCGGAGGAAGTGCAATTATTATCGAAACAATTGATGTGTGCCGATACCGGCTTGTCGTACGATGAACCTTCGCCGAATACATTTTCGTTCAATTCACCTTATGGATATTGTCCGCATTGTAAAGGTTTAGGAACCGTGTTTCAAATTGATTTGGATGCGGTACTGCCCGACCGTTCGGTGAGTATTGCCGATGGGGGCATTGCACCGTTGGGCGAAGCTCGCGATGCGTTTGTATATCAACAAGTGAAGTCGATTGCGTCGAAGTATAAGGTGGATGTCAATAAGCCCATCAGTGCCATACCGGAGAAGGTATTGAATGTGTTTTTATACGGACAAGAAGATGGGAAGGTGCCGGTGGACATGTTGTATGATGAAACAACGAAAGTGTACGACACGCAATTTGAAGGCGTAGTGAATATGGTAATTCGTTGGTTTCACGATACCTCGAGTGATTATGTAAAACAGTGGGCCGAAAAATTCATGGTGATTAGCGATTGTTCGCATTGCGAAGGATCACGCTTGCGTTTGGAAAGTAGATGGTTTAAAATTGCAGAAGAACCTATTTCGGTGTTGAATGCCATGAACTTAATCGACTTGCGGGCTTGGTTTGAAAAGTTACCCAAGAAATTATCGAAGAAGCAAGTTCAAATAGCCGGAGAAATTATTAAAGAAATTAATGAACGGCTCGACTTTTTATTGAATGTGGGTTTAGGCTATTTAAGTTTAAATCGTTCTTCGCGGAGTTTGAGTGGTGGTGAAAGTCAACGCATACGATTGGCCACACAAATTGGTTCGAAGTTGAAAGGCATTACGTATATCCTCGATGAGCCCAGCATTGGTTTGCATCAGCGTGATAATCAGCGCTTGATTAATGCCTTGAAAGAACTGCGTGATGTAGGTAATACGGTGATTGTGGTGGAACACGATAAAGACATTATGTTGGAGGCCGATTATATTATTGATATCGGTCCCGGGGCAGGACGTTTAGGCGGAGAAGTAGTGAGTGAAGGGAGTCCAAAAGCCTTGTTGAAAAAAAACACACCCACCGCACGTTTTTTGAATGGACAAGCGCGCATTGATATACCAAGTACACGTCGGGCAGGGAATGGAAAAATGCTATCGTTGAAAGGCGTTACAGGGAATAATTTACACCAGGTGGATGTTGATTTTCCTTTAGGGAAATTTATTGGTGTTACCGGCGTTTCGGGCAGTGGTAAATCGACCTTGATTTCGGAAACTTTATATCCAATTTTATCGGCCCATGTATATGGCAGTAAGCAAAAGCCCATGCCCCATAAATCGGTAAGCGGTTTAGAACATATCGATAAAGTCATTGAAATCGATCAGTCGCCCATTGGACGAACACCGCGGAGTAACCCGGCTACGTATTGTGGTTACTTCAACGATATTCGTCAGTTGTTTTCGGCGGTGCCTGAAGCGAAAATTCGGGGGTATAAACCCGGCCGTTTTTCGTTTAATGTAAAAGGCGGGCGTTGTGAAACCTGTGAAGGGGCGGGATTGAAAACCATCGAAATGAATTTCTTGCCCGATGTGCACGTGCATTGTGAACGATGCAACGGCAAGCGATTCAACCGAGAAACCTTGGAGATAAAATACAAAGGGAAATCGATTGCCGATGTATTGGAAATGACGGTGGAGGAAGCCGTTGAATTTTTCAAGCCGGTGCCTTCTATTTATCGAAAAATTAGAACCTTGAAGGAAGTTGGCTTGGGGTATATTGCTTTAGGACAAAGTGCGGTAACCCTTAGTGGGGGCGAAGCACAGCGCATTAAGTTGGCCACTGAATTGGCCAAGAAAGATACCGGCAATACGTTTTATATTTTAGATGAACCCACCACCGGTTTGCATTTTCAGGACATAGCCATGTTGTTGACGGTATTGCAACAATTGGTGGATCGTGGCAATACGGTATTGGTGATTGAACACAATTTAGACGTTGTTAAAGTGGCCGATCATATCATTGATTTAGGTCCTGAAGGGGGCAGTGGTGGTGGACAAATTGTAGCCACGGGAACGCCTGAAGCCATTGCTTCGAACAAGAAAAGTATTACCGGAAAGTATTTGAAGGCCGAATTGTAAAGGTCTTATTGGCCTTTGAAAACCGGTTTGCGTTTTTCGAGGAAAGCGTTCACGCCTTCTTGAAAATCGTAGGTTTCGGAGGCTTGCACTTGAATATCGGCTTCGCGTTGGAGTTGTTGGAATAAGTCGTTACCGGCCGCCGATTCGTTCAACAATCGCTTGGTGAGTCCGAGTCCAATAGTTGGCATTTGCGCTAAGGTTTCGGCGAGTTTCAAGGCTTCGGTTTGAAGGTCGGCATCGGGGAAGGTTTTATAAATCATACCCATGTGCATGGCCTCGGTGGCCGATACTTTTTCGCCAAGCATCATGAGGGCTGATGCGCGTTGCCAGCCAATGAGTCGCGGTAAAATAAAGGTACCGCCACTGTCGGGAATTAATCCAATTTTAGAGAAGGCTTGAATGAAGGAGGCTGATTCGGCGGCTACCACTACATCGCCTGCGAGGGCGATATTGGCACCGGCGCCGGCGGCCACACCGTTTACGGCAACCACGATGGGTTTTTCGATGGTGCGCAGTTGTTGGATGATGGGGTTATAATGTTCTTCTACTATTTGAAGTAAGCTGATGCCGTTGTCTTCGATGGCTTCGGCTAGGTCTTGCCCGGCACAAAATGCTTTGCCCGTACCTGTTAAAACGATAGCGCGGATGTTGGTATCGGCCTCGGCATTGCGCAGGGCTTGTTGCAGGTCGAGGGCCATTTCGCGGCAGAAGCTGTTGAATTTTTCGGGGCGATTCAGGGCAATGATGGACACTGAATTACGGGTTTCTTGGGCAATGAAGGGCATAAGGATTTTTAGCAAAAATAAACCAAAATTTAGTGTGGATTGGTTGGGACAGGATTGCCAGGATGGTCAGGATTGGATATACTCGCTGTCGCTCGTTTTTTTAAACGCGGATTTTAAAGGGATTGATGGATTTCGCGGATTGGGGCTTCGCCCACTGTTCTGCTGGTACTGATTTTACACTCGCTTCCGCTTCGTTTCTCGCTTTCCAAGGCCGTTCCCCCTGTTTCGCTGGCACCGTTCCTGGCACTGATTTTACACTCGCTTCCGCTTCGTTTCTCGCTTTCCAAGGCCGTTCCCCCTGTTTCGCTGGCACTGATACTGGCACTGATTTTTTGAACACGGATTTTAAAGGGATTTTTGGATTTCGCGGATTGGGCTTCGCCCACTGTTCTGCTGGCACTGATTTTACACACGCTTCCGCTTCGTTTCTCGCTTTCCAAGGCCACTCCCCCTGTTTCGCTGGCACTGCTACTGGCACTGATTTTTTGAACACGGATTTTAAAGGGATTTTTGGATTCCGCGGATTGGGGCTTCGCCCACTGTTCTGCTGGCACTAATTTTACACTCGCTTCCGATTCGTTTCTCGCTTTCCAAGGCCGTTCCTCCTGTTTCGCTGGCACTCGCACTCGCACTGATTTTTAGTGTTGGCTCGCGTGAAGGATGCGGAGGGCGGCGACGCAGGAAGCCGGTGCGCCGACCGCAGGAAGGCCACGGAACCCCGGAAGCAGCCTGGCCGCCGGGCGGGATAAGAGTGGGGTTGGTGGGTGGTGTTTTTCGGCGGACACGCCAAAAAATCAGTGCGGGAGTGAGTGCGAGTAAGCAGGAAAATACAGTGTGAGGGCGAGTGCGAGTAAGCAGTGGATTATACGCCGCCAATTTTGATGCCGAGGTAGGTTTTGATTAGCATAAAGATGCCCATGCCGAGGATGCAAAGGGCGGAGACGCGGTTGAGGTAGAGGATGGTTCGGGCCGTCAGTTGTTTGCGGATGCGTTGGGCGAGGAGTACTTTAAGGAGGTCGAAGCCGAGGATGAGGGATAGGCAGGCGGTGAAAAAGGTAAAGCGTTCGCCGGTATTGAAGGCGGCGATGGCGGCAACGGCCGAGAGCCAGGTGATGATTACGCCGGGGTTGAGGGAGTTCATTAAGAACCCGCTCAGTGCGATTTTGGAGTACTGTTTGCCGGGGACTTTGGCGTCGTCGTTGGCGTGGCGGTTGATTTTAACTTTTTTGACGAGTCCCAAAATACCCATAATGATAAAGACCAAAGCACCGGCATACCCGATGGCATTGAGGTGTTGCATGAGCTTGGCGAGGTGTGTGGAGGCGGAATTGGCGAGGGACACG
The DNA here is from genome assembly GCA_051006655.1 of Chitinophagaceae bacterium. Classification (GTDB taxonomy): domain Bacteria; phylum Bacteroidota; class Bacteroidia; order Chitinophagales; family Chitinophagaceae; genus OLB11. Next base: position 16,577 of record JBPCSZ010000151.1, read on the forward strand.
TAGAGGATATCGCTGAGGGAGACCCCAATAACGAAGGAAATACCGGCTTTCCAGCCACTTTGCAGGCTATATCGGATGATGGCGAAGATGGTGGGGCCTACGGAGATGGACATAAAAAGGCCCATGCCGAGTCCGGCCAATAACACACTGAACACAATTAAAGGTAAGGATAAAACGAGGTTTGTGCAAAGAGAAAATGAGCAAACCCTTGAATGTTAGTGAACGTCTACGGATTAACTATTTTTTAATTTTTGAAACTTTTTCCTTATTTTTCACTTTTAAACTAGGAATATAAAGCGATGAAAAAACTTCATTTTCTTTTGGTTTTGGCCATTATGATATTTGGTTCGCTGCGAGCCGGGGCAACACACGTGGCGGCGGCCGATATTTATTACGAATATATATCGCCGTTGAACTACAAAATACATTTGGTATTGTATCGTGATTGTAAGATTAACGCGAATGGTTTACCGGCCAATGCTACCTTGGGAGGGACCGCTTCCATTAATATTGCGTCGGCTTCGTGTAGCCAGAATTTTAATATTACGGTAGACACTACGGGGAACAATACCAAGAAAATTTATGGTGATTTATGTCCGAACATCGACAATTGGTGTGTGAATTATACCAGTATTTTTCCGGCTTATGAAGAGTGGCATTATACCGGTAATTTAACCTTGCCGATGGCCTGTACCGATTGGGTGTTTACCTATAATTTGTGTTGTAGGAATAATATTGTGGCCAATATGCAAACTCCCGGTGGACAAAGCATGTGTATTCGTGCGGGTTTAAACAATGTGGCTCGTCCGGTGAATAGTTCAGCGATGTTGTCGATTAAACCAATTCCTTATGTTTGTGTGAATCAGCCAAAAACATACTTGAATGGTCCATTGGATCCGGATTTAGATTCATTGTTGTTTACGGTGAATACGCCTTTAGGGGCGGGTAACTGTGGACCAACCACATTTAATGGTGGTGGTACACCGGCTAATCCGTTAGGGTTTGCGGCTCCGGGTGGTTATGTGGTGAATCCAAACACGGGTACGGCGCAATTTACGCCTACGGTAACGGGGGCTTATGTATTGGCGTTTGTATGTTACGACATTGATAAGAACACGGGGCAAACGGTGGGGTATGTAATGCGGGATGTGCAGATTAATGTGTTGAATTGTAATGCGGCACCGCCATCGGATCCGAATGGTACACAGAATTATCAGATTTTCAATTTGCAGGGGGCTAACTTAATATCGCCTAACCCAATTGTGATGAGTGTTTGTCCGGGAACCCAAATGTCGTTTGATGTACAAGGCATTAGTAATTCGGGGAGTAATACGATTTTAGCCACATCGAATAATGCGGCTTCTTGTCCTGGGTCAACGTTCAGTGCGAATCCGGTTGCCGGAGGAAATCCGGTTACGGGAACATTTACATGGACACCAACGGCGGCACAAATTGGTCCACACGTGTTGATTGTAACGTTTACTGATTCTACGTGTACGGTGGCACAGCCGATTGTGTTGAAATCGTATGCGGTTATTTTGATTAATGTATTGCCTGGCGTCGATGCGGGTCCGGATTTAACCTATTGTATTGGGGGCGATTCGGTGCAGTTTAATGTAACGGGTCCTCCGGGCATTACACAGTGGGGTTGGACGGATATCAATAACAATACGAACAATATTGGGTTGTCGAGTATAAGTGTGCAGAACCCTTGGGCGGCGCCGGCGAGTACAACGACCTATGTGGTAACGGCTATTAATCCGCCACCGGGTGTGGTGTGTAAAACGAAGGATACGGTAACGGTGATTGCGGTACCGGGTATTCAGGTGACGGCCGGAAGCGACTTTACGATATGCGCCAACGATTCGATACAATTGAATGCCAGTGCGAATCCGACACAAACGAATCCAACTATTTTATGGACACCGAATGCGTCTTTGAGTGATAGTACGGTGTTGACTCCTTGGGCTTCGCCATTGGCAACTACCACGTATAAATTATACTTTATTGACGACTTTGGTTGTGAGTACTCCGATTATACCACCGTGAATGTGAGTGGTATTCGAGCGGTATTGAATGCACAAGCGTCCGATACAGCGGTTTGTCCGGGAGCTCCTTTCGATTTGTTTGCTAATGCGGCTTCCATGCCTTGCGGATTATCGGTATTTAATTGTAATACGGCGCCGCAAGTGTATACGGTAGGGAATGGTAATGTGCAACAAAATCAGTTTACGCCGTATTTCACCAGTGCACAGGACGCGTATAAAACGCAAATGATATTTACGGCTGAAGAATTAACCCAAGCCGGATTGCGCATGGGGAATATTCGTTCTTTATCGTGGCAGGTTACTTCGAAAGGCAGTGATACCATGAAAAATATGGTGATTAGTATGGGGTGTACATCGGCGAGTGATTTCACCGGTGCCAGTGGATTTATTTCAGGTTTATCGGTGGTGTTGGATACCAATAAATATTTCTCAACCTTGGGTTGGAATTTACACACGTTCGAGAATCCTTACTATTGGGATGGGGTATCGAATTTAGTGGTTCAAGTATGTTATAATGTTACTTCGAATTTCAATACGCAAGATGTGGTAAGCAGTTCGAATGTACCGGCCAATCGATTCATTCATCAGAATGCCGCAACCGGGGTAGGCTGTAATTTGGCCGCCACAACGCCTTTGTTATCTTCTGTTCGTCCGAATACCCGATTTAGTCATTGTGAAACAAGTTCCTTCTCTTACAACTGGAATCCGGGTTCTACCTTAGATAATTCGACGGATAAGAATCCTACGTCGTCGGGTATTTTTAATAATACCGATTTTGTGGTTACCGTGGCTTCAACCAATAATCCGAATTGTGTTTCGTTAGATACCGTAAAAGTTACTGTTGATAATTCGAATTCAATTACGGCGTCGGCCGCTCCGATGGTATTGTGTGAACCCGGTTTAATTACTTTGTCGGCCACACCGGCCGGTACGGTGCCCAAGTATTTCTGTGGTGAAGAGAACATTAGTTGTATTTCGCCTGTGGTTTCGTATACCTTAGGTACAGGTACAACCAATAGCTTAACCAATACGCCGTTCAACGGAGGGGCTTATTCGGGTTCACGGACACAGTTTTTATTAACCGTAGCCGATTTGAATGGCTTGGGTATTACGAAAGGTAAAATTCAATCGATTGCTTTGGATGTAGCCGCTAAAAACAGTACCAACGGTTATGCCATGACCTTGAAAATGGGATGTACGCCGTTACAGCAATTAACCGATTTTGTTCGTCCGAGCGATATGAAGGTGGTTTATCAAAGTAACAGTTACAATACCGTGGTTGGTTGGAATAATTTCTTGTTACAAAATCAATTTGTATGGGATGGGGTAAGCAATTTAGTGGTTGAATTATGCTTCTTTAATGGGGCCAGTTTAATTGGTTCCGATCCGGTGAATTATACGGCTACGGCGAGTACTCAATACTATAGTCAAAGTTCCAATTTTGGTGGATGTGAAATTCCTTTAGTACAATCGCCAAGCGCTCCAATAAGCGGATTGTTCCGCCCGAATGTACAAATTACCTTGTGCGATATTCCGGTGAAGCCTTGGCCTTACCGTTGGGATCCGGCCACGTTTGTGTTCGATTCAACCGCACAAACCACTACAGCCTATGTAAACAATACCACTACGTACCATGTTTATACAACGGGTGGCAATCAGTGTGAAGTAACGGACTCGGTTACTGTAACGTTGTCGGTACATGGTTTGAAAGTTCGCCCGATGGATACTACGATTTGCGAAGGCGATTCTTATGGGCCAATTGCTACGGCCTATGGTAATGCCCCAACGTATACGTTAACGTGGTACGATCAGAATTGGGGAACCAATGAATTGAGTTGTTCAGCTTGTATGTATCCGGTTATTACGCCTATGGGGGCCGGTATCAAGAAGTTTCATTGTGTGCGTTTAGATTCTTATGGTTGTTCCGATACGGTAACCATTCAAGTGAATTTGAATGCAAAACCCAATGTGGTTATTTTGAATGGTGATTCTATTAAAATTCGTTATCAAGAAGAAGTGAACTTAGTGGCAACAGGGGCTCAGCGTTATAGTTGGACGCCGGTATGGGGTATTAGTAACCCTAATGTACCACAAATTGTAGCTTCGCCTGCCGAGCCTACCTTGTATTATGTGTATGGTATTAATGCCTTGGGTTGCCGTGGCATGGATAGTATTTACGTAGACATTGATTACCAAGATAACTTGTATGTGCCGAATGCCTTCTCGCCAAACAAGGATGGTAACAATGATGTTTTCCGTGTTGCGAACTTAACGTTCCAAAACATTCAAGAGTTTAAGGTGATGAATCGTTGGGGGCAAGAAATTTTCTCGGCCAACGATAATCGTGGATGGGATGGAAGCTATCGTGGTAAATTACAAGATGGCGGTACGTATTTCTATCAAATACGGGTAGCCTATCCCGATGGGAAAGCCCGTTACTTTAAAGGTGATGTCATCTTAATTCGTTAATTCATCATAGAATAATTCATAAAATCCCGCTGTTATGGCGGGATTTCTTTTTATTACTTTTGCACCCTATGCAACATAAAAAAATAGGGGTAATTGGTGGTGGTACTATGGGTGCCGGCATTGCTCAAGTAGCCGCTCAAGCAGGGCATACCGTGGTGGTGGTCGATCGTTCGGGAGAGGTTTTAGAAAAAGCCCAAAAGCAATTGGCCGTCTTGATGCAAAAGAAAGTGGACAAGCAACAAATGCGTGTTGATGAAGCCACGCAATTACAAGCGCGTATTACCTGGACGTCTGATTTAATGTTGTTGTCGGGGGCAAGCTTAGTGATTGAAGCCATTGTTGAAAATTTGGGCATCAAGCAATCCTTATTTTCCGAATTAGAAGGCATTGTGGATGCCTCGTGTATATTGGCCAGTAATACGTCGTCGTTATCCATTACGTCTATAGCCTCGGCATGTAAGAACCCGGAGCGTGTGATGGGGATTCATTTTTTCAATCCGGCCCCTTTGATGGCCTTGGTTGAAATGGTGCCCGCCTTACAAAGTGATATGCATTTGGTGGAACAAACCACGGCCTTGATTCAATCGTGGGGGAAGTCTACCGTATTAGCGAAAGATATACCCGGGTTTATTGTGAACCGATTAGCGCGGCCATATTACAGTGAAGCCTTGCGGATTTATGAAGAGGGCATTGCGGATATATCCAGCATCGATGAAGCCATGCGTCGTATAGGTGGTTTTAAAATGGGTCCGTTTGAATTAATGGATTTAATTGGGCACGATGTGAATTACACCGTGACTGAAACCGTATGGCAATCGTATTATTACGATGTGCGTTATACGCCGTCGTATGTGCAGAAGCGCTTGGTGGAAGCCGGTTGGTTAGGGCGTAAACGGGGGCGCGGTTTTTATACGTATGTAGATGGGCAAATACAACGTGGAGCGGTGACTGCCAATGAAGCCACATTGCAAGCCATTGCTGAGCGTATTATTTTAATGTTGATCCATGAAGCGGCCCATGGTTTATACTTAGGGGTAGCGAGTAAAGAAGATATTGATAAAGCCATGCAATTGGGCGTGAATTATCCGCAAGGTTTATTGCAATGGGCCGATGCATGGGGACATGATGTTTGTGTGCAACGCATGGATGCCTTGTATGCGCGTTATCGAGAAGATCGTTATCGTGGGGCTGTTTTGTTGCGCGATACCTTGAACCAAACATTCTTTTAATACAGCAACCATGTTTTATTCATACAAAGGAATTCGTCCGGTGGTTGATCCGTCTGCTTTTGTACATCCTCAGGCGGTAGTGAGTGGCGATGTTATTATTGGTAAGGATGTATATATTGGTCCAGGGGCGGCTATTCGGGGCGACTTTGGGAAAATCATTATTGAAGATGGTTGCAATGTGCAAGAGAATTGCACCATCCATATGTTTCCGGGTGTTACCGTGCATTTGAAAGCCGGGGCGCATATTGGACACGGGGCAATCATTCATGGCGCCAGCATTGGTAAGAATTGTTTGGTGGGTATGAATGCTGTTGTAATGGACGATGTGCAAGTGGGCGATGAGTGTATCGTTGGTGCATTGGCCTTTGTTAAAGCCAAAGAAATAATACCCCCTCGTTCGGTGGTGGCCGGGAATCCGGCTCGGGTAGTAAAAGCCGTGAGCGATGCGATGTTGGCTTGGAAAACTGAAGGGACGGCGATCTATCAGCAGTTGGCGCGCGATGCTCATGATGCCTTGGTGCTATGTGAACCTTTGCAAGAAAGCGTGGAAGGGGTTGAAAAAGACGTGTTGAATTATGGCATTTGGCAAGATCGTCGTAACCATGAAGGGGATGCACGTATCTTGTTTTTCAAAACCCGTTATACGGCTATTTTGGCTTCGATACTAAGCACGCAATTGCCGGTATTCGGTAAAATGAATGTGTTGCAAATGATAGAACATATGGCCTATGCATTTCGTCAAGGAACGGGTTTAATACCTTTACCTCCGGTAGGCGATGAGGCCTTACGGGCGAAGATGTTGGCTTTTGTTCGAAGCGATAAACCGTTTCGCGATAATACGCCCAATCAGTATTTGCCCGATGAGCCTTTGCCGGCGCGTTTCAATGACCAAGCTGCGGCGTTGGCTGATTTAGCGGAGGCCATGCAAGGCTTTTTTACTTTTTTTAATGAACATCCAAATCAATGCATTGCCAATCCTTTTTTTGGCGAATTGAATTTTGACGATTGTTTGCAGTTATTGTACAAACATGCCCTGCATCATTTACGGCAATTTGGAATAGACATACCCATTTTATGAGAAAAATAGTGCAATTAATTGGGGCTGTATTGGCCGGTTTGGTGGTTTCGGGTTTCATAACCCGAGGCTTTGAAAATATGTTGGCACATTTTTATCCATTACCGGAGTTAATGCCGAGTGCGTTGGAGATGGCAAATTATGTGGCTGAAGCCCCTGCTGAATTGCAAGTTTTGCAGGTATTCGGATTTGGGTTAAGTGCCTGGTTTGGGGGCTATGTGGCCGGCCGTTTTTCGCCGGCATCAAAACAAGAACTAAGTGCTTTTGTTGTGGCATTTTGCTATTTATTGGGGCTAATTGTATTTTTAATTAGTATGCCACGCCCCATATGGGCGGCCTTATTGTGTGTTGGGGCTGTTGTTTTAGCGCCCTTTTTAGTGGTGTTTATTTTTCGTAAAATGAATCAATCAGTACACAAAATGTAACGTCAACATTGTGTAGTCGCATTAAAATGTTGCTATCTATTTAGTATAATGGCTATATTTGTGCACGAAGGTTGTTTGAGGAATCTTTATGCGAAAATTGAAGAGATACATGCGCTTATTGTCGCCTATCCAATATCTAGGCCGGAATTTTGTTTCTCGTTGGGTAATTTTATTTTTCGACATGATATTGGTAAGTGGCTCCTTGTTGTTGGCCTACTTTCTTCAAACCAAAACATCCCTGATTGAATTTAATTTCATTCCATTTTTTCGATCTTTAGTTAGTGTGCTCACGTTCATGTTAATTGGGCACTATATTTTTAAACCGCATACCGGTATAATACGCCACACCAGTTTATACGATATTCGGCGAGTTTTTCTATCCCGTACCCTTTCCTTCATTCTCAACATAACCTTTATTTTATTTTTAGCCGAACCATTGGGCATGGTCCAATATGCATCCCCTTGGTTAGTGTCGATATTGAACTACATTATTAGTATTTACATATTGATACAATTTCGTTTGATTGTAAAATACATTTTTAATTTAGGCAAGAAATCGAAATCCAAACCGCGCATCATCATATATGGTGCGGGTGAGGCCGGGCATTTTGCTTACGATGCTTTGTCCACATCAAATCATGTAGCGGCTTTCATTGATGATAACCCGAATAAAAAAGGGAAAACCTATAAAGGGGTACCTATTTTGTATTCAGGGTCAAACATGATTGATTTTATTAAGAAAAATGAAGTTTCCCAAGTGGTTATTGCCATGCAAAATTGCACACCTGCCGAAAAGCGCGTGGTGGTAAATCGTTCTATGGATTGGGATTTGGAAGTGAAGACGGTACCTCCTATCGATAATTGGATTAATGGCGAATTGACCAATTCACAAATTAAAGGGGTTAATATCGAAGATTTGTTGGGGCGTGAAGTGATTCAATTAGGGAATGCGCACTTACGCAGTTACATGGCGAATAAAGTAATATTAGTGACCGGTGCTGCCGGTAGTATAGGTTCCGAAATCGCTCGTCAATTGGTTTATTGTACTCCGAAGCGGATTATCATACTCGATCAAGCGGAATCGCCTCTATATCACTTAGAACTTGAGCTGAAACATAAATGCAATATCAATCACGTTGAGTTGAATGTGATTTTGGGCGATGTGAGCGATTTTCGTTCCATTGAACGAATTTTCAAAGAGTACCCAATTGATATGGTATTTCATGCGGCGGCTTATAAGCATGTACCCGCCATGGAATTAAACCCCATGCAGTCGGTGAAAGTGAATGTATTGGGTACCCGCAATATTGCTGATTTGTGCGACCAATATGGGGTTGCTAAAATGGTATTCATTTCAACCGATAAAGCCGTGAATCCAACCAATGTGATGGGGGCTTGTAAACGTGCGGCGGAATTGTATATTCAAAGTAAAAATAAAATATCTAAAACGGCTTATATCACCACGCGCTTTGGGAATGTGTTGGGCTCTAATGGTTCAGTTATTCCATTATTCAAACGTCAAATTGAACAAGGTGGACCGGTTACGGTTACCCATCCTGAAATTACACGTTATTTTATGACCATTCCTGAAGCTTGTCAATTGGTATTAGAAGCCGGTTTGATGGGGCAAGGAGGAGAAATATTTGTGTTCGATATGGGCGAATCGATGAAAATTATCGACTTGGCTAAACGAATGATTCGCCTGTCGGGATTTGTACCGGATAAAGAAATTAAAATTGAAATTACCGGACTTCGCCCCGGTGAAAAATTGTACGAGGAGTTACTCAATAAAGAGGAAGCCGTTATGCCAACGCATCATCAGAAAATTATGATTGCTAAAGTGGCAGAAAATAGTTTCGATGTCGTTCAGCAATCGGTTAATACGTTGAATGAAATGGTGTTGAACCAAGTTGAGGACCGAGCTATAGTAGCCTGCTTAAAATCGTTAATACCAGAGTATTTAAGTCAAAATTCTCATTTTCAAAGCTTAGATAAACCGATGAATGAAAATAATGTTTCGGTAAACGTAGGAAGTGAAGCGTCTTTATAGAAACAATCTATGCCCAATGCGGTAAAATTCACAAAGTTGGCTATATTTGCTAACAATACACCACCTAATATGATACCATTCATGAATAAAAATGCCCAATTGGGCTTATTGCTTTTTGCTGTATTGTTTGTTTTTTCATGTACTAATCCTAAAAAACTTCGATATTTTCAAACCGAAGACAATACCCGTTTGATTGTGGACAGCGTGGCTTATACCTTGCCTAAGGTACAGCCCAACGATGTAATTAATGTTGAAGTATTTGCCCTCGACCCGGATGTAGTTCGTCCGTTTAATCAGGAAGGAATCACGTCTGCTTTAACACCTTCCGCATCCAAGGGCTTGCCTTCAGCACCTGCGGCGAGCGGTAAAGGATATTTGGTAGATATTGATGGTTTTATTGATTTTCCTGTATTAGGAAAAATTAATGTTTCCGGGCAAAATCGCATTCAAGTGGCCGATGTCATTCGCGAACGTTTAAGAACCTATATCAATAATCCACGTGTGAACGTGTCTATTTCGAGTCACAAAGTAACCATGTTGGGCTCAATCGGTAGTCCTGGTGTGTATTCTATGTCTTCCGACCGATTAACATTGGATGAGGCAATTGCCATGGCCGGCGATTTGGATGCTTCTGCCGATCGTACCAAAATTCGCGTCATTCGTGAAATTAACGGGAAGAAAATTGAATATCGCGTTAGTATTTTAACGCCCGATTTTTTCCGTTCGCCGGTTTATTTCTTACAAAATAACGATTTGATTTATGTTGAACCTCGTGGTGCCGGTGGCGATGAAGCCAATCGCGTAATTAACCAAATACGTCAAACGGTTATTATGTCAATTAACTTGGTTATTTCTGTAACCAATCTCATTTTACGTTTTTAATCCAATCACAGTACAATAAATTTTGTTATGAGCATGGAAATGGAAAATCAGCCGATACTAGCAACCAATATGCCTGAAGATATTGGGGGCAATGTAAAAATGCTGATGATGAAATGGGTACGCCATTGGTACTGGTTTTTGTTATCGGTACTGCTTACCCTGATGGTAACCTATTCAGTTTTACGTTACGTAAAAGATACCTATTCAGTAAAAGCCACTGTTTTAATCAAAGATGAAAAAGGGGGTGCCGGTTTGTCGGAATCAGCCGCATTTGAAGATCTTGGTTTATTGAAAGGGGCCAATAACTTAGAAAATGAAATTGAAATTTACCGTTCGCGTTCGTTGATGATGCGTGTGGTTCGTTCCTTGAATCATCAAATTTCATACATTGGCCAAGGCAATGTAGTAGAAAATGAATTATACAAAACTTCGCCCGTTCAGTTGGAAATCTTAGAACCTGATTCGGTGAAGTATTGGTGTTCGGGGACCATTTTAATTCGTGTTAAATCGGAAACTGAATTTGCCATTGTCGATGAATCGGAAAAGAAAGAACAAGTATTTCAATTCGGAACACCCTTAAACGGAAAATTTGCGAAATATCGTATTGTTCGTTCTCCTCGCCCAATTAAACGCTTCATTAATGAAGAAATTCGTATTAAAGTAGCGCCTTTAATGGGCGTTGTAGCTGAATATTTAGGTACACTTCAAGTTGTTCCAATCAATAAATCGGCCAATGTAATTGAATTGTCGATGCGCCATACCAATGTTGCGAAAGCCATCGATATCTTGAATAATTTGATGCTTCAGCATAATATTGATCAAATTGAAGACAAGAACAAGATTTCGTTGAATACCTCGCAATTCATTAGTAATCGTTTAGATTATATCACTACCGAATTGTCGAGTGTGGAAGGGGAAGCCCAAGGGTTCAAACAAGAACACAATTTGGTGGATGTGCAAAGCCAGGCCGGACAAATGATCACCAAAGATGCTGCGGCAGAACAACAATACTTAACCTTAAATACCCAATTGAAATTGGTCGATTATGTGGAAGATTATATCAAGAAGCATAATAATAATACCGATTTGATTCCATCGAATATTGGGTTAAGCGATGCTTCGGTTACTTCGAATACTACCACTTACAATCAATTGATTTTAGATCGTGGTCGTATTTTGAAAAGCTCCAGTGAAATGAATCCGATTGTGGAGAATATGGATGCGCAGTTAGCTTCCTTACGTCAAAGTTTGTTAAGCAGTGTTGAGAACTATCGGAATACAGTCAATATTCAATTGCGCGATATCAGCACACAAATGAATATTGTATCGTCTCAAATTTCGTCGGTACCGAAATTCGAACGTCAGTTCCGTAGCATTGAACGTCAACAACAAATTAAAGAACAACTTTATTTGTACTTGTTGCAAAAACGTGAAGAAACCAATATCGCCTTGGCTATTACGGTGGCAAATACTAAAACCATCGATGAAGCTTATTCCGATGGGGTTCCGGTTTCTCCTAACCGTAGTAATTCACTCGTTATTGCGTTGGCCCTCGGTTTATTGATTCCGGCTGTTATTATCTACTTGCGTGAAATGCTCGATACCAAGGTGCACACACCGAAAGACATTGAGCGTTATAATTTGCCTTATTTGGGTGATATCCCGTTAACGGCTGATAATAATAAATTATTGGTAACTAAAGGTGATTCCAGCCGCTTGTCGGAAGCCTTCCGTCACTTACGGACGAATATCGACTTCTTGGTGAACCGAGCGAATACCGACTCCAATATCATCTTCGTAACCTCGAGTATGGCGAAAGAAGGGAAGTCGTTTATTTCATTAAACTTAGCGTCTACCTTCAGTTTGACCGATAAGCGCGTTGCCTTGGTGGGCTTTGACCTTCGTTTGCCACGTTTGTTGGAATACATGGGTATTGAAAATCATATCGGTATCACCAATATGGTGTCGCAAGTGGATTTAACCCTCGATGATATTATTATCAAAAATCCATTAGGGGCTCGTTTCGATTTAGTGCCTTCCGGTGATATTCCGCCAAACCCGGCTGAATTATTGCAGCATGAACGTATTAAATACTTATTCGATGAATTAAAGAAGCGCTACGATTATGTGATTGTCGATACCGCGCCTGTTTCAGTAGTAACCGATACCATGTTGATTGTTGAACACGCCGATGCCGTAGTGTATGTGGTACGTGCCCACGAATTAGACAAGCGCATGTTGTTAATACCACACGCTATTTATAAAGAAGGTCGTATGCCGAACATGGCTGTTGTATTAAATGGTTCCGACCAGAAGAAAGGTTATGGTTACGACTATGGTTATGGTTACGGTTATGGCTACGGCTATGGTTACGGCTATGGTTACGGTTATGGCTACGGCAATACCAATGCCGGTTACTTCAGCGACGAAGAAGTAGAACAAGAATCTATTTGGAGCAAAATGATGTTCTGGAAGAAGAAGTAATTTTCTTAAATAAAATAAGAAATCCTGTTGTGAAAACAACAGGATTTTTTTTGCAACATCGTTTTTTGAATAGCCTTCCCTTTAACTACTTGCGCTACAATTGTTTCGGGTTAAATTGATTTTAAATTACCAAGCAATGGCATCGCCCCGTTGAATAATTCCTTCCTCGCCATCAGGCAACTGTACTTGAAGTCCTTCCGGTAACATGTTGATGGCCCTGATTTCCATACCATCATACAATTCTAAACGACCCTTTGTTTGTTTTGAAATAAATTGAATTTTCGGTTTGACCACCACCATCGGGTAATTCACAAAACGCTTGTAGTATAAATAAATCATGGTTATTGTGGTAAATAAGTAACCAATTAGGGGTAAGGAAATACTCCATTTGTTTTTAATTATATTCAAGTATCGCAGTATCACCCAAGCCATCAAACTGAAAAAACTAATACCACTTAGTATGGCCCATGTATTTAAAGACCATCGATTGAGTTTTACATACGGTGCTTGCATTTCTTGCTTGATACTCTTCACATAAGCCGGGTCGTTTACCTTTTGTTGCACCAACTGCAAATTGTCGTAGGTATTTTGGTTCCACGATAAATCTAAGGACTGCCGATAGTATTGAATGGCGCGGCCTATTTCGCCTTTCCGATAATAGGCATTGCCGGCATTATAATATAAATCGGCATGATGATAGCCCTCATCAATTAACTGCTGATACATCTGCGCCGCCTCGGCATACGAGCGATTATGATATAATTGGTTGGCCTTCTCGGTCATTAAGTGATTGTCGGCCCAAGCCCATTGTGGCATCAAATTAAATAACAGTAAGCCTCCAACAATAAATAAGGGTTTCATTATAATTGATTTTCAATTTGACTTAACAAACGTAGACTGTCTGAATACACTTGATGCATTTGTAAGGTGCCTTTATCTGGACTATACAAGGCCGTTTCGCAGGCTTGCGTTAAACGAATTAATTCAGCTTGTAACGATAAATTTAATGTTGTTTTACTAAGGCCTTTTATAGCTTCTTCGCGCGAGGGTACAGCCGCAATTTCAGGCCAACGATGTTGAATAGGCCGCCATATTGCTTTTATAATTTCTTGATAAAAGGGAGTATGCTCACCCAATCTTAAAAAGTTTTCAGCAATGCTCAAACCCGGGTCGTCTTTCGTTTTTTGAGGAACATCAAACGATGGCTTAATGAGATTGGGTTTTTCCAATGGTTTCGGTTTCTTATAAAAAGCCAAGAACAATAAACCGAATAGCGGCAAACTATAAACACTCCAAAACCAATACGAATGCAATAAGCAAGATGAACTGCTTTGTTCAGCATCTATGGAGCGTGTTACGATATCATGTATATCGTGCATGAATTGTTTACCCGATTTTTCAGGCAAAACGTTCAAGGTGTACGATGGCGTGGGTAGGGTAGTATAGGTATTACGTTCCGGATCGAAGAAGGAAAATGCACCCGCGGGTATTTGAATCACGCCTTCTTTATTGGGCGTAAACGTATACCGTATTTCACGAAAAGCACTCATGCCCTGTGCCGTGAAACTACCGGTATCGCTGAGCTTCGGCTCATACACCGTGAGCGATTTTGGAAAAGCAATTTGTGGAACACCCGCCAATTTCAAATTTCCTAAGCCCGCAATTTTAATTACAACAATGGCCGATTCATTCCGATGAATTTCGGTTTTATCGATAGCCGTTTCAATGTTGAATTGTCCAACCGCCCCTTGAAACGAAGCCGGGCGCCCCTGCTCGGGTAATTCACGCACTTGAATGGCAATGGGTTCACTCGATAATTTAACCGGTATATCGCGGTAGGCCGCTTGCATTTGTTGTAGGTCCATATCATCGAGCAATAATGAACCAAAGAACGAATCGAACCAATCGGTGCCGGCTTCTTGTTCCATCAAACGCACCACACCTTCCGCCATGGCCGGGTCGAGCGTGAGGGTGCCCGTTTGCGTTGGGAAAATAGCCGTGCGTTTAATTTCAAATACCTGATATTCTTTCCCCTGATAAATTTCTTTTTTCGGTTGTGGTGGATCGGGTAGTTTAAAATCTTGACTCCAAAAACCTTGCAATGACGGTGTTTTGGTGATATTAATTTCCATAGGAAGTCGCGTGTACAACTTATACGAAACATTAATTTGCTCGCCCCGATACACGTCCCGCTTGTCGGTTTCTACCACAAAGAAAATATGCCGATGCACATCTTGCGCTTGAATGGGTTCTGCTTTGGGAACCGTCGGTCTTGGTCTGCCGGCACCGGGCATTTGCCGCATCATTTGTTGCTGTTGCCTACGCAAGGCTTCAAAGGCCTCTTCACCAAACGGATCATCGCCAAAGAAGGCTTCAAATGGGTCGAACACCGGACTCGCCGGGGCTTGTTGCCGGCGTTGTTTTAATACACTGCCTTGTACTACCTCAATATAAATATCGTTCGAACGAATGGTATGTCCATCGGCCGTGGCTTTTGCCGGCCCCAAATGCAATGGCCCCACCTGTTTGGCTTTCATTACATAAGTCAATTCTACCCGCACCGTTTTTCGTCCATTAATTTGCCGGTATTGAATATTCCGCGAAGGCCCATTCAATATTTGTACCCCTTGCAAAGGCGGTAAATCGAAGGAGGTAATATCGCCTACATTTTCAATGCTAAACTGCACTTCAAACGGATCTTGCACCCCCACTTTTTGAGCGGCCGCCAAGGCCTTGAATATCACCTCCTGCGCATACCCGTATTGCGGCACATGCAGGAACAATCCCATCCAAGCTAAAACAATAAATCCAATCCAATTTTTCACAGCACACAAATTTAGTTTTTGCCCATGTCGCTCGTCCGTTAAAGTAATGTGAAATGGCCTTAAATATACACGATTTGCAGGCACTTCGCGTTGCCCGATTCCATTCCTTCGTTTACGAAATATTCCCCTTATTTTTACTCGAATTTCGAAGGTATGAGTTCAGGAATCCTCCTTGGTTTTGTGTTAGGCTATTTCGCCTTATTATTATTAGTGGCCTATTTCACGTCCCGAAAAAGCGATAACGAATCCTTCTTCATCGGCAACCGAAATTCCAATTGGATGTTGGTGGCTTTTGGTATGATAGGCACCTCCCTCAGCGGCGTAACCTTCGTGAGTGTGCCCGGTACCGTAGGCAGTAGCGGATTCCAATATTTCCAAGTGGTTATTGGGTACTTTATCGGCTACTTCGTGGTGGCTTATGTTTTGCTTCCCTTGTATTATCGACTTCAACTTACGTCCATTTATAGTTATTTGGAAGAACGCTTCGGAAACAGGGCCTACAAAACCGGTGCTATGTTCTTTATTGTTTCTCGCACCCTCGGCGCCACCGCGCGTTTATACCTCGTCGTCAATATCCTGCAAATCTTCATTCTCAATGCCATGGGTATTCCCTTTTGGTTAACGAGTTTAATTATCCTCTTGCTCATTTTATTATACACCTTCGAAGGTGGCGTGAAAACCATCGTGTACACCGATACCCTGCAAACCACCTTTATGCTGCTGGGTTTAGTGGTGTGCATTCTCGCCGTATTATGGTCGCTGCATTTAGGCTTAGGCGATGCCGTTACCTCAATGAAAAACGCCAACTATTGGACCTGGTTCAATACCGATGTCAATGCTTCCGGCTTTTGGTTGAAACAAATTGTAGGCGGGGCCTTCATTACCATTGCCATGACCGGCCTCGACCAAGAAATGATGCAAAAAAATATCAGTGTCAGCAAGCTGGGCGATTCGCAAAAAAACATGCTCACCTTCAGCACCGTCATTCTCTTTGTCAACTTTTTATTCCTCTTCCTCGGAGGCAGTTTATACCTCTTTGCCCAAAGCCAAGGCCTCGCCATCAAAGGCGACGATCTCTTCCCCAGCATTGCCCTCAACGGCTATTTATCAACCGGCGTTTCGGTACTGTTTATTATTGGTTTAATCAGTGCCTTATTCCCCAGTGCCGACGGCGCCTTAACCGCCTTAACGTCCAGTTTTTGCATCGATATTCTTGGCCTTAAACACCGCACCGATTTAGCCGAAAAACAACGCAAACAACTTCGCCTCCGCGTGCACCTCAGTATGACCTTGCTCTTCTTCGTTTGCGTGATGGTCTTCAAATGGATTGACGATAAATCCATCATCGACGTGATTTTAAAATTAGCGGGTTATACTTATGGGCCCCTGCTTGGACTCTTCTCTTTCGGGATGTTCTCGAAACGGAAGTTGAACGACAAGGTAATTCCATACCTCTGCGGATTAGCCCCTGTATTAACCCTCGGTATCGATATGCTCAACAATGCCGATTGGTTCATAAAAAAATTAAGCATTGCATCGCCCCTCGCCGAAAATTGGCAAGCACTCTCCACCCAATTATTCAACGGCTATAAAATTGGTATCGAACTCTTACTCCTCAATGGTTTCATTACCGTTGTATTATTACTTCTTTTTTCAAAACCGAATCGCTAAGGTTTATGCACCCATTCAGTTCCGATCGCTTGCATCAATACGCCGAAACCTATTCCTCGGTGCCGGCCGAACCCTTGCACTATATCGAGCGCCAAACCCACCTCACCACCACGCAACCTATCATGTTGTCGGGCCATTTGCAAGGCCGTTTTTTAAGCGCGGTGAGCCATATGATAAAACCACAACGCATAGTAGAACTTGGCACCTTCACCGGTTACTCTGCTTTGTGTTTAGCGGAAGGCTTGAGCGAAAACGGTAAACTCATCAGCATCGATATCGATGAAGAACAAAGTGCCCGGGCGCAACAATGGATTCAACGTTCGCCCTTGGCTTCTAAAATAACCTTGCTTAGCGGACAAGCCCTGCACCTCATTCCCGATTTGCCCAACGAGATTGATTTGGTGTTTATTGATGCCGACAAGCCCAATTACCTGGCCTATTACGAAGCCCTTTTGCCTAAACTTAAACGCGGCGGATTCATCCTCGCCGATAATGTCTTGTTTCACGGAAAAGTTTGCGAACCCGTGGTAGAAGGCAAAAACGCCCAAGCCATGCACGCTTACAACCAATTCCTGTCCACCGACGAACGGGTTGAAACCGTGCTCATTCCCCTCCGCGACGGACTGATGCTGAGCCGTAAAAAGTAATGATTATTTTTTTGAAGCGCATCGGTTGAACTTACCTCAGCACCCGTCTTGCTGTCCGTTCCAAGGCCGCCGGATGTTGCGCCTCGCTTCACTCGGCGCACCCCGTCGGCGCTTTCCACTACCATCAAGGCTATTTTTCATCGCCTGAATCTTTCTTCGGCTAATGAAACCACAGAAACAGCCATGTTGCTAAAAGCTACAGCATAACACTACGAAGCCAATAGGCTTCGTAGAACGGACTAATGAAACCACAGAAATAGCCATGTTGCTAAAAGCAACAGCATAACACTACGAAGCCAATAGGCTTCGTAGAACGGGGGGGCTTATTTTTTGCTTACGCGAATTTTCGTTGCCGCACATGCGGGATCACGGAATACTGGTAATTCGTGCTTCATATTAATTAATAACAACTTTTCTTGTGGTTAACAACTGATTCTTTTCATACACAGCTAAAAAATAAATGCCTGATGATTCGTGATGTTCTATGGTGTATGCATTAGTAGTTTTAGGATAAACTTGAATCTTAACTTCTTTACCCAGCATATCAAACATGTTGAAATTCAGATTTAGTGCATGGGTAGCATTTACGCTTACGTCAAAATTACCTTGTGTCGGGTTCGGATAAATGGCCAAGTTTTGTGAAATGAGTGACACATCATCATTTAACGAAGTAGGTGTCATCAGAAAGGTCGTTTTTTTACCATATACCGGTGCTTGTCCACCAGTAACCTTTGAATTAGAATAGGTTGTTAGTACGGGTTTATGAAAACCTGCCACATACCAACTGTGTGTGGTATCGAAACCCGAACCGTAAATAATATTGTTTGTTGTATCTAATAATTGGGTAAAGGTTGTAACACGCAGAACATTGTTATAGGTACCATAAGGCGTTATCAGAGTTCCCCAACCATCGGCAATACCATTCGATGTTGCTGCTCCCTTTACATTGACACTAACCGGGCCTGAAAAAAATGCCATGGTATTATAAGTATCCGAAAACGTAGTGCCCATAGTAATTGGGTAAACGAGTTTTGTCCATTTGTTAGTATACGAAATGCTACTTCCGCTAGACCATGTTGTACTCGTTAATTGAAGTATCGAGGGAAGAACTTCATACCGGTTAGTTTCTGTAGTAGTTCCCGGAGTCACTTCCAATAAAACATTTGTAATTCCCGAGCTTTGTACATTAGACGTTGAGATCGTGTTGAAGGTGGTATCGTACGATGAAAAGTTCCACGTATAATTAGCCCCTGTGGCATTTCCAAGATAGGTTGCTGACGAGCGTGTAGTAAAAATATCGCCTACAATCATATTACAATCGGCGCCTGTGAGTGTAGGTTGTGCCATACTGTTTAAGGCGCTAATAAATAACATAAGCATCAATGTAAATACATGTTTCATTCAATGAAGGTATACCAAAATTAATTAAGCGTGAACGAGCAGTGGTTGATTAAAATGTAGACCGCAAAGCTATTCGGCTTTTTAATACGAATTTAACTAGGTTGCTCGCTAAACATCCGTTTTCAACATCATTATCGAATAAGCTTTTTTTGAGCAATTTTCTTTTAATGGGTTAGCCAACAAAACCATCTTGTTTAGTGTAATGCGATGATGCCTGTTGGTGTATGCGAATGACATCAACGGAGCAAGAGAAATAAGCTGATCTGCCTGAGGCAGAAAGAATCGGACGATGAAAAAATAGCCCCGGCTGCAGCAGAAAGCCCACGATGGGCCAAGCGGATGCGAGAGTGAAAGCGAACAAATACGAGAGGCCTAGCGTGGCTTGGAGCGAAAGACGGGACGACAGATGAAGAAATTGATGAAGATGCGCTTCAAAAAAATCATCAAAAAAAATCGCAGAAACCTCTGTGGGAGAACTCTGCGAAGTGGAAGGAAGTTTGAAGAGTAAGAGTAGGAGTAAGAGAATGAATGGCATAGTCCTGTTCACCCGCGCTACAAGACAGGGAACAGAAACAGGGAGCAGTGAACAGATACAGCATGAATTGTTTAGCCCTGTTCACCCGCACTGTTCTCTCACACTCACCTTGCCATGGGCTTGTCGATTAAAAACACGTACACTTCTTTGGGGCCGTGAACGCCTACCACCAAGGTTTTTTCAATATCGGCGGTACGGCTTGGACCGGTGGTTAAACTTATTAAAGAGGGGAGGCGTTTTTTATATTTCTGTTTTAAACGTTCTACGGCTTCGGCAATATCCCAAACTACTTGTCCGGCATAAGCCACCGTGATATGGATGGGGGCATACACCGGTAATTGTCGCCCTGAATCTTGGGCCGAGCTCATAATAGCACTGCCGGTACGCGCCACTAAATATTCGCAATAGGAGAGTCCAACTTGCATGTTCACTAAATCGCCGGCATCTTGTACCAAGTCGTTCTCGTGTTCTTTGAAAAAATGCAATAAGCCTTTATCGCGTGTGTGAATATGAGGCCACTTCATGGTATCGGCCAAGGCCGTGAGTTGTTCCATCATGTCCATTTCATCGCGACAGTAAACAAATTTTCCGCCGAGTTTCAAAAACTCTTCGGCGTATTTTTCTTCGCGACTCAATTCGGAGTGCGTGAAAACATCGCCCATATCGGTTTGCGGAAAAGGCTTCTCGACGGCGTGATTGCTCAAGGCCGTTTGAATTTTTTGAAGTATGGCTTCGCGAGGTGTTACGGCTTTACTCATGCTTGAGGGGCTTCTGGCGCATTCGGTGTTTCGGTATTTTGGGACAGTTCCACATCAACCGGGGTTTCTATGGCGTTGGTTTCGTGGGGTATAACGGCCAATTCAACAAATGGACGTTTACCAATTAAGCGTTCTAAATCGTCTTTGTACAACACTTCTTTTTCCAACAAGGCTTCGGCAATAATGCGAACGGCTTCCATTTTTTCGGTCAATAATTGTTTCACGCGGTTGTAAGCGCCATCCGACAATTTGCGCACTTCTTCATCAATCATACGCCCTGTTTCTTCGGCATAGGGCTTTTGGAAAGAACCTTCGTTTTGCGGATCGTAAAACGAAATATTGCCGAGTTTATCGTTCATACCATATACAGTAACCATGGCATAGGCCATTTTGGTTACTTGTTGTAAATCGGATAATGCCCCGGTTGAAATTTTACCGAAAACCAATTCTTCCACTACACGTCCGCCAAGCGCCATGGCCATGCGGTCTTCGAGTTCTTCCTTCAGTGTTAGGTATTTTTCTTTCGGTAAATATTGGGCATACCCCAAGGCGGCTTCACCACGAGGAACAATAGTAACTTTCACTAAAGGATAGGCATATTCTAAGAACCAACCCGAAACGGCGTGGCCGGCTTCGTGGTAAGCAATTACCTTTTTCTCGTCGGGCGAGATGATTTTATTTTTCTTTTCGAGTCCACCAATAATACGGTCTACGGCATCGTTGAAATCGTCGAGGTTCACTTCGGTTTTGCCTTTACGGGCGGCAATCAAAGCCGCTTCGTTACATACATTGGCAATATCGGCGCCGGCGAAACCGGGGGTTTGCGATGCCAATTTATGAATATCCAAATCGTTGGCGGTTTTCAATTTTTTCAAATGCACTTTGAAGATGGCTTCACGTCCGCTTAAATCGGGAATGTCGATGGAGATTTGACGATCGAAACGACCGGGGCGCAACAAGGCGGCATCGAGCACATCGGGACGGTTGGTAGCGGCCAATACAATAATACCGCTATCGCCACCGAAGCCATCCATTTCAACCAAGAGTTGATTGAGGGTGTTTTCGCGTTCGTCGTTGGTCATCATTTGGTTTTTACCACGGGCACGACCGATGGCATCAATTTCGTCGATGAAAATAATACACGGCGATTTTTCGCGGGCTTGTTTAAACAAATCGCGTACGCGACTGGCACCGACGCCCACAAACATCTCCACAAAGTCGGAACCGCTTAAGCTGAAGAAAGGCACTTGGGCTTCGCCGGCCATGGCTTTGGCCAATAAGGTTTTACCGGTACCGGGAGGGCCTACCAACAAACAACCTTTGGGAATTTTACCGCCAAGTGCGGTATATTTTTTCGGGTTCTTGAGGAAGTCTACCACTTCCATTACTTCCACTTTCGCTTCGTCTAAACCGGCTACATCGCTGAAGGTGATATTCACTTTCGTGCCGCCTTTTTCGAACAATTGGGCTTTCGATTTACCGATATTGAAAATACCGCCTGGTCCGCCGGAATTTCCGCCGCCGCCCATTTTGCGCATAATTAATACCCACAAGCCCACCATGATGACAATAGGCAAAATGATTTGCAAAATGAAGCCTAACCAACCACTACGGGCATCTTCGGCGTAGGTGATTTTCACGCGGCTGTCGATGGGTTTATTCATTTCCGCTTCTTTAATATCGTCGCGGAATTGATTGTAATCGCCAATGGTAAACGAAAAATGAGGTCCTTTTTCGTTGCCACGCAAGGCTTTCAATAAAGCGCTGTATTCCGGTTTTTTCAAACTGTCTTTTTTCAAATACACATCCACGCTTTTCGTGAACACCACCATACTGTCCACCAAATTCTTTTGAATATAGAGGGAGTTAATGGTTTGAAACGATTCTTCTTTGGCACTGCGGGTAAAATCGCGGCCCCCAAATTGAATGAATAATAAGATGACCACGAAGAGGCCATAAATCCAATATAAATTGAATCTTGGTCCCTTTTTGGGATTCGGTGTGTTTGAATTTTCGGGTTGCATTGGGTTTTTATCTTCCATAAGGAGGGTGCTCTGCGCAATTAATGAGTGTAATTATAAATCGTGTTCTTTTTGTTCGGCATCGTGCCAAAGTTCTTCCAGGTTATACAAATGACGGGCATCGGGCAGCATGCAATGCACTACGACCTGCACATAATCTACTATAATCCATTTGTCGCCTTGTTTGCCTTCAAATTTGTAGGGGTTTTCGCCACATTGTTCCTTCACCAACTTTTCTACATTGTCGGCAATGGCTTTGAGTTGAATGGGATTCGAGGCTTCGCAAACAATAAAATAATCGGCTACCGCTTCGGGTATTTTTCGCAAATTGATGCTAACAATGCGCTCTCCCTTTTTTTCGGCTATGGCTTGTAAAATAGTTTTAATCAATTTACTGCTCATGCTTAGGCGCTTGATACCCGGCTTCATGTCGTCCAATACTGTTTTCAAATTTTGCTGATTATTTTTTGATGGTTTGCGTGAAATCAAATAATTTCCAAAAATAATTAAAATGCCTGAATGACGACGCAACCTTATTGGAACGGAACGCTCGTTGAACTCGACGAAATTGATAGTACCAACAACTATGCCATCCGCTGTATTTCGGAAGGAATGGCAGAGCATGGTTGGGCTGTTCGTGCCAATTACCAAACGGCGGGTCGCGGACAAATGGGGAATGTGTGGGAATCGCCTCCGGCCGAGAATTTATTATGCTCGGTGGTATTGGCCATGCATGGACAAGATTTACGTGGGCAATTTGTATTGAATGCCACCCTTTGTTCAGCCATTACCGCGGTTCTGCGCGAAACTTGCCACACCGAGGATATCTATATTAAATGGCCCAACGATATCTATTTTGAGGGTAAAAAACTGGGTGGGATTTTAATTGAAAACCAAATTCGTGGGGCCAGTTGGACACATGCCATTTTGGGTTTTGGTATTAATGTGAATCAGACACATTTTCATGCTGAGCAAAATGCCTGCTCTTTGTATGAAATAAGTGGTCGAACTTGGCCTATAAATGCCTTAACGCATAACTTGTTAAATAAAATAAAAATTGCGGTGGAAGCCTTTTTAAAGGGCCGTTCCGAGGGGATGGCCTTGTATCATCGTTTCATGAAACACCGGCATACTGAAATGGAATTCATTTGGAACAACGCGCCCTTTCGCGGTATCTTGCAGGGTGTTGGCGAGGATGGTTGCATTCAATTGGATGTGGATGGCACGCCGCATTTTTTCAAACATAAAGAAATTACATGGAGCGATTCCGCTTGGCGATAATGCTTGGTTTTTGTTTTTGTTTATCACTCATTTTAGGGAATGAGCAAGTGGCATTGGCACAAACCGTTCAATGGAAATCGTACAAGGTGTTACAAAATGGCGATACCATCAATAAGTTGGATGCCAAAAATCAAAAGCAAGGCATGTGGCTCATGGAATCGTACGACGATTTAGATCAGTTTGAATATACCTACGCCCAATTTGTAAATAATAAACAAGAAGGGAAATGCCTTAAAACCAATCGTGACGGGGTGCCGGTTGCTGAGGAGAATTTTAAAAACGGACTTAAAGACGGGGAAGCGCGGTATTACGATGCCGGTCAATTATTGTGTGTGGGGCATTATTTAGCGCTTCGTGCTCGGTATGAATATGATACTATTTGGGTTGAAAATCCGGAAACCAATCAATTACGGCCCGTTCGCGTGAAAAGCAATCGGGGTAGTGTCAGACACGGTTTTTGGACCTATTACCATCCCGGAACCAAGCAATTGGCGCGGGTTTTAGAATATCAAGCCGATAGTTTGATTTATGCGAAAGAATACAAAGAGCCTGCGGATAGCGTTCAAATTTTACGCAAAATGAAAACATGGCCGCATGGGGCTCAAGCTGAAAATTTACCGGGCGTATGGTCGGAACATCCGGAAAAGAAACCCGTTCGCTTTACCGATTTTCCGGAAGATGGGAAAGGCGTAAAACCCAATATTAGAAAGAAGTAGGGGAGAACAATATTTCAATGTTGGGATTGGCTTCCAATGGAAATTCCGGCTTAAAATTGGGAAGATGCATGATGCCGGGTTGTTTTCCCGTTTCGATACTACCCAGTTGTGCTTGTTTATCTAAGGCTTCGGCCCCGTTGCGGGTAGCCCATTGCAATAGACTCGTATTCGAAATGTTGGGATAGGTTTTTTGAATCAAGGCCATTTCTTCCCATAAATTCAGACTGTCGTTGGAGGCTAAACTATCCGTGCCTAAAACGATGTTGAGTCCGTTGGATATCATCAAGGGGATATTCGGCAAGGTGTTTTCAATGTATTCGTTGGCTTTTGGACACAAACACCAATACGTGGGGAGTTTGTCTTGTAAAGCCACGTCGATATCGGCTTGTGTGCTGGCGGTATTATGCACCAATATGAGGTGTTTGGCTTGTTGGTTCCAACGTAAAACCGCTTCACTGCTTCGTTGTCCGTAAAAATAAAATTGCTCGGCTTCAAAACGAACCCGTTCAAATAAACCTAAAAATTCGCCTTGCTTTTCTAAAAACAAACGATGTTCTTCTTCGCTTTCTTGATGATGAATGGTGCTGATTTTGTTTCGATTAAAATCATCGACCAAGCGAATGAGGGCGGGCGAAACGGAGTAGGGGGCATGCAATACTAAACTGCTAGGACCTTGAGCGCTCAGGGTATTAAAAACCGCCAAAGCATCCATAAAACGATTCAGCGATTGGGCTTCGTTTAAACCAAAACATTCCACAAAATGATGGACTTGCAAGGGGTGTTTGAGTCTACTTAATAAATCGGTATTGCAAATATCGCCTACGGCCACAATGCCCGAGGCTTGCATGGCTTGCATGGCGTTT
>JBPCSZ010000152.1:0-12979 GCA_051006655.1 Chitinophagaceae bacterium
CGCTTCCCTATGCTTACATTTCCTTGTTCATCGATTAATAATGGACTCTCCGGAAAATCTTCAGCGGATAATTGTTTTATGAGTTGAGCGGCGGCATGGTTTTCGTCGTAAGTGGGACCACCCTCGCCCAGTTGCAAGAAGGAGGTAATTTTTCCTTGCATAAAACTACCATCGGCTTTTACTTGAAGCGTGAATAAAGGCGCATAGCCATTGATGCCTTTCAAATTAAATTTGGCATAGGTGCAAAAGTTACCCAAGCTGTAAGCGATTATTCTGTTTTTGTATAATTCCAAGGCACGGGGTACGTGTGGACCGTGTCCGATAACCACGTCTGCGCCGGCATCAATCATGGCATGGGTAGTAGCATATACATTGCCCCGATTTTGATTGTAAAATATTTCTTGAGAACGAGTAACATGCGTGGCTTTAGAACCTTCGGCCCCGGCATGAAAGGAAACCATCAGCACATCGCATTTGGCTTTGACTTCTTTGATTAAACTCACCACGGCTAAGGAATCGTTGAAATCGAGACAACCCGTATGCGGTGCAAAAGCCACCAAGCCAATTTTAAGTCCATCGCGTTCTATAATAGCATACGGATTTTTATTATTTCCGGCATATTTCAATCCATTCAAATCGAGCACCTTACTGGTTTGCTCTATCCCTATGGCACCAAAATCGTTGGCATGATTATTAGCAATGCTTAAAAAAACGAAGCCGTATTTTTTCAATATCGCGCCATAAGCTTCGGGTTGTCTAAAATTATATACGTTTGGACCGGAACCTTTCGATTGCCCTCCTTGATTTAAAAACACCCCTTCTAAATTACCGAAGGTGATAGCCGGATTGCGCAATAACGAATCGGCGGGCCAAAGCAAGGAATCCGCATTGGGAGGCAAGGTAGTGGCATCGGGGAAATTGGTACCAAGCATGATATCGCCCACGGCCGCAATAGTAATAGAACTAGCCTTAGTTTCTTTCGGTTTACCGGTGGATGCCATTGACATACCGGGTTCTTTCACGGTTTGTGAATTGGCTATTGGATTGCACGAAAAAAACAAACAGGAAATAAATGTAACTAATGAAGAATATAGCATAAATCTATGGGCTTTGAAGATTCAAAAATAGGCAAATCCCTGCAGACTCCATTTTATACAAACTATGACATATTGATGTTTACATGAATGCATTAGCACCGATTATTTAGCACATCGTCTTTAAACTGAGCAATTTGCTTTTTCATTTCTTTAATCTCATTCTGCTTTTGTTCTAAGGCCAATAATTTGGCATCGAGCAAATTTATCTTTTGCTTCTTCGTGTATTTTTTACCGTACCAAGCATCTATGATTTCGACAATTTCTTTGATGGTAAATCCAACGGATTTAGCATCTTGAATGAACTCTAATTTTTCGAGGGCCGTGTCGTCGTAATGGAAATAATTATTGGACTGAATACTATCATCGCGTTTGCCTTCAATTAAGCCGGACTTTTCGTAAAAACGAATGGTATGGGGAGAGACTCCCGATTTCTTAGACAATTCATTTATTAACATGCCGCAAATATACATGTTGAAAAATAAATATGAACCATAGAGCATACTCTAATGTTGTTGGTTATGGGAGTGCCAACTAAGTTTGCTTTCTAATTATAAAAAATATGAAAAAAACAATTTTAATTACCGGCTGTAGCAGTGGTATTGGAAAAGAAACCGCCAAGTATTTTCAGTCCAAAGGTTGGCAAGTAGTGGCCACCATGCGTCGACCGGAAGAAGAAAAAGAACTCAATCGTTTATCGGATGTGTTGGTTTGTAAATTGGATGTGTTGGATCTCGATTCCATTGAGGAGGCTATTGAGCAAGGGATATCGCGTTTTGGAAAAATTGATGTGTTATTGAATAATGCCGGGTATGGGGCTTATGGTCCACTGGAAACTTTTCCGCGCGAGAAAATACTTCGTCAATTCAATACCAATGTAATTGGCTTGATGGATGTGACGCGGGCAATCCTCCCCCACTTTAGGAAAAACAAAGGCGGCATTATTATGAATGTATCGTCGATGGGAGGCAAAATGACATTCCCTTTAGGTTCATTATATCATGGTACTAAGTTTGCGGTGGAGGGGATTTCGGAATCGTTGCGGTATGAAGTGGAAGAATTTGGCGGACAAGTAAAAATCATCGAACCGGGCGCTATTAATACTGATTTTGCCGGACGATCTTTCGATTTTAATGTTGACCCAAATGTTAGTGAGTACCAAAGCATTGTTTCTAAAATTATGCAAGTATTTCCTCAGATGGTAAAGAATGCCTCGAGTACCGATGTAGTTACGAAGACGATTTACGAAGCGGCCACGGACGGAAAAAATAAACTGCGTTATATGGCGGGGAAAGATGCTAGAATGTATAATTTACTCAACAAGGTTTTCGGATATAATTTCATTGTATGGATGAATAAACGATTTTTTAAATTGTAATCAACCTCGTTGAATTTGATGTAATTTTATGGCTTATCCTTTAGCCATGTATATTTCGCTTACCGCATTAAAACCCAAAAACTTTTGGCGAACCTTGCAATTTTGGACGCTCGCTATTCCATCGTATAGACAAGTGCAAACGGCGCAGGGAAATTTACATTATGCCGTGAAAAACGTGAAGGGTTTTCAGTGTACAATAACGGCATGGGAGAGCCGAGCGCAGATGTTGGATTTTATGCGCAGTGGGGCCCATTTAAACGCAATGAAAGCTTTTCATCGGATTGCGACAGGTAGAACATACGGCTATGAATCGGATATTATTCCAGCTTGGGAAGATGCATTTCAATTGTTGCAAGAAAAAGGGAAGGATTACGCATCAAAATAAATAAGGTTTACGCAATTTATTTAATTGTGAGCAAGCACTCTCTTTATTAATTCCCCAAACGATTACCATGTACCCAAACCTCGCGTGAAGGATGTGGCGGGCGGCGACGAAGGAGCCGGTGCCGAGACCTTCGGGCGAGGTACGGATACCCCAGAGCAGCCTGACGGCGGGGAGAAATAAAAGTGGGTTGGGAGGATGGGATTCCGCCGACACGCTATAAGTGAAAGCGAGAATGGAAGCGGAAGCGAGAGGAAAGAGAGAGCGAGAAACGAAGCGGAAGCGAGAGTATAAAGCGAGGGAGTGACTACGTCACCGAATGACCGAGTGGGCACAGAACTTTGCTCAAAAACCATGGAAAACAAGAATGAGTTGGACTTGCTTTTAAGCCACATGGAAGAGCAATTGGTGGCGCATGAGGAGGCATTGGTAGTATGGCTAAAACGGGCGGTTCAGGCGCAAAACCTCGATGAAGCTATTCGTATTAAGGAAGTGCAGTGGGATGTGCAACGTTTGATAGACCGAATTAATCCGGCGCGGCGCCGCTCCATAAAAAGAAAGGCCATTCTCAATACGATATTCAAGGAGCATGGTTTAAACCAAAAAGAATCGTAAAAATGCCCCGCCGGAAGTGTACTTTTGCGGTATGAAAACAGGAAAAATGATACTCGTGGCTATGGCTGTTTTAGTAGCCGGCGCTTCGTGTGGTAAAATCATCAAGGCATTATTACAAAGTTTCACCTTCAATGCCCCCATTACCGTGAGCATTCCGGTGATGCCGGTGGTGGGAAGTACCGATACCATTTGGTTGCCGACATTTAATTTCAATGTCGATTCGATCATTAAGGCGCAAAGCGGTGGTTCTTACGATTTGAATTTAGTGGATGATGTGCAAATTGAAGACATGCAATTGACGTTGACCAATACCGATGCGAACAATAATATCAGTAATTTTTCGGCCATCAATGTATTGACACAAACCAATACCGGTGGGAATTGGGGGAATACCCAATTTGTTTCGAGCAATACGATACCGGATGTTAATGCCTCGACCTTGGACATGAATATGACTACCCCGATTAGTTTATTATCGAGTTTGAAAAACAATCAACTTCGTTTTGGAACGGCCTTAAGCATTCGTCGCACGAGCACGGTGGTGATGGAAGGCACGTTAAACTTAACCTTACGGGTAAAATAATATGTCCGTAATGCAACCTGAAATCATTGAATTCCCACCCCAACGTTTGGTGGGAATTTCTTTGAATATGAGTTTGATGCAAAATCAAACCCCGGCGCTTTGGCAAGGGTTTATGCCTATTTATCGAGGCTTACATTTGAATACCTTACGTTATTCCTTACAGGTTTATCCGCCCGCGTATTTCGAGGCGTTTAATCCACAAACACCCTTTACCAAATGGGCTTTATGTGAATGGCCAAACGATGCCGATTTGCCCCCGAACTGGGAAGCGTTTGATTTCAAGGGAGGCTTGTATGCGGTATTTAAGCACCGGGGTACCGGCATGGAAATTTTTGAACAAATTTATTCGGAGTGGTTACCGAGTTCCGGTTATCAATTGTCCGATTTACCCCATTTTGAAGTATTCGATGCGAATTATGTTTGGGGACAAGCGGGGGCTGAAGAACAGATTGCTATTCCGATTCGTATGCCGGAATAAGTCCATTGACCTAAAAAATTAGCAGAACATGTTCCAAGAAGTGAGTCTACGATTATGGCAAAGCACCGATGCCCAACGTTTATGCGAACTAGGTAATAACCCGAACATTGCGGCGAATATGCGCGACGCCTTCCCATCGCCTTATACGCTGACCGATGCTTTAGGCTTTATCAATAAAACCATTGAAGACGAACATTTCAAGCATGTGCGTGCCATCGTTTGGAACGAGGAAGTGGTTGGTTCGATTGGTATTTTTCAAGAGCATGATATCTATCGTTTTAATTATGAAATTGGGTACTGGTTAGGAGAAGCATATTGGGGTAAAGGCATTATGAAGGAGGCCTTACGTTTGATGATAAACTATGCCGAGACAGAGACCGATGCTCACCGTTTGTATGCGGGGGTATTTGATTATAATGTGGCATCGGCTAATGTATTACGCCGTAATGGATTTAAAGAAGTGGCTTTATTGCAAGACAAAGTATTCAAAAATGGGCGTTTCATTCATGAATATCTCTTTGAAATCTTAATCTAGTTTAAGATTATTGATTCAGTGTATAGAATATTGATAAGATAATGAAACGAGGAAAATAAGTGGGTATACATTTGCGCTCTAAATTATAAACGATGCAATTATTAGAAGCTCTTCAATGGCGCTATGCCACTAAAAAGATGAACGGAGAAACCGTTCCTCAAGACAAAATGGAACATTTATTGGAAGCGATTCGTTTATCGCCTTCTTCGAGTGGCTTACAACCCTTCCGTGTGTTGGTGATTACCAATCCGGAATTAAAAGCCAAATTACAACCGGCTGCTTTTGGACAATCGCAAATTGTAGATTGTTCGTATTTATTGGTTTTCGCTGCTTGGGATCATTACGATGAAGCCCGTTTTGAAGCCGCATTCCAACGCATGATTGACGAGCGCGGTTTACCGGCCGATGCCTTAGATGCTTACAAAACCCAATTACGTGGTGGTTACGATGCTTTAGGCAAAGAATGGCAAGGACACCATGCCGCTAAGCAAGCCTATATTGCCTTGGGTATTGGTATGGCCGCCGCCGCTGAATTACACGTAGATGCTACGCCAATGGAAGGATTTAATCCGGCAGCAGTAGACGAAATTTTAGAATTACACGCCAAGGGCTTACGCAGTGCTTGCTTATTGGCTGTAGGTTATCGTGATGCCGCCAACGATTGGTTGGTGAACATGAAGAAAGTACGTGTACCCCACGATGAGTTTTATACCTTTATGTAATATTCACGCTGAATATAAAACGAAAGCGCCTTTCTTCGGAGGGGCGCTTTTTTTATTGGGGCATATCCGTTTAATTTGTAAAAATTCCGCGTATGAATTCGTTCACGTTAAAACAATATTTAATTCGCTTGGGAGCGTCATTACTCGGCTTAATTGCCGGTGGGTTTTTAAATGGAGGTATTATTAATCTCAGCAGTAAAATCATTGCACTTCCTGTTGGCGTAGACCCCAATTCCATTGAATCCATCAAAGCCAATATCCATTTGTATGAACCCAAGCATTTTGCAATGCCCTTTTTAGCCCATGCTTTAGGCACCTTAGCCGGGGCATTCATTGCCACTCGCTTAGGCGACCGAATTTCTATTTTCCCGGCCTTATTGATTGGGGCCTTCTTTTTATACGGAGGTTATTCGATGGTGAAATTATTACCCGGTGCTCCGATGTGGTTCAATGTGCTCGATTTAACGATGGCCTATATTCCGATGGCGATATTAGGTTGGTGGTTAGGCCGCAAGAATATACTAACTACTCCCGAATAGCTTGTGTTCGTTCCAACACCGGTTTGACCATAAAACGAATATCTTGGGTGATGCCCAATTCGGGATGCGCCATAAGGAGTTGATTGAATTTGATATAATAGGTTTCATCGACTAAAGCAGGAACCGCGGAATACGTATATTGGGCAATCGACACACCACCCCGATTGCTTAATTCATAGCCATAGTTTGCCAGTATTTTATTCAATTCGGCTTGGGCTACAGGTGTTTTTACATTCACTGTAATTCGGGGCATAGCGAATAACAAGCCATTCTTGTTTTGTACGGGCCTATGCAGTTTACACATTGCTTTGGCGCGACGGGTTTCCAATACATATTGCACCAAGGCGTTCCGTTCATTTTCAGAACAAGCCCGGGCATCGAGATAATAAACGCCATCGTCGGTGGTGTCGATTTTCACACTTGGAAAAATGAATGCCAATTGCTTGTACTCGAATTTCGATAAATCTTTTTCCGAATTGAATTCACGCGATAATACACCGGGTTCCCATTGAATATAAAATTGTTGATGATTGAAATTGAGGGGAACCCGAACATCTTGATGGAGATAATATGCTTGTCCATAATTCAGCCAATAAACATATTGCGACATGCCTTCCACCACATCATCGTATCGACAACGATAATACGCATATTGGCTATCGCGAAACAGTTTAATAGAATCAATGCCTTCACGTAGTTGAAATTCAACTCCATTCGGCAAATTCAATAAGAGCGTATCGTTTCGTTGATTCGAAGCATACACCACCGCCTTGGCCCCTTGCGATGATTGATCGGCCAAATACAATCGGAGTGTTTTCGAATAAAAGGAATCTTTGTGTAATTGTCCTTGTACTTCATATAAATGCCAATGCCCTATTCGACTGCTATCGGAGGCTTTAATTCGTCCATAGGCGATGATATTCATGGCCGAATCGGCAATTAATTGAAAGTAGGTAGTTGCATTTTCTTGTTTATAGAAATAATGTTGTTGGTTTTTTATTTCATGAAGCGTGCCTTGGGCTAACATTGGTGCTGTGAGGTAATACGAGAGGGTTTGATTTCTTCCAAACGAAAGATAAACACCACTGCTGAACGTATGCATATTATTCCCATTGTTTTCTAGGGTATAGGTCAAATAAACCGGTACCGTTTGTTGCGATTGAATTTGTTTGGGCATTTGAATCGAAACGCCTTCCATGGTTTTGGTGCTTACATTCACCTTATGTTGACCGGGATTGGTGACATAAAACGTATCGTACAAGACAAGGGATTTTGCATTCACTTCAAATACTTGCAATGGATATTGACGTCCGGGACGATTGGCGTAAAGGACGGCATAGGCATTGGGATCGGGCAAGGACCTATTGGGTTCGGGAACAATAAAACAAGAATCCCGTTTCAAAACCCACGCATGGTTTTCCCAGGCATAGGTTAAACGACAGGTTTTTTGTCCACGACGAATTGTATCATCGGCAAATAATTTTTTTAAATGGGCGCTGTAGCGAAGATTGGGTTTCGTGTATACGGCTGTATCTATTACATAGGTTTTAGTTTCACTCGAATAGGTATAAAATAAGCCCACTGTATGATCCTTACGAGGAACGAAAAAATCAGCATAATCAGCGAAGGAGGTATTGCCTTGATTATAAAATTGCAGGTTACCTCTTCCCCACTCTCCATACGCTGAATTTGGTTTAGGTGAAAGCACTTGCTTTACAATATTGCCGGTTTCTTCATGATACGCATTGATGGCTAACAATTTCATGGAAGTGTTTGATTCATCATGAAGCATCATGCTTTGATTACGCAACATGGCATAAACCGGAAACCAATACGAATCATACGATTCATCGAGCAAACGGGGGGAATCCGTTTTCGATAAAACAAGGCGAATCGACTCTATCATATTGCCTTGCTTCAAATCTTCTATAAAAAAACAACGGTCTTTCGGAATCGGAATCAAGGCATCGGCATAACGCCCTTTCGGATCGTGCAATTTCAATTGAAGAAATAACGGTACCCAAGGCGATTTATTCACCTCGCTGATGTCATGCATTAAAATGCTTTGCGACAATAAATCGATATTGCCTGAAAAGGCCGGTAATA
This sequence comes from Chitinophagaceae bacterium, assembly GCA_051006655.1. Classification (GTDB taxonomy): domain Bacteria; phylum Bacteroidota; class Bacteroidia; order Chitinophagales; family Chitinophagaceae; genus OLB11. Next base: position 8,433 of record JBPCSZ010000152.1, read on the forward strand.
TACAGACCCACTCTTTGTTTAAACCGGCAAAGGATTGGCGTTGAAAAAAATTGACTTGTCCCGGACTTTGCCTTAAGGGTGGACGATGATTGGGCCAACAATAAAAACTATCTAAAATGGTTTTATTTTTTTTCGTACCGGGGATAGTTTCTACCCATTGCACCAAGGGCCGTCCCGTTTGGTCGTACATACACAATGAAATATCGTCGATGGGTTTATTGGTTTGTGCATCGAAGACATTAAACACAAAGGCTTTGTAGTTGGAGCGCGAAGGTTGGGCATAGCTTAACAGCGAAATGCCAATCAACAACAGTGAAAAATAAAATCGACCTAAACGATAGATACCAAACATAGAATGCATAAAAATACCCGCGTTTTTTGGAACGCGGGTAAGTTGATGTCGCATTAACGACAATTCCACAAATTTATTTTTTCGAATTTTCATCGATAATTTGACGAGTAATGCGCTGATAAGCATCATCGCCATCGGCTTTGGCCAATTCATTGGCTTTTGTTGCTGTTAATACAGCCCCTTTCTTATCGCCCATTTTGGCTTGAATTTGTGCTTTCTTTGTCCAAACCCAATAGGCATCCGGATTTTGTTCGGTGGCTTTACTTACCCACTCCAAAGCCTTGCTTAAATCTTTATTATTATCGTAGTAGTACGAAGCGGCTTGATAGTAAGGACGGTTGTCTTTTTCAACACTCGCCTGAATATTCTTCATAATGCGTTCTTCGATTTCGGTATTCACCGTAAATCCTACACGTGTATTTTGCCAAACCAAATCAATTTGCATGGAGGTTGGCAAAATGTTTTGCATATCGATGGTAAAGGTTTCTACAGCATCCTTTTGCATACGCGGTTTAGCCGTGAATCGAATTACTTCGTTTTCTGTTTTATAATTGCTTACATCGCCACCCAACTTCAAATCGTTGTACAACATAATAGTCCACTCATTGGCATTAGGAATGGTATACAAAGCGTAAGTCCCGGCTTTTACCGCCTTGCCATCAATCGTTACATCATCGCCGAAGGTAATTTTGGTAGAACCATTAGCACCCGTACGCCAAATTTTCCCGTAAGGAACTACATCGCCAAACACATTACGCTGACGGGCACCGGGACGACCGTATTCCACACTCACATCCGATAAAGCAAATTGTTGTTTAATGGTTTGCAGTGGACTTGTTACCGGTACTTTCAAGGCTTGTGCCGAGGCTTGCATTGAGACGAAGAGCATGAATGCCAATCCAATTTTTTTCATAAGCTGATAATTAAGGTTCAAAGGTAAAATATAGTTCCTAACCCCATCCATTCAAACTCTTTATTTCCTTGATAGGCTATTCACGAAAAAAGAAAAATACGCCATTAATTTATTTATCGTAATTTTGCGATGAATATGGGAATCAGTAAAACCATCGATTATACCGAACAGGATATTGCCATTGCCCGTTGGACCAAAGCCATGGGGCATCCGGCACGCATTGCTATCTTGCAATTCTTATTGAAAAAACCGGGCTGTATGTGTGGCGACATTGTGAATGAATTGCCTTTAGCCCAAGCCACAGTTTCGCAACATTTAAAGGCCTTAAAAGAGGTTGGACTCATTCAAGGTGAAATAGATGGCGTTTCGGTATGTTATTGTATTGATGAAAATGCTTGGGAAACCATGCAAAAAGACTTGGAACAATTCATCAAACAACCCATTAAACAACAAGGCAGTTGTGCCTGTTAAAGCATAAACCTTAAAACTCAATTGATATGACACGCACTGAACAAGAACAAAAAGACATTGTAAAAGAAACTTATACGCGCATTGCACAACAAAGCACCGACGATAATCGGTCCTCCTGCTGTGGGGCCGGTGGTTGCTCTACGGAAGTGTATAATATCATGACCGACGATTACAGCGAAGTGGCAGGTTATAATGCCGACGCCGATTTAGGCTTAGGCTGTGGACTCCCCACTCAATTTGCCCATATCAAGCCGGGTAATACCGTGCTCGATTTAGGTAGTGGCGCCGGCAACGATTGTTTTGTGGCGCGTCAAGCCGTAGGCGAATCAGGCAAAGTTATTGGTATCGATTTTACCGAAGCCATGATTGAAAAAGCCCGTAACAATGCCGATAAACTCGGATATAACAATGTGGAATTCCGCTTGGGCGATATCGAACACATGCCCTTAGCCGCCAATCGCGTGGATGTCATTGTGAGCAATTGCGTGCTGAATTTAGTCCCCAATAAAAAAGCCGTGTTCGAAGAAATGTTCCGTGTATTAAAACCCGGCGGGCACTTTAGTATTTCCGATGTGGTATTAGAAGGCGAACTCCCCGATGCCTTGCGCCACGATGCCGAAATGTATGCCGGCTGTGTATCGGGCGCCATTCAAAAGAACGAATATTTAGCCTTAGCCCAAGCCGCAGGTTTTGACAACTTACTTGTTCAAAAACAAAAACCCATCATTATTCCCAACGATATTCTTTCACGTTATTTAAGTGCGGAAGAAATCGCTCAATTCAATGGCGAACACCAAGGAATTTTTAGCATCACCTTGTACGCCGAAAAACCAAAAACAGAAACTTGCATTCCGGGTAGTGGATGCTGTAGTTAATTCAATAAATCATCCTTCTATGTCGCCATCCAAAAAACGCTTGGCTTTTTTAGACCGCTACCTAACGCTTTGGATTTTCTTAGCCATGTTCGTGGGTATATTGGCGGGTAATTTCATACCGTCCTTACCAATCACTTTAGAATCGTACTCCCAAGGCAGTACCAATATTCCCTTGGCTATCGGACTCATCCTGATGATGTTTCCGCCCTTTGTGAAAGTCCGTTGGAATAAACTGGGCACCTTGTTTCAACAACCCAAGTTTTTAATTTTCTCCTTAGTACAAACCTTGGTGATTGCCCCCTTGCTCATGATGCTCTTGGCTTATGTGTTTCTTCCCAATTCACCCGAGTACCTGCAAGGCTTATTGCTCATCGGCTTGGCCCCTTGTATTGCTATGGTAATAGTTTGGAACGAATTAGCCGAAGGTAACCGCGATTATGCCGCCGGTTTAGTAGCCATCAATAGTTTATTGCAAGTGGTTTTGTATAGTCCCTATGCCTATTTGTTTCTCACGGTTCTCCCACCCTATTTTGGCATGGAAAGTGTAGCAGTTTCCATTACTATGGGCGAAATTGCCAAAACCGTAGGCATTTATTTAGGCATCCCTTTTTTAGCCGGTATTGCAGTTCGTTATGCCGTCATAGCCTTGAAAGGCGAAACTTGGTTGAATACAACATTCATACCCCGCATTTCACCCATCACCTTATTTGCCTTGTTATTTACCATTGTGGTTATGTTTAGTTTAAAGGGTGGACTCATTGTTCAAATTCCATTCGATGTATTACGCATCGCCTTACCCTTAGTGATTTATTTTGGTATCATGTTCTTGGTGAGTTTTTTGATTGGGCGGAATTTAAAAGCCCCTTACGATATCAATACAGCCATTGCCTTCACAGCCAGCGGCAACAATTTCGAATTGGCCTTGGCGGTTGCCATCGGGGTATTTGGGTTAAACAGCGGACAAGCCTTTGCGGCCGTTATTGGACCATTGGTAGAAGTCCCCGCCCTCATCTTATTGGTGCAAGCCGCCTTTTATTTACGTAAAAAATTATATGCTTAATACTATGAAAAAAATTCTTGTAATGTGTACCGGCAACAGTTGCCGCAGTCAAATGGCCGAAGGATATTTACGTCATTTCGCACAAGGACGCGCGGAAATTTACAGTGCCGGTGTTTTATCCACCTTCGTTAATCCGATGGCCATTCAAGTAATGGCCGAAGACGGTATTGATATCAGTCAACACACCTCCAACCATGTGAACGATTATCTCGATATCCCCTTCGATGCGTTGATTACCGTTTGCAACCATGCCCAAGAATCATGTCCAATTTTTCCCGGACAAACCAAAACCTTTCACCACAATTTCTTCGATCCATCCCATGTGCCCGGCACGGAAGAAGAGCGCTTGTTTTTATTCCGTCGAACCCGCGATGAAATTAAAGTCTATTGCCAACAATGGGTGAAAGAAAACTTAATCGGATAGCATAATGCCTATTCTATCCCTTATCTTTGAAAACAATTTTTCACTATGGAATCTAATATCAACGATTTTCTCCCGGGCATGCATGTTATTGAAAAACTGCAATCGGTGGGTATTGAAAAATCCTTTCAGCCCGGCGATGTTATTCTGCGCGAAAACGCCTATATCCGTTCCATTCCATTGGTGATGAAAGGTGCCATTCGAGTGATGCGTTCGCACGACGATGGCCGTGAAATTTTATTGTATTATATCCGTGCCGGCGAAAGTTGTATTATGTCGTTTTTAGGTGGACTCCATCACGACACCAGCAAGGTAACTGCCATTGCCGAAGAACCTACCGATATCCTGTTTGTTCCCGTGGAAAAGATTATGCAGTTGATGAAAGAAGATGCCACCTGGACCGATTATTTCTTTCGCTTATACCACAAACGCTTTGAAGAATTATTGGAAGCCGT
>JBPCSZ010000153.1:0-6723 GCA_051006655.1 Chitinophagaceae bacterium
ACCGATTGCAACGTTGAAGGAAGATGTTCGCAAAGCGATTGTGCATACAATACTTGGGGCGATTGTACCAATTCGCCGTACACCATCACGTGCATGTACCGGTCCACTTGTTCGTGAATGGCGGCGCGAATGGCCGGGTGACCGTGTCCCATATTGCACACACTAATGCCCCCAATTAAATCGATGTAGGCCTTGCCGGCATCGTCGAATAAATGCACCCCCTCGGCGCGCGTTATGGGCAAGGCAATGGGGGCATCGGAAGTTTGGGCATTGTACCGCAAAAACAGGGAACGCAAATTCATGGTGTAAAAATACAACCGCCCTTGCGCTACATTCTTGTATTTTTGTGCTTCATTGAATTTTTATGCCGGTCATTCTTCCCGTAAAAGGTATTCATCCTGAAATTCCCGCCTCGTGTTTCATTGCGCCCAACGCCACCGTGGTGGGCGATGTAGTGATGGGCGAAGAATGCAGTATCTGGTTCAATACCGTGGTGCGCGGCGATGTGAATAGCATTCGCATGGGCAATAAAGTGAATATTCAAGATGGGGCGGTATTGCATTGCACCTACGAAAAAACGAAAGTGGTGTTGGGGAATCATGTGTCCATCGGTCACAACGCCTTGGTGCACGGATGCACCGTGGAAGACAATGTATTGATTGGCATGGGTGCCATTGTAATGGACAATGCTTATATTGGTACCAATACCATTATTGCGGCCGGGGCCGTGGTGCTCGAAAATATGGTATGCGAAAGCGGCAGTATTTACGCGGGCGTACCGGCCAAAAAAGTGAAGGACATTTCGCAAGAACTCATTCACGGCGAAATCGACCGCATCGCGAACAACTACGTGATGTATAGTTCGTGGTTCAAGTAATTTTCTTTTTGAAGCGCATCGGCATCGCTATGTTCAGCGGTCTTCCCGTGTTCCGCGCAACGAGGTAGCTAGCTCCACCCGGGGCTATTCGGCATCGTCTGAAGCATTATTCAACATTATACACTCGCTTACGCTTTGTTACTCGCTCTCACTTTTACGGGCGAATTCAATTCGCCCCTACGAACCTCCGTGAAAACACCTCTTATCCTCTGTGATAAAATTTGTATTGGGTAGAGCCAGGGCATGCCCTGGCTCTACCAATCTCCGAATTGTTTTTTCGGCGGGCGGCCACGAGGGCACGCCCCTACGACCTCCGAATTGTTTTTCCGCGGGCGAATTCAATTCGCCCCTACAAAACACTCGCTTCCGCTTACTCGCACTCGCTTTGATTTTATACCCAGTTTTTGGCGCGTTGTTTATCTATTTCCAATTGCGCTACCAGGGCATCGCGGCCACTGAATTTTTGTTCATCGCGCAATCGACCTAAGAAGCGGATGCATAAATTTTTGCCGTATAAATCCATGGCTTGTTCTAACAAATGCACTTCCAATTTTTTGCTTTGTACCGCATGGAAGGTGGGTTGATGTCCAATATTCATCATACCGCGGTACATGATGCCATCGCATAAACTTTCAACCACATACACGCCATTGGCCGGAATGAGTTTATCGGTATCGTTTACTTGTAAGTTGGCCGTAGGAAAACCTAATAATCGACCGCGTTGTTCGCCGTTTACTACCACACCACTTAAACTGTAAGGTCGGCCTAAAAGAATAGCCGCACGTTCCACATCGCCGGCATTCAAGGCTTTGCGAATTTGGGTCGATGATACCGCACAATCGTCTATTACGGCCGCGGGTATTTCTTCCAATTGATATTGGTATTGTTGGCGTAAGTTTTCCAACAATTGAAAATTCCCTTCGCGGTTTTTTCCAAACTGATGGTCGTAACCAATAATGATGCGTTGTGGATGAATGGGATTCACCAACACATCGCGCACATAATCGGCGGCCGGCATAGACGCAAAAGCCGTTGTAAAGGGTACAATAATTAAATGGTCGATGCCTAAGGCTTCGAGGGTTTGTATTTTTTCTTCGGGTGTTTGTAAAAGTGGCACCGGACTCGTTCCCAATACACTGCGTGGGTGCGGATGGAAGGTTAATATGACCGACTCGCCCCCGGTATTACGGGCTGTTTCGCGGATATGTTCTAAAATACGGCGATGACCGGCATGCACCCCATCGAAGGTACCCACCGTTAATACGGCACCTTGTATGGGCGGAATATGTTCGAGTCCACGGTAAACTTTCATACCACGGCAAAGGTAAGCGATGCGGGTGGTATAAAATAAGGCACTTATTAAACTGTTTCTTTGCAACGAAGCGCCTCTATCATGTCTTTATGTTCGGGACATAAACCAAGCATGGGTTTGGTGAGAATCAAGTGTTCTTTCAATGCCTTGGGTAAATTATTTAAGGAACTATCATCGTCTAAAATGGCCCATGCGTCATCGATGGTATTGTAAGAAAACCATTGCATCAATTCATCGTAACGGGAATGGGGTACGGGGGTAGAAGGCAAGCGACTAAGCTCATTCAGTATAATTCCCCGATGGGCAAAAAGTTGTTTCCATTCCAGTTCGTTGAAACGGTCTTTATGCGAGGATGTAATAATAATTCGGTCTTTGTTTTTCAACACGTTTTTCAATACTTCAGTGGCTGTTGGACTAAAAGCAGGAAATCCATCGTTTAATAATACAGGACTTTCCCACGACTTAATCGGTACCATAACACCATCAATATCGAGGAAGAATGTCATGAAACAAAAGTAATATTTATTTTATGAGGGCATTGAAATCTTCTAAGGGTAAATTGTTAAATAGCGCATCTTGGGTATTTAGCCAATTAATTTTATTTGCAGTGTCCCAATCTTGTTCATCAAAGGTTACATCTTCCCAGTTAAAACTCATGGTTGCCGATGTGATTAATGCCGGTGAAATATCTAAATTATAATTGGTTATCAAGGCCGCTACATAACGATGATGCCCATCACAAATTAATTGGTCATGAACTAAAATGGTTTTGAATTGAACACCCATTTCCATTTTTTTACAAAGCCGATGAATAATAGGTAGGCATAGTTTTAATTGAGTGGGTTTCAGCGTGTGTTTATGTTGATGAATTAATTCAACTAGTTTTTGGGAGCTATGTTCTTCCATGACAATAGGTTTTTTGGAAAATTACAAACCAGGTTATGGCAGATTTATTTTTAACCGTTTATATTCGTTTAAACCATTCTTAATGTTATTGTGTGTTGAAATACACGAGAAATAAAGCTTTTCATCCCAACAACTTTTTTATGCCCTGTTTTTCCTGTCTTACATCATTTCCAACAATCATTTTTACATTGTACCTTAGCCCCCATTCCAAAAAAGTGTATGAAGAAATTTTTACTTATTCTGTTGATGGGCTTAATGAGTGCCCCTATGATGGCGAAGAAAAACAAAAACAAGTTTGTTGAAATTCGTACCACGGCCGGCTTCATTAAAGTGGAGGTTTATGCCGATGTGCCCAAACACGCCGAGAACTTTTTGAAATTAGCCAAAGAAGGCTTTTACGATAGTTTATTGTTCCATCGTGTAATTCCGAATTTTATGATTCAAGGGGGCGACCCCGATAGCCGTCGCGCTACCGATGGACAAGCCTTGGGCAATGGCGATTTAGGGTATAAAGTGCCAGCCGAATTCATGTTGCCGAAGTATTATCATAAGAAAGGGGCTTTGGCGGCCGCCCGCGATGGTAACCCCGAAAAAGCCTCTTCTGCTTGCCAGTTTTATTTGGTGGTTGGTAAAACGTTCACCGATGCTGAATTGGATAATTTTGAAAAACGCACCGGCACTAAATATTCCGAGCAAGCCCGCACCGATTATAAAACCATTGGTGGTACACCGCATTTGGATGGTGGGTATACGGTATATGGACAAGTAGTGAAAGGACAAGATGTGGTGGATGCCATCGCAAATCGTCCACGCAGCGGTTCGGATCGCCCCAATGAAAATGTGCGTATCCTTTCCATGAAAGTGAAAAAGAAATAATGAAGACCTTGGTGCTGATGCGGCATGGCAAGGCCGAAGAGGCGCGTATCGCACAAAAAGATGTTGACCGTGCCTTATCGAAAAAAGGCCACGAGCAAGTCCGTGTGATGTCGGCATGGTTGAAAGAACAAGCTATTATTCCCCATCGTATTGTAAGTAGTGCCGCGCTTCGAACACAAGAAACCGCGCGGGATATGGCCCAAGGCTTGGACTTTGATGCCGGCCAAATTATTTTTCAGCGCAATTTGTATTTAGCCTCACCCCCGGTGTATGCGACGTGTTTATTAGAAACCCCCAACGATATGGATACCTTGATGTTGGTTGGACACAATACCGGCATCAGCGAATGGGCCCGCGAATTGTTGTTTGGTTTTTACGAGGAAATGCCTAAGGCCGGCGTATTGGTGTTACAATCGGAAACTCCGGAGTGGGCTTCGTGGTATGAATACAAAACCCAATTTGTTACTTACCAAATTCCGAAGCGCCTGATGTAATGATTTCGTTTGCCCAGCGGTATTTGTTGCGGGTATAGTGCATTTCGTTCAAGGCAAATTCAAGTCCGGCACGGCCATCTAAAAAGCCACCCCGAAAGCCATAATTTTTTATAAATCCCCAATATGCACTGAAAGGTTTCAGCACAGAAACACTCGACTTTTTTTGCGCGTATTGTTTCGCAAAGAGTTGGGCGTATTGCAGCAACTTCGTTCGGTGTTCATCGAAACTGTTGAAGGAATAATGCCAAACCCAACCGTCTAATGCGTGTGGTTTCAATGGCTGCTCCGCTATAATATCTTCGTGCACGGCATTGGTATTCCAATGTGCGTAGTTCCGATGAAATAAACGTACCCGGTATTCGTTACTCACGGAACCATGGTATAATACTTGTTCACCAATTACCAAACGGCGTTTAATGGACCAAACACTATTCTCCAACATGGGTTGTTGAAACAAGGCGATGATGCTTTCACACAAGGTTTCGTTGGGGACTTCATCGGCATCTAAACTCAATATCCAATGGAAACGAGCGTGTTCTTGGGCCGCATTTTTAGTGGCGGCAAAACCTTGCCAAGGTAAATCCACTACGCGGGCACCCATGGCCAAGGCCAGTTCGGCGGTATTATCGGTGCATTGATTGGTAGCTACCAAAATATCGGCCTTCAGCGATTGCAAGGCCAGCAAACATCGTTCGATGCGATGCGCTTCGTTGCGAGCCATAATGATAACCGTTAAAGGGAGCATGTTGTAAAAGTATTGTGTTTGATTTGAATTGCCTATATGGTTTGCGGGTATTTATGTTGTCTATAGGCCTTTGCAAGGGAAGCATGTGCATTGTGGCAATCCGTAGTATTTTTGTGCTTCAAAAAATAAATACCATGGAATACAGACGTTTAGGAAAATCGGGTTTACAAGTAAGTGCTTTATCGTTTGGCAGTTGGGTGAGTTTTCACAAACAAATTGACGATAAGCGCGCCACCGAATTAATGAGTTATGCTTACGATATGGGTGTGAACTTTTTCGATAATGCGGAAGTATATGCCTTAGGCGAAAGTGAAAACATGATGGGCCGTGTGTTGAAGAAAATGAAAAAAGACCGTACCAGTTATTTGGTGAGCAGTAAAGTATTTTTTGGATGGCGTGGTACCGAAAATAAACCCAATCAAACCGGACTTAGTCGCAAGCACGTTATTGAAGCCTGTAATGAAGCCTTGAAACGTTTGCAAGTGGATTATTTGGATTTATATTTTTGTCACCGTCCCGATAAAAACACCCCCATTGCTGAAACCGTGATGGCCATGAACACCTTGATTCAGCAAGGAAAAATTTTGTATTGGGGTACCAGCGAATGGAGTGGCGTTGAAATTATGGAAGCCCACCGTGTAGCGGCTGAATACCGCTTGATTGGTCCAACCATGGAGCAACCGCAATACAATATGTTCGAGCGCGAAAAATTAGAAAACGAATACTTGAGTATTTTCAACGGCGTTGGTTTAGGTACTACTATTTGGAGTCCGTTGGCCTCCGGATTATTATCGGGTAAATACAACGACGGTGTACCTAAAGGAGCTCGTTTAGGCATGAAAGGGTTTGAGTGGTTAGCCGACCGTTGGTTGAGCAACGATAAAATAGCCAAGGTGGGCAAGATGGCCAAGTTGGCGAATAAATTAGATATGGGCTTAGCGCCAATGAGTATTGCTTGGTGTTTGAAGAACCCGAATGTTTCGACGGTAATTTTAGGAGCTACTAAAAAAGCACAGTTGACAGAGAATTTCAAAGCCTTGGAATTGCAAGCGAAATTAACACCGGAGGTGATGGCTGAGATTGACAAGATTATGGGTACAAAACCAACCTTGCCGCAGTTTTAGTATAGGATTTGTTTTTTAGGACAGGATTGTCAGGATTGACAGAATTGGATTAACATCATTGAAATTGTAGGGGTTATGCTCTGTGTTCGCTGTTCGCTGAATCTGTTTACTGTTTTCTCCGCATCGTCTCCTGCCATAAAATTGACATCAACGTGAATTTAAGTGGCAGGGACGTTGCGGTTTTTTAGAGAAGCCCTTGTTGGTGTTTTTCACCAACAAGATTTAAAGTAGTGCGTTCCACTTTTTTTAAAAAAAGTGGAGCAAAAAACTTCGGCTTTCGAAAAATAGCTAAAAATGCCAATTTTTATCGGAAATAAAAAAGCTATGCATCTTCATCAAATCATTGGGCTTCGGTAAATAGAACCAAGCGGTTTAATTCTATTTGGCGG
>JBPCSZ010000154.1:0-4888 GCA_051006655.1 Chitinophagaceae bacterium
GATTGGTGGCCGGCCGATTATGGTCACTACGGCCCCTTCATGATTCGTATGGCGTGGCACAGTGCGGGTACATACCGTATTGCCGATGGCCGTGGTGGGGCAGGCGCCGGAACACAACGTTTCGCTCCCCTCAACAGCTGGCCCGATAATGCCAACCTCGATAAAGCCCGTTTATTGTTATGGCCCATCAAACAGAAATACGGTAAGAAAATATCGTGGGCCGATTTAATGATTTTGGCCGGGAACGTTGCCCTCGAAACCATGGGCTTTAAAACCTTCGGTTTTGCCGGTGGTCGCGAAGATGTTTGGGAACCTGAAGAAGATATTTATTGGGGCTCCGAAGGCAAATGGCTCGACGACAAACGTTACAAAGGCGACCGCGATTTGGAAAACCCATTAGCGGCTGTTCAAATGGGCTTGATTTATGTAAATCCGGAAGGACCTAATGGTAATCCCGACCCGATTGCCGCCGCTCGAGATATTCGCGAAACCTTCGCCCGCATGGCCATGAACGATGAAGAAACGGTGGCCTTGATTGCCGGTGGACATACCTTCGGGAAAACACACGGTGCCGCTGATCCAACAAAATATGTTGGACCGGAACCCGCCGGTGCTTCTATGGAAGAACAAAGCATGGGTTGGAAAAATACCTTCGGAAAAGGCCACTCGGAAGATACGATCACTAGTGGTTTAGAAGGAGCTTGGACAACCACGCCGACCCAATGGAGCAATAACTTTTTCGAGAACTTATTTGGTTACGAATGGGAATTGACCAAGAGTCCGGCCGGTGCCCACCAATGGAAACCCAAAAATAACGGCGGCGAAGGCACGGTGCCTGATGCCCACGTGGCCGGTAAAAAACATCAACCCATGATGTTGACCACCGATTTGTCGTTACGCTTCGATCCGGCATACGAAAAAATCTCGCGTCGTTTTTATGAAAATCCCGACCAATTTGCCGATGCCTTCGCCCGTGCTTGGTTCAAATTAACCCACCGCGATATGGGCCCAATTGCCCGCTACTTGGGGGCCGAAGTGCCAAAAGAAATTTTGATTTGGCAAGATCCTATTCCAACATGCAATCACGCCTTAGTTGATGCCAACGATATCGCTGCTTTGAAACAAGCTATTTTGGCAACCGGTATTCCGCACCATCATTTTGTTAGCGCGGCTTGGGCTTCGGCTTCAACCTTCCGTGGTTCCGATAAACGCGGTGGTGCCAATGGTGCTCGTGTTCGTTTGGCCCCTCAAAAATATTGGGAAGTGAATAACCCGGCTAGCTTAGATAAAGTGTTAGATGCTTTAACCACAATTGCTACCACCTTCAACGCCACCGCCGCCAACGGTAAGAAAATTTCCATGGCCGATTTAATTGTATTGGCCGGTGGGGTAGGTATTGAAGAAGCCGCGAAACATGCCGGTAAAACTATTTCGGTGCCGTTCACGCCCGGACGTATGGATGCTTCGCAAGAAGAAACCGATGTGGATTCGTTTGCTGTATTGGAACCGCAAGCCGATGGCTTCCGCAACTACGCGAAAAAACGCTATACCATGTCGGCGGAAGAAATGCTCATCGACAAAGCCCAATTAATGACCTTGACCATTCCTGAAATGACAGCCTTAGTGGGCGGTATGCGTGTACTCAACACCAACTGGGATGGATCGAATCATGGTGTGTTCACCCAGCGTCCCGGTGTATTGAGCAACGATTTCTTTGTGAACGTTCTCGATTTAAATACCACTTGGAAAGCCACCAACGATCATCAAGATGCCTTCGAAGGCCGCAACCGTCAAACCGGTGAATTGCGTTGGACAGGCACCCGCGTTGATTTGATTTTTGGTTCGAACACCGAACTCCGCGCCGTGGCTGAAGTGTACGCTTGCGAAGATGGACACGAACAATTCCTCAACGACTTTGTAGCCGCTTGGCATAAAGTGATGAACCTCGATCGCTTCGATTTAGCGTAGTCAAAAACAATAAATAAAAAGGTGGCCCTTAAAAGCCACCTTTTTTAGTTTATACCTTGTGGTATCATTCCTCAATTTGCCTTATTTTACATGATGGCTGTCCCTCGCATATTTTCCTTAGCAAGCATTCCCGAACGCTTCGATAATCTGCATCACATTGTACCCAAAATTTTAATTCAGGCCGATGTGTTGCACCTGCATTGGGTTGGTTATTCGGAGGTACCCAAGTTGGCATGGGATTCGCCAAAAATTATTCATCATACCTGGGAGAAGGCCGGTTCGGAAATTCGATTTTTCCCATATGCGCAATATCCGAAGGCCTATTTTTTTCCGGTCGATGACGATATTGATTATCCCGCCAATTATGCCGAAACCATGATCTGTTTTATGCAGCAATGGAATCATCGAGCAGTTTGTTGCGTGCATGCCAATAATCATAAACCCTTTCAACAGCGCGATTTTTACACGCAAAATCGCAGGGTGATTCATTTTGCTCAAGCGCTATCAACGCCACGCCGTGTTTATATTCCCGGTTGCGGTACCACTTGTTTTTATACCCCGCATGTTCAATTGAATATGTCAAGTTTTACACAATCAAATATGAGCGATGTGATAGTAGCTTGCCAATTGGCTAAGCAGCAAATTCCGGTGGTGGCTATACCGCGAAAGCAAAATTGGCTCAAGGGACTGAATGAGTTCAATCGCCGTATTTTCGGACATAACCCACATCCGCACATCGATACTCTTTTGCATCAACATCGCTTCCATTTTGCCCTTAATCGAATTCGCTTTTATTGGCAATTTAAATTTTGATAGAATCTATTTTATCATGCTACATTCCCTCAATATATTTACGCCATGAACTCCTCCATCATCAAAACCGCTTTGATTCTTATTTTCACGCTATTGGTTATTCCCACCATCACGTTTTATATGGATGAGGGACTAACGGAACTCCAACGCAATACCCTGCATGAACTTGCTTGGTTGGCCTTCGGTGCCGCTATGTTGTGTTTCACCGTGAGCGAACTCACCGGCAATTGCAGTCAGGTTGATAAGTTGTGGAGCATCCTCCCCATTGGCTATGCGTGGTACACCGCGTCGGCCGGACAATTTGATAGTCGCTTGGTGTTAATGGCAGTTTTGGTTACGATTTGGGGCGCTCGACTCACCTATAATTTTTCGCGCCGCGGGGCCTATAAACTCAAATTTTGGGAAGGCGAAGAAGATTATCGTTGGGAAATTCTGCGTCAAAATCCCGCCCTGCAAGGCGTTTGGCGTTGGCGTTTATTCAATTTGTTTTTCATTTCCCTGTATCAAAACGCCCTCATTTTGGCCTTCACGTTGCCCATGGTGGTGGTAATGCGTTACCCCGGCGAAGGCATCGGTGCCCTCGAACTCTTGTTGGCTTTCGGGTATTTATTTTTTGTGGGCGTTGAAACCATGGCCGATCAACACCAATGGAATTATCAAAACGAAAAGCATCGTCGTTTACGCGAAGGCATTGCTCCCGAAGGCGAATTTGCCTTAGGCTTCGTGCACCGTGGTTTATGGCAATTGGTGCGCCACCCCAACTACCTCAGCGAACAAATGATTTGGATTATTTTTTATGTATTCAGTGTAGCCGCTTCGGGGCAACCCATCAACTGGAGCATGGCCGGTTGCTTATTGTTATTGGTTTTATTCCAAGGCAGTGCCGATTTCAGCGAAGGCATTTCGGCCGGTAAATACCCCGCTTACGCCGCCTACAAAGAACGCGCCGGTCGCTTCTTACCCAAATGGAAAACCCTCATGGGTAAGTGATTTTTTGGCGGCGCATCAGCGTCTCTTTCTTCGGCTAATTCCCGCTTTCTGTTCCAAGCGCCCGCTCGTGCCTCACGGTCGGCTTTCCACGGCAATCGTGGCCCATGCTCAAGGCCTTTTTCTTTATTCATCAACCGCGTCAAGGTCCTCGCCACTCGGCAATTCCAAGGCCTTCACCGTTTGAATGGCATTTCCCGCTATGCCTTTAATAGAAGCATGCATTTCGATGGTATTAATCAATACCTTTTCAATTTGCTTTTCGCGCTTTTTCCAATGCGACATAATCGAACGTTTCTCCGATTCCAAATCGTGCCGCATGGTCGAAAAGCCTTCCACAATGGCTTCAATTTGTAATCGAAATTGATTGCTGGTTAAATAGTCGTACAGCATATGCATTTTGTCGCCCTTCTGCTCTTGCGATTCCATGGCCGTACTCACCCGCAAAACACTGTCGCGTAGTACAAAACACAAACCTTTAAAATCATCGAAACGACAAATCCAAATGCCCTCGTATTGGCCCATACGCTCCATGCCTTTGGGTAATGCATCGGTCACCAAAACGCCTACATGGGCACCTTTCTCGCGCATATCGGCTTTGAACTTTTCAATCCAACCCGCTTGAAAATCTTTAGTGCGCTTGCTTTCGTAATAAATTTTACCACATTCCGACAAGCGTTCATTGCGCACGGTTTGTAAACAATCGGCTCCACGAGCGCCTTTCTTAATTTCCCCAATCACATCCAAGGGAAACGATTGTTTCAACCATTCTTCAATGGCCAATTCTTGCACTTCCCCTTGCATTTGCATGGAGCCTTGCTCTTGCTTGCGCTTCATTTCTTCGGTTAAACGTTTCTGGTCTTCCAATTTCATTTGCATTTCCTTCAGCACCATCTCATGCTTCTCGCGTTCTTGCTGGGCAATTTTAATACGCTCTTCGTCTAAAGTTTCATTTAGCTTTTTTTGTTGCTCCGCTTCAATGGTCAAGCGCAACTCATCCTTCTCGCGTTTAATTTTTTGCAATTCAATTTGCATGGTTTGCATTTCCCGCAACTTCCCCGATTTTTCATTCAATTCATCTTGCATCATGCGCATGGCATCGGCTTGTTGCGCTTCCAAT
>JBPCSZ010000155.1:0-3457 GCA_051006655.1 Chitinophagaceae bacterium
AGCCGCGAAAGAAAAAGGGTTGCCGGTACAATTGTATTACCATCAGGGTGGACATGGCGGCGATCCATCGATGACCATGATGAACCGTTGGTTTACGCGCTATTTGCATGGCATCAATAATGGGGTTGAATTAGATACGCCCGTTGTAATATTTCACGAGAAATCAGCTACCCCCTCGAAGTATTTACAATTCCCCGATGCGGCAGCGCACGATGTACTATTTTATGTTCAAGCGCAAACTAAAGCGCAAGGACAATTGCTGACTCAAAAACCGAACGTCTCGGGAACACAATCGTTGAGCGATGATTATCGAATTGAACCTATCGATTTGCTTGATTCGGTGAATGCCCAACACCGTTTATTGTTTGTAACATCGCCATTGAAAAAGGAACTTCGTTTATCGGGCATACCCCGTATTTCATTGGCTGTTTCCTCGAATAAACCGGCCGCTAATTTATCGGTTTATTTAGTGGCTATCAATACCGATTCATCGAAGAAAGCCCCCTATGTTTTAAAGCTCATCAACCGAACTTGGGCCGACCCACAGAATCATTTATCGTTGACGGAATCAAAACCCTTGGAACCGAATACGTTTTATAAACTCAATATTGATTTTATGCCCGATGATGACATCATACCCGTTGGGGCCAAAATTGGATTGATGCTATTTTCGAGCGATGCGGAATTTACTTTGCATCCTAAACCGGGCACGCAATTAAGCTTCGATTTAAATCAATGCCAATTGACTTTACCTGTGGTTGGTGATGTTTCGAATGTGTTTACTGACGAAAAAAATAAATAGGGTAGAGGCGGCATTATCGTGTAGGTCTACTGAGCGATGTTATTCAGCTCAAGGGCTGCCGTGCCTGTAGGGCTTGGTGCGCAGCGCAGCGAAGCACGGAAGCGAAGCGGACCCCGGAAGGGACGGATAGTAGCTGATGAAAGAAAAAGGCAATGACAGCCCCAAAAACAGGGAGCAGAAACAGGGAGCAGTAACAGTGAACTGCGAACAGGTTAACCTGCTCACAGCTAACAGCTTACAGTTCCCTGTCTTTAATGGTCGGATGGTACTTCCACCGGACCGGCTTTCTTTTTATAGCGAATCAGCAAGGTGATGGGGATGCAAATTAAAATGGCAACGCCCACCATCATAAAGCCTTGGTTATAACTCACCAATGTATATTGTTTGAACAAACTGCCTTCCATCATGCGGTGGGCGAGGTCGGTGGCTTGTTGCATATCGTAACCGCGCGCCAAGAAATTCTGCTTCATGGCGTTGAGTCGCTCATTCGTATTGGCATCGTATGGATTAATATAACTCAACATATTGCCACGGTTTTCGGCCACAATATGCGTGAGGTAAACATTAATTAAAGCAATACCCAAGGCACCACCCAATTGACGAATCATATTGGCGAGGGCCACGGCTTGGGTCATATCGCGCCCTTGTAAGCCACCAATGGCCAAGGCTAAAATGGGCGACATCATAAAGGCGAGTCCAATGCCACGCAAGGCAAACGGTAAATACAAATCGCGTTCGCTGGTATCGAAGGAAGAGCGCGATAACATCATGAGGAAAATAAAGGTGATGATGACGCCGGCAATGATAATTTTTTTAGGGTTCACGCCACTGTTGAGCATCTTGCCTACCACGGGCATGGAAAAGGCGGCAAACAAGGCACTGGGAATCATGAATACCCCTGTTTGTGTGGGCGTCCAACCCAAGGAAATTTGCGCAAACAAGGGGAAAATAAAGACGGTACCAAACAAGAGCATGCCCAACATGAGGTTCATGAAACTGCCCATGGCGAGGTTGTAATTTTGATACAATCGAATATTCACAGCTGGATAATCGATGCGTAATTCGCGAATAATAAAGGCTACCAATCCGAATAAGGCCAATAAGGATACGGCAATAATTTCGTGACTCTCGAACCAGTCGTTGGCGGTGCCTTCTTCGAGCACATATTGCAAGGAGCCTACCGCAATCACCAAGAAAATTATGCCCCACCAATCGATGCGTTGCGGTTTAACCGCCCCCGGTCGGTCGGTAATATACGTCCACGCTAAAAACGTAGCCAAAATACCAATGGGAATATTCACGAAGAAAATCCAATGCCACGAAATATTTTCGGTGATATAACCTCCAAGGGTGGGTCCGAAGGTTGGTCCCATAATCATACCCATACCGAAGATGGCATTGGCGGTACTCATTTTTTCGGGCGGGAAGGCACCAATGATAATGGTTTGCGCCGTCGATAATAATCCACCACCGCCAAGGCCTTGTATGAATCGCCAAAACACCAAGGTCCACAAGCTATTCGATAAACCACACATCAAGGAGGCTACGGTAAAAATAATTACCGAGGCGGTGAAGTATACTCGGCGTCCGAATAAATCGGACAACATGCTGGTGAGTGGAATGATGATAACATTCGAGATGGCATAGGAAGTAGTAACCCACGCAATTTCGGTGGTGGTAGCGCCAATACTGCCACTAATTTCACGCAACGATACATTCACGATGGTGGTATCGATGAGTTCCAAAATGGCGCAACTGATGGCGGTAATTACCGTAATCCATTTTACAAAACCGGTAGGATAAACTCCGGGTATGGCGGGGATGGCATGACTTTCTTTCACGGCAATGATTCTAGGATTTCAATAGGGGGACAGGATTGAAGGGATTTGCAGAATGGGCAGGATTTAAATCCTCCTTTTCCTTTAGTTTGTTTTTACCTCCACCTTCACACTCAAGCCGGGGAATATTTTGTCTTTTACTTCCTGCGGTACATTCGTTAAATCAATACGCACCGGAACACGTTGGGTAATCTTCACAAAATTTCCGGTGGCATTATCGGGGGGCAATAAAGAAAATTTCGCACCCGTGGCGCCACCAATACTGCTCAACTTGCCACTTAAGGGCGATTTAGGAAAGGCGTCAATTTTAATATTCACCGCTTGTCCGGGTTTCATTTCCTTCAACTGCGTTTCTTTAAAATTAGCACTCACGTATAAATGCGCCACATCCACCGCCGAGCAAATGGGCGAACCCATGGCGAGGTATTGTCCACGTTCCACACTCTTCTTCGAAATAATACCATCGAACGGCGCAATAATAAAGGTGTTATTATACTGATTGCGTGCTAAGGTTAATTCGGCTTCGCGTTGTTTAACTTGGGCTTCGGCCAACGCAATTTGCGCTTGTTGTCCACGCGCTACCGATTGAGCGCCTTTCACTTGCGAGGCTGAAGCAGCAGCTTGTTGCACGGCACTTTGATATTGGGCTTTAGCCGATTGGTATTCGGCATAGGCCGCATCGAATTGTTGGCGTGTGGCTGCATCTTCGCGCAACATATTGGTGATGCGCCCATAATCTTTTTCGGCCCGTTGCATACGGGCTTGTAACACCATGATGTTTTCGGTAGCGGCATTTTTATTTTGCTCGCTGGCCGTG
>JBPCSZ010000156.1:0-5890 GCA_051006655.1 Chitinophagaceae bacterium
GTTTTACATTGTACCATGCTAACAAACTATCAGATTCAGTGAACTCAAATTGATAAATATTTGTTTTTTTTGCAATGTAGATAAATTGATTATTTGGTGAGTAGCAAACTCCGGTAGACATGGTATCTCGCCAATTTTGATTGTCTAATATTGGATAACCAGTAGAATCAATAGGAATATTAAACACTTTAGGGTTATTTAATTCTCCTGTGCAACGATCAAAGTCGGCTAAAAAAAGTTTATTTGTTTTTCCTTGTACCGCCGCAAATTGGGTACCCTCCGTATTAAAAGCAAATTGCCCCGTCATATCGTATGTTACATATGCCGGTTCACTAAACTGTTGTACAAAAGGGCCATAAATACTATCTTTTGTTACCAAAAACCGTATAATTTCATTGGTGCCATATGCCCCTTGTTTAAGTAACCACCAGTCTTTTCCATTGCTATGCTTACACGCCTGCATCATGGTTTTATGGAGTTCTGTATGTTGTAAAAGCACCTTGTTTTTTTCGATTACTTTACCTGCCCCGCCATTGGCATTCATATCAACAACATGGTATAGCAGTAAATCGAAGGCGGCCTTGTTCCCTATTTGTTGAGCCCAAATGGCATTATATAAGGAATCACTCACTGTAGGAATAAATATATAATACAAACCATTATTTCCTTTTGGAATTATTAAAGAACTTTGAGTTAATGTTGAACCAGGAAATGAATTATGTTTATAAATATTAATAGGCACTAAACTGTCTCCATTTTCAATGATATTTCCCAAAGTATCAAACACTTGCATGCCATTGCATAGAAAAAGTATTTTCCCGGTGGTACTGTCACAAATATTGCTATGTCCCCCTCCAAAAATATAAGGATAATTTGGTGCTGCCATGGTATATAAACTCCCGGTTGCAGGTGTATTACTACTTCCGTCAAACTTGCCATAAGAAGCATTGTTGCCTACTATCCATGTAAACCCCATTTTGTTTTGGCTAATTCCCCATATAGGCAACAACACTATAGCGAAAAATATAATATTTTTCATGTTATTTCTTTTGAATTAAGAGTTTTCCTTTGGATTGTTGTCCATCTAAAAACAGAATATCGTAATGATATAAACCATTGGCCACATCGCTTTTCCTACCGGACGGTGTCCCCACCGAACGAAACCTATATTTATTTTTTATTCGCAGGTTCAAGGTATTCATTGTATAAATTTAATGCGACTTATTGCAATATACAAGCATTTTATTGAAGTGTTTTCAGTTGATATTTGTTTTAGACGCACAATGGTGCGTAGTTCCAAGTTGGTATAGCTTGATGTTGGTGGGTGTAATTGGGTATCACTCGATCATATTTCGGCGGGCGAATGCAATTCGCCCCTACGCACAACCACTCCCACTCGCTTGCTTTACCGAACTATAATTTCCTATAATCCTATAATGCTATAATCCTAGTTTAGACAAAAAAAAGTTGATGAATGATTCGGCCGATGAAAAGTAGCCTAGTGCCCCCTAATTATCATATTTCAGGCAGCTTCGTCCGCAGAGTCCCCTTCGGGAGACCTCTGCGGGGACCTGCTGATGAATGTTCCTGACGATGAAAAAATAGCCCCGGCTGTAGCAAGGTGCCATGCACCGCGAAAGACGGGACGGGGGCTGAATAAACCGATACCGATGCGCTTCTCCTATCGGTTGTTGCTTTGCAGACCAGTAGGGCCATCCTACTATTAACCTAAAATACTTTCGGCACAATAATCTTCGCATTAAACTTCGAACCATAATGCGCCGCCATTTCATCGATGGTGTAGGCTTCTTCTAATCGGTATTCGCCAATAGCAGTACGACACAAGGCTTGCAAGAAACCACCACATCCTAAGGCCGCCCCAAAATCGTTGGCCATAGAACGTATATAGGTGCCGCTACTGCAGGCAATTCGAAAATGCACTTCAGGGCCTTGTATAGCTGTAATGTCGAAGGCACTGATTTGAACCGTGCGCGATTTAACGGTAATGTCAACACCCTTACGTGCCAATTCATACAGCGGTTTTCCGTCTTGTTTCAAGGCCGAATGCACCGGTGGAAATTGGGTTAATTCCCCCGTCATGGCCACCGCTTGAGCCCTAATGGC
Source organism: Chitinophagaceae bacterium (assembly GCA_051006655.1). Taxonomy (GTDB): domain Bacteria; phylum Bacteroidota; class Bacteroidia; order Chitinophagales; family Chitinophagaceae; genus OLB11. The sequence goes on from JBPCSZ010000156.1 coordinate 2,125, forward strand.
CGCTTCGTTGGGTAATGTTGAAACACCGCTCGGTACAGGTTCGCTTTCTAAATCGTAGGTGGGGGTAGTAGCCCCCAAACGAATAATGCCGGTGTATTCCTTGGGGAGCCCCAATAAATTGCCCAATAATTTTGTTTTCTTGCCCGTGCAACAAATCATCAGTCCCGACGCCAAAGGGTCTAAAGTCCCGGCATGCCCAATTTTGGCTTTGGTCCAACGTTTCAGTTGGGCCACCACTGCAAAGGAGGTCCACCCATACGGTTTATCAATCAAGAGCATTTCGCCCTCATGGAATTGGCAATCGGCAAGATTTTTTTTCACAGGCCACAAACTTACGATGCAAAAGGGGAGAAAAATAAGAAGTTAAGGGGGGCTGATGTGAATTTCTTTTGTTTGTAGATGCTTCGTAGCGACTATATTTGCGAATTAATTCCATTTATTTAAACAACGTATATGGCAACAACAGCAGACATGCGCACGGGACTTATCCTGAAAATTGACGGGAGTTTATATTCCGTAGTTGAATTTGGACAAAACAAAACCGCCCGTGCCGCCGCAAAGGTTTGGGCTAAATTAAAAGGGGTAGACAATAGCCGCACCATCGAAATTACATGGAACAGTGGTGAAACCATTTTTCCGGTGCGTGTAGAAAAGAAACCGTACCAGTTTTTATATAAAGATGAAACCGGTTTTAATTTCATGGACAATGAAACGTTCGAGCAAATTGTTGTGAACGAAAACTTGGTGAATGCTCCCCAATTCTTGAAAGATGGTCAAGAAGTACAAGTATTAATTAACGGCGAAACCGATATGCCTATTGGCGTGGAATTGCCCGAAAAAATTGATGTATTGGTTACGTATAGCGAACCCGGTATGAAAGGCGATACCGCCACCCGTACCTTGAAACCCGCTACCATCGAAACAGGGGCTACCGTGAATGTACCTTTGTTTGTGAACGAAGGCGAAATGATTCGTATCAATACCAAAACCGGCGATTACGTAGAACGCGTAAAAGCCTAATTGCATTATTCAAACATTAAACTCTGTTTTATGGCAACTTCTAAAAAAGGGACTCCTAAAAAAGCGGCCCCTGCTAAATCGGTAAGTAAAAAACCGACTCCCGCTGCGAAACCCGCTGTTTCGGTAACGAAATCCAACAGCCCTTCACCAACCTTCAATATCGACGAAATTAAATCGTTGATAGAAGCGGTGCAAGCCTCGAACATCAATGAATTAAAATTAGAAAAAGGCGATTTCAAAGTGAAAATCAGCCATGGTACCGCTACCGTGCATGTGGCAGCCGCCGCCCCGGTTCATGTAGCGGCTCCGGCTTCTGTAGCGGCTTCGGCCCCGGCACCCGCTACGGCTCCAGCCGCCGCTCCGGCACCCGCGCCAACGGCCGATAATTTAATCACCATCAAATCGCCCATGATTGGTACTTTCTACCGCTCGGCCGGTCCGGGTAAACCCACCTTCGTGAATGTAGGCGATGATATTAAAGCCGGACAGGTTTTATGCATTGTTGAAGCCATGAAATTGTTCAACGAAATTGAAAGCGAAATCAGCGGTAAAATTGTGAAAGTATTGGTCGATGATGCTACTTCGGTAGAATACGACCAACCTTTATTCTTGGTTCAACCCTAATTCAACCTCTTTTGAAAGACGCCGGTCACTCCACCGGTGTCTTTGTTTTTAACCCTCAATTTGGTATTGTATGTTTAAGAAAATATTGATTGCCAATCGTGGCGAAATCGCCTTACGCATTATTCGCACTTGCCGCGAAATGGGTATTCGTACCGTGGCCGTTTATTCCACGGCCGATAAAGACAGCTTGCATGTGCGCTTTGCCGACGAAGCGGTTTGTATTGGAAAGGCCGCGAGTGCCGATTCGTATTTGAACATCCCGCACATCATGGCGGCCGCCGAAATTACCAATGCCGATGCCATTCATCCGGGTTATGGTTTCTTGGCCGAAAATGCCAAGTTCGCGGATATTTGCCGTACCTATAAAATTAAATTCATTGGACCAACGCCCGAAATGATTATGTCCATGGGCGATAAAATTACCGCCAAAGAAACCATGATCAAAGCCGGGGTACCCGTAGTGCCCGGTAGCGAAGGTTTATTGGAAAGTGTGGCCCATGCCAAAAAGGAAGCCAAGAAAATGGGCTATCCGGTGATGATTAAAGCCACAGCCGGTGGTGGTGGTAAGGGCATGCGTATTGTATGGACTGAAGCCGATTTAGAAAAGGCTTACGATAATGCCAAAGCCGAAGCGGCGGTATCGTTCAAGAACGATGGTATTTATATGGAGAAATTCGTGGAGGAACCGCGCCATATTGAAATTCAAGTGGCGGGCGACCAATACGGCAAAGTATGTCACCTCAGCGAACGCGATTGCTCTATTCAACGTCGTCATCAAAAATTAGTGGAAGAAAGTCCTTCACCATTTATGACCCCTGAATTGCGTAAGAAAATGGGGGCTGCCGCCATCAAAGCCGCCTCTGCCATCAATTACGAAGGGGTAGGGACCATTGAATTCTTGGTGGACAAACACCGTAATTTCTACTTCATGGAAATGAATACGCGTATTCAGGTAGAACATTGCGTTACCGAGGAAGTAATCAATTACGATTTGATTAAAGAGCAAATTAAAATTGCAGCCGGGGTGCCCATTTCAGGTAAGAATTATGAACCTAAAATGCATGCCATTGAATGCCGTATTAATGCTGAAGATCCATACAACGATTTCCGTCCATCGCCCGGAAAAATTACGGTATTGCATACCCCGGGTGGTCACGGCGTGCGCATCGATTCGCATATCTATGCCGGTTATACCATTCCGCCGTATTACGATTCCATGATTGCTAAAATTATTGCCGTAGCTCAAACCCGCGAAGAAGCCATCGATACGATGAGTCGCGCCTTGAGTGAATACGTTGTGGAAGGCATCAAAACCACCATTCCATTCCATCAGCAACTCATGCAAAACAAAGATTTCCGTGAAGGAAACTTCACCACGAAATTCATTGAGACGTTTGAGTTGAAATAAGTAAACCATTTATTATTGAAAACAGCGTGATGGGAGTCACGCTGTTTTTTTTGAAGCGCATCGGAAACGCATTACCCATCACCCGTCCCGCCCGCAGCGCTACAAGGTAGCTAGCTTTGGTCGGGGCTAGTTTTCATCGTTCGGTTCTTGGGTCGACTTTTTTAGTCTGAATTAGGATGTTTAGATGGAAAGATGAAAGGAGGCATGGGCATTGTAAATCCAATCAATAACAACGTTTTTTCGTGTTCTTTTTGTTCAAACGGGCTGTTCGGGATTTGCAATCCCGAACCACGATCTAAGGATTTGCAATCCTACTTCCCGCATTCGCTTTTTCCTATCGGTCAGTGTCTCACCGTCCGAGTTCCCATCCATGTTTTGAATCTTCATAAAACACGCCTTTTGAACCACGACGTGTAGTAAAGAAGGAGTGCTCTGATTCCTCTATCGGTTGGTGTCCGCCACCGGCCGAGTTTTTTTGAAGCACGATTCGTAGGAAGGCATGAAAACCTTGATTATAGTTTACTCCTAAATCATCGCCTTCGCAAGCATCAAACAAGTCACAGTTCTGTCGAGCATAATTAAATTTATCCATCTCAACCCTGAATTGTGTTTTATCTTTATGGATATGAATTGTTTACCTATAAAAGACCAACGTAAATGGGACATCCAATCGATAAGAAAAATGTTGCTTGTTGCGAAACGCAACAACATAAC
>JBPCSZ010000157.1:0-10328 GCA_051006655.1 Chitinophagaceae bacterium
AGATTGGAATCCTACGCAAGTGAAATCCTTGAAAGAAGCCCACCGTGCCTTATTTCAACAACTTCAACATAAAATATCCTTATTCACCTTATCGGAACATGGCATGTTTGCGCACGACACAAAAAAATCGTGGCAAGTGCCAGCACATGTACGTGCTATTGCCGATGTTTCAGGTGCCGGCGATACGGTAATTAGCGTATTTACCCTCTTTTATGCCTTGAGTGGCAATGTGCTATTAAGTCTGCAAGCAGCCAACTTAGCCGGTGGATTGGTTTGCGAAAAACCCGGTGTAGTACCTATCGATCGCAAAGAATTGGAAAACGAATTTCTTTCGAAATTTACAGCCTAAGCCAATTGGCTGATGATTGAATTTCCCCGTTCCTTATCGAACGGTTGAAATCAGTAAGGTTTTCCTTTTAACAGGAATTTGTTCAGGATAGGCTGTACGAATTTCAGACCAAGTATGGTTTTTGACTTGCATTCTTTCTCGTGTAATAGCTTTATGAGTTTCCGGCTTCATGATAGCGCATACCAACCCTGCGTAGAGGAATATTAGTACCGTGATCCAATTCATAGTCCGTTTCATGAAAACTAAATAACAACAACAAATTTACATCAAGAACGATGAATGTTCAATTTTTAGAGGTGAAATAATTCACCAATTCCTAACAAAATGAAAAAAAATGAATGCAACCAAGCCATGAAACGAAGCATGGTGTCCCTTATTGTTTAATCAACGCTACAAAATCATCGAATAAGTAGCGAGAATCGTGGGGACCCGGTGTTGCTTCAGGATGATATTGAACCGAAAATACCGGTTTATCGGTCCTGCGTAAGCCCTCTAACGTTTGATCGTTCAAATTAACATGCGTAATTTCCATGGATGGAAGCGCCTTCACAGATTCCGGATCGACTGAAAAACCATGATTTTGCGTACTAATTTCGCTCTTTAAGGTTTTCAAGTTCAATACCGGGTGGTTTAATCCACGATGACCATGATGCATTTTAAATGTTTTCGCCCCACCGGCCAAAGCAATAAGCTGGTGACCTAAACAAATTCCAAAAACAGGCAAGCCGGTATCCACAATTTGTTTCACCAGGTCAATGGCTTGTGGCATAGAGGCCGGATCGCCCGGACCATTGGAAATAAAATAGGCTTTCGGATTGCAAGATTGAATTGTATTAAAATCGGTATGGCCCGGATAAACAGTCAAGTAACAACCACGTTCCACTAAACATTGTAAGATGTTTTGTTTAACCCCATAATCTAAAACCGCAACGGGAATCCCCTGAGGATTGCCCAAGGTATAACTCGATTTAGTAGTTACGTATCCCGACAAATCAAGACCTTCCATGGATGGTACTTCGTTGATTTTTTCGGCTAAACGAGCCGGTTCAAATTCCTCGGTTGAAATCAGACAATTCATGGCTCCAACGCGACGAATATGGGCCACCAAAGCACGCGTATCGATTTGGTGAATGGCTATAATATTATTTTGAACTAAATAGTCGTAAAGCGACATATCGGCTAAAGGACGAGAATAGGTATCCGATAAATTCTTGGCTACCAAACCTGAAATTTTAACGGAGGTACTTTCCACATCGGTTTTACGCGAACCGTAATTCCCAATATGGGCTGTATTCATTATAACCACTTGTCCGTAATAAGAAGGGTCGGTAAACACCTCCTGATATCCCGTCATGCCGGTATTGAAACAAATTTCACCACCGGCAGTACCGGTAGCTCCGTAGGCAGTCCCCATAAAATAAGTGCCATCGGCTAAATACAGAATTGCTTGCTTTTGCTTGTCCATTAAAAAGCAAAGTTAAGGCTTAGCCCATGAAATCAGAAGCGTGTGAATAAAATAACTAGGCAATAAAGGCACCCAACACCTTGCCGTTTTCAATATCTACCGAAATATGATCTTGTACCGTAGTGGCAATTTGCAAGCCAATGTAGTCGGAATTAATCGGGAAACGCTTGTGTTGCCGTTCTATGAGTACCCCTACTTGAATGGCCTGAACATCGGTTTCTAGGAATAAACGCAAGGCATAGGTCATGGTTTTTCCCGAATTAGCCACATCATCGATTAAAATAATGGTTTTCCCCTGTGGGTTGAAGCCTTGTTTAAATTGGGCCTCGGTCGGCTTGTTTTTATCGATATTGAGGGTAACCAATTCAATGTTTATTGGACTAATCTTCTCTATCTTTTTCTTCAGCATTTGGGCTAATTCCACGCCACGTTGGGCTATTCCCACCAATACTAAATGGCTCAAATCGATATTCCGTTCATAAATCTCGAAGGCTAATCGGGTTAAACAACGTTCTGCTTGGGCGGTATCCATTAAACAAATGCGCTTCGACATACAAATACTTTGCGCAAAAATAGTTATTAAGTATCGGATGTGGCTATGGAAAAATGCCCACTTACACCTTACTTTTGTTTTTTGTTTTACACGTATGGCTATTATTCAACAACTCGCCTTTTTACTCCTTTGTGTGGCCGGCATTTATTTCTTTGCCAAAAAAATTAAAGAAATACGCCGCAATATTTTATTGGGGAAGGACGAAAACTTCAGCGACCGCGCCAATGAACGTTGGCGCAATGTTTTATTGAATGCCTTGGGTCAAAAGAAAATGTTCAACAACCCCACCGTGGCACTCATGCACTTGGTGGTGTATGCCGGCTTTATTATCATCAATATCGAAATTCTTGAAATTATTTTAGATGGATTAACGGGACATCACCGTTTATTTTCGTCGCCATTGGGTGGTTTTTATACCTTCCTCATTAATAGTTTCGAAGTACTGGCCTTATTGGTTTTATTGGTTTGCGTGGTGTTCTTAATTCGCAGAAATGTAATTAAAGTAAAACGCCTGAACATGGGCGAATTATTGGATGGCTGGCCACGGAAAGACGCGAATTATATTTTGATTTTTGAAATCGTTTTAATGTCCTTGTTTCTATTGATGAATGCCGCCGACTTGCAATTACAAGCCCTCGGTTCGTCGCATTACCCACAAACCGGTCAATTTATAATTTCGGGGGCCTTGCAAGGTTTATTCACCGGATGGACTGAAACCGCCCTGATTGCCTTTGAACGCTTTTGTTGGTGGGCCCATATTATTGGCATTTTTGCGTTCATGAATTACCTGCCCTATTCAAAACATTTGCATGTTTTATTGGCCTTTCCCAATGCCTATTATGTTCGTTTAGAAGCCCAAGGTACTATGAGTAATATGCCGGCTATTCAACAAGAAGTTTTATACATGATGCAACCGGAAATGGCGCCTGCCGGTTCCGATGCCGCGGCCCCTATTCAGTTTGGCGCACGCGATGTGCGCGATTTAAGTTGGAAAAACTTAATGGATGCCTATAGTTGTACCGAATGTGGGCGATGCTCTTCGGCTTGTCCGGCTAATTTAACCGGCAAAAAATTATCGCCCCGTAAAATCATGATGGCCACCCGCGACCGCTTAGAATCGTTGGGCGCTTCCATCAACGAAAACAAAGAAGCGGAAAATACGCAAACCCTTTTACACGATTATATTACGGTAGAAGAATTGCGTGCTTGTACCACCTGTAATGCCTGCGTAGAAGCTTGTCCTGTGGGTATTTCCCCGCTCGATATTATTGTACAATTACGCCGTAATTTAATTATGGAAGAAAGTAATGCCCCGCAAGAATGGAACATGATGTTTGGCAATATCGAAAACAATATGGCCCCATGGAAATTTAGTCCCGATGATCGTGACGCCTGGATTAACGCTTAAATAAAACACTATGCAAGTAAGAACATATGCCGACTTTCAAGCCCAATCGGAAACCCCTGAAATATTATTTTGGGTGGGTTGTGCCGGAAGTTTCGACCAACGCGCTCAAAAGGTAACCAAGGCCTTTGTGCAAATTTTAAACCACGTAGGCATTCAATTCGCCATTTTAGGAAAAGAAGAAATGTGTACCGGCGATCCGGCTCGTAGAGCAGGGAACGAATTCTTGTTTCAAATGATGGCCTACAACAATATTCAAACCATGAATATGTATGCCGTAAAACGCATCGTCACCACTTGTCCGCATTGCTTCAATACCCTTAAAAACGAATACCCGGCATTGGGGGGCCAATACGAAGTGGTATCGCATGCGGTTTATTTACAAGAACTCATCAAAGCCGGTAAATTGGTTATGCAAGGTGGTGGTACTTTCAAAGGAAAGAAAATCACTTACCACGATAGTTGTTATTTAGGGCGTGCGAATGGGGTGTACGAAGCACCGCGTGAAGTGCTTCAAGCCTTAGATGCCGAATTGGTTGAAATGAAACGCTGTAAAACCAATGGACTCTGTTGTGGTGCCGGCGGTGCTCAAATGTTTAAAGAAGACGAACCGGGCAATACCCGCATTAATTGGGAACGCACCAACGATGTAATTGAAACCGGGGCTCAAGCCGTTGCCTCGAACTGTCCATTTTGCTTAACCATGCTCTCCGATGGTATCAAAAACAAAGAAAAAGAACAAGAAGTGGAAGTATTAGACATTGCCGAAATGATTGCTCGTAACCTATAAGCAAAGAAATTACCATAAAGAAAAAGGGATTCAAATTGAATCCCTTTTTTAATTGATTTTAATTTACTTAAACGGCGAAGCTTGTGCCACAACCACAAGTTGAACTGGCATTCGGATTTTTGAAAGTGAATCCACGGCTATTCAAACCGCCTTCAAATTCAACCGTCATGCCATGCAAATACAACTCATGTCCCGGATTCATAACAACAGCAATTTCTTCGATATTAAATTCAACATCGCCCTCTTGCTTTTCGTCGTATTCCAACACATAGGTCATACCACTGCACCCACCCCCTTTTACGCCAACACGCAAATAAGGTTTATTTTGTTCTACTTTACGTAAACGTTTCAATTCTTGAATGGCTCCTTCTGAAAAATGAACCGGTAAGCTTGTTATTGTTTCCATATGCATCGATTTATTTACAAGGTTTATCGTCGTTAATCAATACCAAACGGTTTCCGCTAATTAATTTTTCAACCTCTGCTCTAAAGCGAATCATGCAATCGCTATTGGACGAGCTGACACAATAATCGCGTTCCCCTTCACGGCCGGCCATGGTTTTATTTATAAACAATTCGCAGCCCTCGTTGACAAAACGAGTATGCAAGGCTAGAAACCGTTTTTCCATATCTAAATCGATGCCTTCACCAATACTGATAAAGGAAACCGTCCAAGGCAAAGCGGCACGTTTTTCTTTCATGGCCGCGTCCTTTTGGGAATCGAATTGAGCCTTATCGCGAACCCCAGGCGATGGTATCACTCGAGTTGGTGTTTCGGTTTTAGGTGTCGCTTTCTTCCGCTTCTTGCGTTGTGCAAGGGCATCATTAGTAGCAAATGAGAAACTCAGCATTAAACTAAGGCTGAGCAACAACCAACTTTTCATGGCGAATGGGTTTATTGTTCAAATAAATATGCAATAAATACGTTCCGGGAGCTAATGCCCCTTTATTGAACGTAAAAACATTTTCTCCTTCAACGGCAACGGCATCGCGCAATACGTCGCGTACCGGACGACCTTGAATATCAGTCAAGGTGACATCCATTTTACCCGATTGTTTTAACTTCAAGTCAATACTGAAGTAATCAACGGTTACCGGATTTGGATATACGTTTACTTTATCTTCTTGCTGATCGAGGTTATTATCCGATAAAACCCATCCTTGCGATGTGATTTTGGCAAAATAATTCGTCCAAGAATGACTGGTATTTCCATACATACCAAAGCACCAAGCTGTAGGCACTGTAGCATTCAATACACGCGATAATCCACTGTAATCGCCCCAACGTGTAACACCACCGGAGGCCAATACGCTAGCATAACCGGTACCGGCTTTCACTAATGCCGGTGAAGACACATTAAAATCGTGGTCTACATATACGGCGTTAACACCGGGAAAATCGGTTGACGAAGAGAAATTAAATGAAATAAAAGCCGATTGATCGGTAGCGGTTGTTCCCGCCGATTGAATGGCCGGGAAGGCATATTCCTTTAAAGGAGCTTTAATGACACGCTTTTTCAAGGTCCAACTGCCACCCACTTTCGTTAAACGAGAATAATTGATACCACAAAAACCGGCGCCCACATTGGCATGAAACACATAATGCAGGGTTCCATTCAAATAGAAACCATCCATACCACGACTATCGCCGGTTTCTAATTGGGTGGCCGAACCATTCTGTACGGCGTTACCGGGCGAACCACAAGTATCGGTTGGCACCAATTGCACAGTTAATTGTGGGTTTGAATTAACGGCATTGGTAATTTCATACACGTTCAAAAAGTTACCAAACTGTCCTTCATTGGTCGATACCAAGTACATGTTATTACCATACCCACCCGATTGTCCATTGGTCATAGGAACCATGGTAAATGGAGAGTTACTGATATTATACCAAATAACAGCATCCGATTGGGCAAGGGTTTGTCCGGCTAAACATTTCGTTTTATTGATTTGGTAAATCACCGACTGTACATAATTCATATTGTCGTTGAACAAATTACCGGTAACAAATACATCGCTATTGGAAACGCCAATTTTGGGATAATCGAACCAAGCATTTTGTCCAATACTCGTAGATGGATTTCCCGAAAATCCGTACAAGTACCATGAACCGGTTGGATCGGCGGTTTGCGAAAAGGCCAATAATAACTGACTACTACTTGAATTCCCTTCACAGGTTTGTGCAAACAGAATAAACTTTTCGGCTTGCGGATCGAACAATACTTTCGGATCGCATAAGGTATTGCTTTTCAAGGTACCATTTGACAAGGTTGAAAAGAACGTAGCTAAGCCTTTTACCGCAGCCAAAGAAGCCCCGGTATTGGCATTGTAAGTACGCAAACTACTATTCACCACACAAATAATTTGATTGTTTTTATTCACGGCAATGGTATTGTCGGAAGGAGTACCTTGATTCCCAAGACCATTATAACCTACTACTACAGTAGGCGAAGGCGTTCTTGTTTTCTTTTCGGCAGGAACAGCATTAGCCGCTTCTAAAGCCGCCATTTTTTGTTTATTGAGTTCCTTCTTTAATTCTGCCAAAGCCTCTTGGTCTTCCGATTCATTTTTGGAAATCCGATGGGTTAATTCAGGCATCAACTGCACATCATCGGAAAGCAATTTTCCTGCCCCCAAAAATTGGCCTTGAATGTTTGCTCGATTGGCTTCTCCAGCTTTTACCGGACTTGAATTGTCTTGCGCTTGCAGCGAATAACAGGATAAAAACAATGCCATCAACAACAAGCCTTTGAATGTCTTCATATAGTGTATCAATTTACAATACTCAAAGGTACAAAATTAATAAATACCTTTGGGGCACTGAATCGTTCAGTTAATCTCTGAAATTATTGATACCCAATTGTTACATCCATGAAGTCGTTTGAAATTCCCGATTTTTACCGCAGTCCATTAATTCATGCCGTAAAAACGCGGCGCAAACAAAACGACAAGTTAAAAAAAGACTTTTCGCCTACCGAACTCGACTTTGGTAGCTTTAAAGTATTATTGGCTCGTCATTTCGGATTTTGCTATGGGGTTGAAAATGCCATTGAAATTGCCTTCAAAACGGTGTATGAAAATCCGGGGAAACGCATTTTTCTTTTAAGTGAAATGATTCATAACCCACAGGTTAACCACGATTTGAAATCACATGGCGTTCAATTCATTTTCGATACATTAGGAAAACCTTACATCGATTGGTCGGAACTCAAGGCCAACGATTGTGTGATTGTACCCGCATTTGGAACAACATTAGAAACCGAAGAACGACTTCGTGCCATAGGCATCGACCCATTACAATACAACACCACTTGTCCATTTGTTGAAAAAGTATGGAACCGCTCCCAACAAATTGGCGAAAAAGGCTACAGTATTATTATTCACGGGAAACCCAAGCATGAAGAAACACGAGCCACGTTTTCACACAGCAGTGCCGGCGCGCCTTCGTTAGTGATCAACGACATGGCTGAAGCCCAAGAATTGGCTGTTTTTCTTCGTAAAGAAGCCGGCAAAGAGGCATTTTACGAGCGTTTCAAAGGACGATATTCCGAAGGCTTTAATCCGGAAACCGATTTAGAACGCATAGGCGTGGTGAACCAAACCACCATGTTGGCCAGCGATACACAAGCTATTGCCGATTATTTGAAACAAGTTTTGATTAACCACTACAATCTCAGTGCAGAACGCATAGCAGAACGTTTTGCCGATACTCGCGACACCTTGTGCTATGCTACACTCGACAATCAGCAGGCCATTCAAGGCATGTTGCAAAGTGAGGCCGACTGTGCTTTAATTGTAGGTGGGTACAACAGCTCGAATACCTCGCATTTGGTGGAATTATGCGAACCCATTTTGCCCACCTTCTTCATTGAAAACGAAACGAATTTATTGGCCAATGGTTTTGCCAAACACTTCGACTTGCATACACACCGTGAAATAGAATCGGAATTCTTACCTAAAAAAACGAATCCAAGCTATTTAATCAGCGCCGGTGCTTCTTGTCCGGATGCCGTGGTAGAACGGGTTATACGCCATTTACAAACCTTTCACCCGAATGGTAAAAGCATAGAAGCGGTTATGGAAAGTTTGCTTTGAAATTAGTCTTGAATATGTTTCATTACCCATTGATACGCTGTTTCAATGGTTTCTTCTAAACTCAAGTTGGAATTGTCTAATTCAATGGCATCATCGGCTTTGCGAAGGGGACTTATTTCTCGATGGGTATCAATATAATCGCGTTCCAACAAATTCTTGCGAACATCCGCCATTGAAATATCGGGTTCCTTCGCCACCAATTCTAAATAACGGCGTTGGCAACGAACTTCTTCCGAGGCCATTAAAAACAATTTCAATTCGGCCTGCGGAAACACGGTAGTACCAATATCACGGCCATCCATCACAATGCCTTTTAATTCGCCCATAGCCTGTTGTTGGGCTACCGCGAAAGTACGAACGGGTTCGAGGGCCGAAACCGGACTGACAAAATTTGAAACCGCTGAGGTGCGAATGGCTTCTGCCACATTTTCGCCATTCAAGCACATTTGATTGTTTTCATCGAAACGCAATTCAATACGCGTTAAAGCATCAATAACGCCTTGAGTTTCTTGAATATCAATATTATTTCTTAAAAAATACAAGGTAATGGCACGATACATAGCCCCACTATCAATGAAGGTATAGCCCAATTTTTTGGCCAAGGCTTTCGCCATCGAACTTTTTCCGGTAGAAGACAAGCCATCCACGGCCACAACAATTTTTTTCATCGCCTTGCAAATAACGGATTTTTTTATAGGCTGTAAGCATTTTATTCCCTTCTTCTACCATAGCAAGACCCTATATTTGTAGCGATTCAAATTTCATTGCCATGCAGAATAACAATCCGGCCTTACGCATCAGTTTGCGTATCATCAGTATCCTCGTAGGGGTTTTGTTTATTTTTTCCGGTTTAATTAAAGCCAACGACCCTTCGGGATTGGCTTATAAAATGGGAGAATTCTTTGAAGTATGGGCTCGCGAAGGGTATATGCCCGGACTCATGATGCGCCTCAACGATTTTTCCTTGTTGTTTTCGGTGATCATGATTGCCTTTGAAATTGTGGCCGGTGTGGCATTAATCATTGGCTATCGGTTCCGTTTGTTCGCCTTTTTAATTTTGTTACTCACCATTTTCTTCACCTTTTTAACCGGCTATGCCTTGTTTAGCGGGAATATTAAAGAATGTGGTTGCTTTGGTGATTGTATTCGTTTGCAAGCCAACGAGTCGTTTATGAAAGATTTGATTTTATTGGCTTTATTGTTGATTTTAGTTTTCTTCCGTTCCTACTTAACCGATATTTTCAAACCTAAAACCGGTTTGGCTTTAATGGTATTAAGCCTTGCATTATCCTTGGGTTTTCAATGGTATACGCTCCGCTATTTGCCGGTAAAAGATTGTTTGGCCTACCGCGTAGGAAATAATATTTTGAATGAAATGACACCGGGCGACGATTACCAAGCCGCCGAATACCGTACCCTTTTGGTGTATGAAAAAGATGGGGTAAAAAAAGAATTTACCGATAAAAATTTCCCTTGGCAAGACACAACTTGGAAATTTGTAGACAGTAAAAGCGAAGTGGTGAAAGAAGCCCAAAACGCCCCCGCTATCCTCGATTTTGCAATTAACAATTATGACGGACAAGACCTCACACAAACGGTATTGAACTATAAAGGCAACGTGTTATTGCTGTTTATAAAAGATGTGAACAGCGCCAATACAGCCGATAT
>JBPCSZ010000158.1:0-14391 GCA_051006655.1 Chitinophagaceae bacterium
CCTTATTGAAACCTTTATCGAATACAACTTACACCGCCGATAAAGAAGTAATAGAAGAATACGGTCAACGCCATTTAATTTGGCAAACGTCACAAGGGGTAAAGCGCCGTATGAACATGGCACCAAACTACCCCAAGGAAGAAAAGCTAGTTGCTTTTTTAGAAAGCATGATTGGCAAAAAAGTGAATTGGGAGAAAAGCAGTTTTATTCCCCATCCCAATGAAATTCCTTCAGCCAATATGCCGTTCGAACCCGGCTTTAGCAATCTCGATCCCCCTTCCATGCCCGGCGATTTAATTGAAGAACCCCGTATTCCGGAGATACAAGTGCGCTTCCCCGGTGGTGAGGATTCCCTCAAACAATATATCCATAATAATTTGGTCATCCCTCCCTATGTATTAGAAAATAATATGGCCATTCGTGCTTTCTATGAAATCAAATTCGCAGTGGATGGTCGCGTGATGGACGTAAAAATCGTACGCAGTTCAGGCGATCGAGAATCCGATATGGAAGGTGTTAAACTCATACGCCGTATGCCTAATTGGTTGCCGGCTCAATATCATGGAGAACGTATCCCTGCTACTTATATCCTTCCCATTACATTTAAACCCGAATAAGTTTTCTTTATCATGAAACAATTGTGCCTTGCTTTATCGCTGTTTTGTGCCGTCTTCGCGCAAGCCCAACGAAACGATAATATTTATCGTTCCGAAAACAATCCGCATTATTGGCAAAACCGCAAACCGCATCCGGCCTACTGGCAACAAGATGTGCATTACCGCATCAATGCCGGCGTAGATGAAAAAACCCGCATCATACACGCCACCGAAGAACTTACCTATTGGAACAATTCGCCCAATACCCTCACGGAAGTTTATTTCCATTTATACCAAAACGCCTTTGTAAAAGGTTCGCACCTTGAAGAGTTGCAAGCCATCAACGAAGCCAAAGTGCGCCGCATGGGCAAATACCAACAAGCCGGTTTGGGAACAAAAGTATCCTTTGTAAAAGTAGATGGCAAAGCCATTGAACCCATCTTCGACCAAACCATCATGAAGGTGGTATTGCCCAAACCGCTGAAGCCCGGCGAATCCATCGAGTTCAGTATGTATTTCGATACCTATTTCGACCAAGGCGATTTCCGCCGCCGCATGGCCGTGTATAATTCTTGGGGCTTCCCTCACTTCAATGGGGTGCATTGGTACCCCCGCATTGCCGTGTACGATGCCAAAAAGGGATGGGATACCGACCAACACCTCAACAAAGAATTGTATGGCGATTACGGACTCTTCGATGTGAAACTCACCTTTGCGTCGAACTATATTGTGGAAGCCACCGGTGCCTTGCAAAACCAACAAGAAATGTTGCCGGATGATCTTCGCAAAAAACTCGATATTAAAAACTTCGCCAATAAACCATGGAACGAAAAACCATCCGTGATTATTCCTTACGATAGCAGTCAACGCAAAACCTGGCATTTTGTGGCCAATAATGTGCACGACTTTGCCTTCACCGCCGACCCACATTACCGCATTGGCGAAGCCTATTGGAATGGCATTCAATGTGTGGGACTTGCCTTGGAACCGCACGCTTCAAAATGGCAAAATTCAGCCGAGTACGTAGCTAAAATCATTCAAACCTTTTCCACCGATTTCGGTATGTACGTTTACCCTAAAATGGTAGCCGCCGATGCCAACGACGGCATGGAATACCCCATGCTGACGCTCGATGGCGGTGGCGACCCCGGTTATCGTGGATTATTAGTGCACGAAATTGGCCACAACTGGTTCTATGGTATGATTGGCAATAACGAAACCTACCGTGCCGCCCTCGATGAAGGCTTTACACAATTCCTCACCGCTTGGGGCTTGAACAAAATTGACGGTCCATTAATGGTGGAAGAAAAAGATAAAAACAAGTATAAAGCTAAACACCGCGAACCCAAGCAAGTGTTCGACCGCAATGTGTACGCGCGTTATATGTACGATGCCATGCGTCACGAAGATGTTCGCCTCAATACCCACAGCGACGATTTCAACAATGCCCTCGGTCACGAAAATGGCTACAGCAACGTGTATCATAAAACCGCCACCATGTTGTACAACTTGCAATATGTATTAGGCGATTCGCTGTTTCAAGCCGCCATGCAACACTATGTATCGCAATGGAAAATTGCCCACCCTTACTTCGAAGATTTTCGGGCCAGCATCATTCAATTTACTCAACAAGATTTAAACTGGTACTTCGACCAATGGTTAGAAACCACCAAGCATATCGACTACGGCATTCGTTCCATTAAAAAAACCAATAACCCCAACGAGTATGCGCTGAACTTCAAACGCAAAGGCGATATGACCATGCCACTCGATGTGCAAATTCAAGCCAAAGACGGTAAAACATACAACTACCTCATACCCAATACCTATTTCGCGAAAGCCGGCAATGCCACCATATTACCCCGTTGGTTTGGGTGGGGTGCCCTCTATCCCGAATACACCGCTACCGTGCAAGTGCCTTCCGGCATTCGTTCGGTAAGCATCGATCCTACGCATCGTTTGGCCGATATCGACATGTTGAACAATACCCGCAAGGCCAATCAAATTTTACCTTGTGCCTCTACTCAAGTACGTTGGGAAAATTATATCAACAATCCAAGCACTTGGCATTATCATAGCGTCAAAATTCGTCCCGATGTTTGGTGGAATCAAGTGGACGGCTTAAAACTCGGCTTCCACGGCGAAGGCAGTCAACACAATATTCGCCGCAAATGGTATGCCACCGTTTGGCTCAACACCCGCTTATTATCGAAACTCGATTACCGCGCTTTCGAAGGCGAAAACTGGTTCAAAGGCATTTCGCCGGTCGATTATACTTTTCGTTATGAAGACATTTTGTTGAAAGTCAATCCAAAAATTTCGTGGGGACTCGATAGTCGTTACCTCGAAGGCTTGAGTAGAAACCAAGTGTATTTGCGTTATAATTACCGCGACAAACAATCCATTACCATATCGGCCACCGCGCTCTTCCGCAATGGCGCACAAGCCCACAATTATTTATTGTTTGGCAACGAATGGAGTTCCTACCGCAATGCCGGCACCCGCAACAGCGATCCGAATATTTATGTGCAAGCCGATTGGAAAAAACAATACAGTTATTATCGCGGTTTTGGTCGCCATCAAATCACTTTCCGTTCGCCCATTACCTACAACTACGCCTATATGCAAGGCGAACAAATCAATACGCATCGTCTCCATAAACTCGAAGTGCGTACCCGTGCCATAGCCCGTTTCGGAACCGGCAATACCCTGCCCAACGAAAGTGCTTTATTTATGCAAGGCGCCAATCCGGAAGAAATGATGGAAAATAAATTCAACCGCTCGCAAGGCATTGTGCCTTTAACGTGGGGCGGTATGGCCACCAATGCGTTTGCCGAATGGCACAGTGGCGGCGGACTCAACCTGCGTGGGTATAATGGTTATTACGCCATCGACCAAAACAATGCCGGCACCGTGTACACCAATTACAAAGGGCGCAGTGGTGCGGCCATCAACCTCGAAGTGGATGTCGACAATTACTTCAGCAAAATTCGTCCGAAATATCTACGCGATTATTTACACCTCGATGTCTACGCCTTTGCCGATGCCGGTGTTATGAGTCGCGGTGTATACGATGCTACCAACATCACGGCCTTACAACCGGTCAACGCATGGAGTCGCATACGTATGGATGCCGGTATAGGAACCGCTTGGACCATCAAAAAATTCGGTCCCTTCGAAAAAATGGCGCCTTTCACTCTGCGCTTCGATATGCCTTTCTTTTTATCCTCAACCCCTTATGCCAAACCCGAACACCTGGCTTGGCGTTGGGTTATGGGCGTCAACCGCGCATTCTAAAAAAACAGCATTAAGCTTTATCAACGAGTTCGGGTTTTCCGGACTCGTTTTTTTTGTAGCGCATCGGCATCGCCATATTCAGCACCCGTCGCGCTTTACGTGGCTACATGGTAGCCTACTCCAATCGCGGCTATTTCTCATCGTCCGATTCATTCATCATCGGGATGAATTCATTTTCATTTTCATTCTCTTTCTCATTCTACCTAACTCTAACTTAACCAATTCATTCTCTCTCTCATTTTCATTCTATATCTCACACATTCTATTAACCCTATTCAAAAATATCGAGCAAATGCAATTATTCGGGCGAATGTAATTCTCTGTTCTACGAAGCGTATTCGCTTCGTAGCGTTATGCTATGGCTTGTAGCCATATTGCTGTGTTGCGAAACGCAACAACATAATACTGCGAAGCGAATACGCTTCGCAGAACTTGGTCATGATATTACGATAATAAGATACTATCCGTGGGCAGTTTGAGATGTTAGGCTTGCCGCATCTCGAACAATAAATAAAAAACATGTTCGCAGAACGGGCTTTATTTCAACTTCGGGATGTCGGCAAAGCCGAACGACTTGTTCAGTTCGTATGGAATCCCGAAGAGCTAATGAAATTAACCTACCCCATCATCAACTTCCGTTTAATGTCGGGCAACCAATCATCCATTCGATTAAACCCAAAGCACGATTTTCCTAAATCTTTCAAACTCGCCCCCATGTGATAAACCTGTTTATCATCTAAAATCAAAAAACGGTCGTGGCTTCCTTGATGTTCAATCCACTCAATAGGCGTATATTGTTGATTGTGTTTTTCAAGATCTTTACGTAACAAGGCACTCGATTTAGCATAAATAATACAGTCCACATTTTTTCTTCGTTTGCTTAATAACAACAAGGTATTCTCATCCACATAATGATCGAATAAAACAATGCTTTTCTTCGCTTGTTTAATTAATTGACTTACAAATACATAAGCATCAAATAATTGTCCTTCAAAGAAAATACCTTGCACCGGTAAGGCATCCTTTTCCAAGGCTTGAAACACTTTTTCAAGGGCGGCATCGGTTTTGAGTTGTTTCACTTCGAGTGTATCTAAACGTTGTATTATTGGATTTATGCCAAGCATTGTTCTTCGCATAGCCACAAAGGCCTGCATAATTTGCACACTTACATCGATAGCAATTTCCGAAGAAATTACGGCTGATAACATAGCTACACCTTGTTCAGTGAAAACATAGGGCATATATCTCCTACCTCCATGAGTAGAACTTGAGGTTCCAAATTGGAACCTCAAGTTTTCCCATTCAATGGCAGTCAATTGAAAAGCAAATGCCAATGGAAATCGTTTCGGATTACGTTGAAGAGCCCTATTAATAAACTTCGTTTCGGTTTGATAAAGGTTCGCCAAGTCTCTATCCAACATCACTTGCACCCCACGAATGGTATAAATTTTAGGCTCCGGTTGAGCATTGATAGACAACATAGATTATAGGTTAAATGAACACTTTTATGTGTTGCTTGTTTATCAAAAATAGTTAAGCAGTTATTACTGATACCTAAACTTGAATGAATTAAATGATTATAAACGGATTTAATCGTTTAGCTGTTCTACGAAGCGTCTTCGCTTCGTAGTGGTATGCTATGCCTTTTAGCCATATTCTGTGTTGCGAAACGCAACAACATAATACTGCGAAGCGAATACGCTTCGCAGAACTTGAGACTATCTAAATTGGTGTGATGTCCCCGCAGAGGTCTGCCCAACGTCAACATAAACTTTGAAAAAACATGGTGGGCGACTCTGCGGTAAATCAGAGGTGTGAACCCTACTATTAAATTTTTGGCCGCTACAACCGCAGAGTCCCCTGCGGGAGACTTCTGCGGGGACCTGCTGATGAAAGAATCGGCCGATGCAAAATAGCCCCGGCTGTAGCAAGGTGCCATGCACCGCGGAAGACGGGACGGGTGCCGAATAACGCGATGCCGATGCGCTTCAAAAAAATGCATTTTTAGAAACACAAACCGCACGACAGCCATAAGTAATGGGGTATCTTCCCTTATCTTTGAGCACTAAAATTAAACGTATGGAACTTGGAATTGGATCGCGTGTGGAACATCCTAATTTTGGACGTGGCGTGATAGTGGATGCCGGCACCGACTTTTACAGCATTTGGTTTAAAACGGCCAATGCCGTGCGGCAAATTGGAAAAAACTTTGAGGGACTTCGTGTATTGAGCTCAACCGAAGCCAGTGAACCGGGTGGACTCATTAATAGCGCCGACCTGGCCATGATGTTGCATAAAGTGCTCGATGAACGCAGTGATATTTCGGAACGTGTGCCCATTGCCGCCAAATGGCAAGGCGGAACCCTGGAAATTAAACCCTTCGATGATAGTTTGCAAGGCAAGGAAATTCCGGTGGAAACGTTCTTCCATAAAATTGTGATGGTGCGCGATCGGCTTCGGGTATTGGAACAACAAATTAATGCCCACAAAGTGCTGAACGACGCCGAAAAAGTGGATTTGCAACAATACATTACACGGGCATACGGCTCTTTAACTACCTTTAATGTGTTGTTCAAACAAGCCGACGACGCCTTTAAAGGCAGTGGCGGCGATAAATAAACATGAATCGGAAACAAGCCATTTTATTAACCAGCATCTTGGCCACCCTCTTGGGGGTTCACCTCGTGCTTTCGGCCTTGCATTATTATCACTTGCCCATTGATGGCGATTACCCGCGCATTGGTTTACCGTTTCGGTGGTACGAAGAGGTGATGGCCGACCCTTGGGGATGGCTTGCCGTGCGTGACGGAAAAACCTATGCCGGGGCGGGGCGTTATTTTTGTCACGCCGCAAATTATACTTGGTTTCATGGGGTATATGCCTTTATTCATAGCCTCATTACCGACCCGGTGAAAAGTGTTTACTTAACCACGGCTTCGGCCGCGATGTTGGTGCATGTGCTTTTTTTATGGGTGGTGCAAGGCTATACCTTGGTGCAAAAAAATCCGGGTTGGTTAACCCGCGTACTACTATTGTTGTTCAGTTCGGTATTTATTCAATACAATCAATTGTACGAAAGCATTGGTTTAATTGATCGCTCGCCCAGTTATATTTTCTTTTATGGCTTACCGCTTATGTTGATGGCCTTGTATTTTATGCCCTTGTACCGCGCGTATCGGTGGCAAAAACCGGTGAGTATTGTTTGGACTACCCTGGCGTGTTTATTCGCGTTGCCCTTGGCCTTGAGTTCGGTATTGGTACAACCCATTTATTTTGTGGCTTGTGCCGTAGGTGCATTGGCTTGGTTTCATCCCAAAGCGGCCACTTGGCGTCACTTTTTGACGTCGAGGCGCGTGTATATTCCCTTAGCCGTTTTCTTGTTGTGTTGTTTGTATGCGTTTTATGTGGCGCGTTTCAACAGCGAAAAAAATACGAGTGTGGCCTTGTTGGAACGTTATGCTTTATTGTTTAAAGGCATTTGGATATTAGTGACGCGTAATTTTATTTGGACGCTTTTATTGGTTGCCATTGCCCTCAATACCTATTTATTAAAATTCCTTACGCCTACCCTACAACAAAAAATACGGTACCGCGGATTGGTGGTATTGCTGTTTGCGGTTTTGTACTTGGGCTTATTGCCCCTGGGTGGGTACCGTTCCTACCGCCCTTATATTGTACGTTACGATGTGTTGATTCCAGTAACTTTGGCGGCACTTTACTATTTGTTCAATTCGAGTATGAGCTTGTTGGCGCATATCGCCATGCCCTTAAAAAAACACTATGCTATTGGGATGGGAATTTTAATGAGTGTGTTGTTTTTAGCGAATATAAACTTAGAACCCAAGGCCCACGAAGAACAAAAGCAAGTGTTTTTGCACCTCATGCAACAACGCGATACATTGGTGCCTATGCCGGTGCATTGCAATGTGGGCACCTGGAGCACCGACGATTATAAAGACCCTTATATTATGGATATGTTGACCCGCAGTTTTCGCACTTGGGGCATTCTTCAACCGTATCAAACCTTGCAAGGTCCGGCAAAATAAACTATGCGGAAGTCCCCACCATATTTGCCCCTTGGGGTTTTATTAGTTTGTAGTTTTGCCTACTTGTATTGGCTTTTGGGCGAGGTGGTGCTTCATCCGAATTCGTTCATTATTATGAACAATACCGATGGGCGACAAATTTTATTCAATACGTATTTTCATACGCGGTATGGTCATGGACTCACCCTATCGAATCAGTTATTTCCGAATTTCGATGTGTTGTATATGACCGATGCACAAGCCTCGGTGAGTGTTATGTTGCATGCGTTGCAACAACTAGGCATACCGGTACTGCCTTATGTGGTGGGCATTACCAACAGTTTAATATTATACAGTATTCCCTTGGCGGCGCTTATGCTGTTTGCTTCCGCTCGTTTGTTAGGCATTAGTTCGTGGATGAGCGCTTGGGGGGCTTTCTTTATTATGGCTTTATCGCCACAGTGGTTGCGGGTGGTTTGCGGACACGCCGGCTTGGCCTACCTCCTTTATATTCCGGCCTTAATTTATGCGTTATTGTATTGGGCTTCGCCAAAGAAAAATTCGGTGCTTGTTTTTGGAGCCACCTTGTGTTTGGTCTTATTCGTTGGCTTCAACAATGGGTATATGTTGCTTTCGGGCTTGGCCTTTTTAGGCTTGTTTAGTGTGGTGCATGGGGTGCAAACCCGCTCTGTAAATAAAGCGGCCATTATTTATCCCTTGCTTTTGGTTTTTATAGCCGCATTGAGTTTAGGCCTAATTAAAAAAATGAGCGATCCGGTTCAGGACCGAGAATCAGCCCCATTTGGCTTTTTGGCCTACCATGCCATTCCTGAAAGTGTATTACTGCCGGCGCATGGGTTGGTATTAGAAACCCTCAATAAAATTTTACCTATCCCCATAGAGCAAGGACAAGAAGAAGGCGCCGCCTATATTGGCTTGTTTGCGTTGTTGGTGTTGATTACGAGTGCCATGTATTTTATAATCCGCTTTGTGCGTCAACGAAGGTTTAAATTGAGTGCCAATAAGGCCTTGAACAGTTTATTCATCACATCGCTTTTACTGTTATTGTATGCCATGTCCTTGCCTTTCCGTTGGGGCTTGGAAGGCTTGCTCGATGTGTTTCCTTTTATAAAACAATTTCGTTCGCCGGGACGTTTTGCGTGGTTGTTTTACTACGTGTTTACCTTGTATGCCTTGTTCCGGTTTGAATTATGGCGTCGTAAAAAAGGCAGCTCGAAACCCTTGGTATATGCATTGATAATATTGTTTACCCTTGGGTATGGCCTTGATATTCATGGACTCCAAACATGGAATATGCGCTATATAGCCGCGGGTGGTTACACTAAAAATTATTTCAATGCGGGGGAAAAACACCAAGCGGTATTGACCGCGCAAGGGATAGACACGCAACATGTGGCGGCCATGTTGGGACTTCCCCTCAACTGTGCTTGGAACAGCAAATTTGAACGAGGCGATGAAGGCTACGATATAACCCAACGCTTGGTTGAATTGAGCAGTGCCTCCGGCATTCCTTGGCTAACGGCTAAACTATCGCGGGCTTCTACGTTTAATACCTTGCGTTCAGGACAGTGGGTGGCAAATCCACTCATAGAACGCGAAGCCTTAGCCGAATGGCCCAAAGGAAAACAACTTTTATTGGTGCATCAAAAAAGCTACACACCCAACGAAGGGGAACGTTATTTAATGGAAAGCGGCGAACGCATTTATAACGATTCTTTGTTCGATTATTACCGAGTGACCATCAACGAAAACCTGCACCAATACCGCGAACTCATTAAAGCGCAATTCCAACAAAAAGAAGCACAACAAGCCGAGTCCTTGCAAATGGATATAGCCCAACACCGGGTGCAAGTTGGGCTCAACAACACCTGGTTTTATAGTAATCGAAAACAAGAAACTACCTTATGGCAAACCACTATTACCCCCTTGGTTGGCGATAGTTTGATGGAATTTTCGGTATGGACCCGCATCGATAATAAAAACGAAAACATGCCGATACTGCATTTGAAGGTATTGAACACCGAAGGGCAATTGGAAAGTGACTACCGCTTCGATATGCATACCGCCACCGATTATCAATACGGCTGCTTGCGTTATGTGTGTCAATTCCCCTTGTTGCCTGCCTCAAAAACCATTCAAGTTACTGTTGAACCGGGTGGCAACTTTGCCTTTACCCGCTGTATGATTCGTCCAAGTAATTATGCTGTATTACAACAAGCGAAGGGCGTAAAAACAGTGAATGGTTTTCTCCTCGAAGGCCCTGAAAAATATTAAACAGAAATCGCCTATCTTTGCCCACACACTTGAACACCGTGAAAACCATTTTAGACAGCCGAAAACTTGATGTGGTCATCCAACGATTAGCCCATCAGTTGCTTGAAAATCATGGCGATTTTTCGCAAACGGTGATGGTCGCCATTCAACCCCGCGGTTTACAATTAGCCGACCGCTTAGTGGCCTACCTCAATACCTTGTTAAAGAAACCCGTTCGTAGGGGCAATTTAGACATCACCTTCTACCGCGACGATTTCAATAAAGGCGAACAACGCGTTCCCGATACCACCGAAATGCCCTTCCGCATTGAAGACCAAAAAGTAATATTGGTGGATGATGTCTTATACACTGGTCGCACCATTCGCAGTGCCCTCGATGCCATCCTCGATTTCGGTCGCCCCGATAAAGTGGAATTGCTCACCTTGATTGATCGCCGTTTTAGTAGACAATTACCTATACATGCCGATTATATTGGACTCACCGTGGATTCCTTGATTTCCGAAAAAGTAAAAGTGTTTTGGAAAGAACAAGATGGTGAAGACAAAGTGGTACTCATTGTTAAACCGTCGGCTTCTTCGGAAGAAACTAAAACCCCGACTAAAAAAAGAAAATAAATTTCCATTCCCGTATGTCGCTCAGTACCAAACATCTTCTCGGCATCAAAGACCTGACCCCTCAGGACATTGAGTTGATTTTCAAAACCGCCGATAATTTTAAAGAAGTACTGAAACGACCTATTAAGAAGGTACCCACCCTGCGCGATACCACAGTGGTGAATTTATTTTTCGAGAACTCTACCCGCACACGCATTTCCTTCGAATTGGCCGAAAAACGCTTGGGGGCCGATACCATTAATTTCAGTGCCTCAGGCTCTAGCGTTTCCAAGGGAGAAACCTTAATTGATACGGCCCAAAACATTTTGGCCATGAAGGTCGATATGGTGGTGATGCGCCACAGCGCCAGCGGTGCCCCGCATTTTTTACAAAACCATATTGATGCCGCCATCATCAATGCCGGCGATGGCACCAACGAACACCCAACCCAAGCCTTACTCGATGCCTTTTCCATGCGCGAACGCTTGGGTTCCCTCAAAGGCAAAAAAGTAGCCATCATTGGCGATATCCTTCATTCGCGCGTTGCTCTCTCGAATATTTATTGTCTCAATAAACTCGGGGCGAAGGTCTTAGTGGCCGGTCCACCCACCTTAATTCCCAAACACATCGAATCGTTGGGCGTTCAAGTGAGTTATAATGTAGACGATGCCCTGCAATGGTGCGACGTTGCCATTGTATTGCGCATTCAACTGGAACGCCAGCAAGTGCCTTTGTTTTCCTCACTGCGCGAATATGCCCTCTTGTATGGCGTGAATACCAAGCGACTCGAAAAGGCGAAGAAAGACATCCTTATTATGCACCCCGGCCCCATCAACCGCGGGGTTGAAATTGATTCGGCGGTGGCCGATGGACCGCATTCCATCATCCTCGATCAGGTGGAAAACGGCGTTGCCATCCGCATGGCCTGTTTATACCTCTTGGCCGGCAAAAAAGACAATCCGGCTTAAGGCATACACCCTGCCTTAATTTAGTGTAACTTTGCGTTCTTGTAAAAACGCAATGGGATTTTTCGATAAATTATTCAAACGCAATAAGGTTCAAGAGGAAGCCAAAGAAACCCTCGATAAAGGTTTAGAAAAAACCAAGGAAGGCTTTTTGTCTAAACTCACCAAAGTCATTGCCGGTAAATCTACCGTGGATGCCGAACTCCTCGATGACCTCGAAGAAGCCCTCATTACCTCCGATGTGGGGGTTAGCACCACGGTCGATATCATTAAACGCATTGAAGACCGCGTAGCACGCGATAAATACTTAGGCACCGGCGAACTCAATCGCATTTTACAAGAAGAAATGGTGAACGTGCTCACCGATGCGCCCGACCTCGCCTACCAACAATTCGATGTGCCCTCCAATACCAAGCCCTATGTTATTTTAGTGGTGGGTGTGAATGGCGTGGGTAAAACCACCACCATTGGTAAAATGGCCTACAATTATAAATCGGCCGGTAAAAAAGTATTGTTGGGTGCGGCCGATACCTTCCGGGCCGCCGCCGTTGATCAACTCACCATTTGGAGCGAACGCGTGGGCGTGGATATTGTAAAGAAACCCATGGGTAGCGACCCCGCTTCCGTCGCCTTCGATACCGTGAACAGCGGTGTGGCCAAAGGCGCCGATGTGATTATCATCGATACGGCAGGGCGTTTACACAACAAAGCCCACCTCATGGATGAGCTGAGCAAAATTAAACGCGTTATTCAAAAAGTAATTCCCGATGCCCCCCACGAGGTGATGTTGGTGTTGGATGGTAGTACCGGACAAAACGCCATTGAACAGGCGAAGCAATTCACGCAAGCAACCGATGTGACCGCGCTTGCCGTTACCAAACTCGATGGTACCGCCAAAGGAGGTGTTGTACTCGCTATCGCGCACCAATTCAATATCCCGGTAAAATTCATTGGCGTAGGCGAAAAAATGCAAGACTTGCAAGTCTTCAACAAATACGAATTCGTCGACAGCCTTTTCTCCCTCAAGTAATTCCCCCGAATTATTATCTTTTTTTGGTCATCATCGTCCGATTCTTTGCTCGTCGCAATTGCGTCGCACACGGAAGCACCATCGCTTGCTTCATCGCCGCCAAAGAAATCAGTGCGAGAAACAAAGCGAATGCGAGTGATTCGTAGGGGCTATGTTCTGCCTCAGGCAGATGGCCGCCCGCCAAAATCAGTGCGAGAAACAAAGCGAATGCGAGTAAATCGTAGGGGCGTGCCCTCGTGACCGCCCGCGGAAAAAACATGGGGTGTTGAATATATTCCGATATCGCTGAGTCCCTTGCAGGAGACCTCAGCGAGGAAGGGGAAAATTTAAGATTTTTCTCAGGCCGAGCCGAGATTGATGTTTTTACAATTTCCCCGCTGAGGGTTCCCGATGGAGACTTCCTCGAGGAAGATGAATATGAAACTATTTTTTTAGGTCGCTCTATAATTTCCGTGGTTTGTGTCTTCACAAAACACCCCCGTAGCCGATTAAAGAATCGTGCGCTGAAAAAATAGCCCCGATTGCAATGGATACGGCGAGTCCCGCAGGGCGATGCCGTAGGAATGAAAAGCGGGACGGGTGATTGGTAAAGAGAATCTGCTTGGCTTCAAAAAGAAATCAATCAACGAAGATGATAATGGTTTGTTTTGTGTCTTCACATTACATCTAATATGATTTAGTCGTTTAAAAACGGGTTAGTTAAAAAATGGTCCTTATTTTTGTTGCATAAATAAAACCGAATGGCGAACCATATAAAACCTACTCCCACCCTTTACGGCAAAGATGCCATTGCTTTTTTGAAGCAGTTGAAAGAAAGCAAAAAAAAGCCTTTACCCAAAGAGCGTATCGAAGAAATATTTCGTAACGCACGCTTATTAAAATCGATGCTTAATGAAAAGTAGTTTAATTACTACCTTCAAAAACAGCGGAACAAATTTCAATAAAATACAAATTAACGAACAATACGCAATCAAACCCTTTGATTGCGATGATGCTGATTTGAATGACTTTCTATTTTCGAAAGCGGCTTTATATCGTAAAAAATTATTAGCAACTACGTTTGTAATTGAAAACGAAGAAGAAACCATGGCCTATTACAGCCTGTTGAATGATAGCCTAAGAGTTAATGTTGATTCGTTTGAAAGTAAAAGTGCATTCAAGCGATTTATTAAACAATTAGTCGCTCATTCAAAAAGTCACTTACGAAATTTTCCGGCATTAAAAATTGGTCGATTAGCCATCCATAAAAAATACCAAGGTTGTGGTTTGGGTAAACTAATTGTAGATATGATTATTGCTGATATTCTGACACTCAATAATCAACAAGCCTGTAAATTAATTACGGTTGATGCTTATAAAAAGTCCCTATTGTTTTATGAAAAAGTTGGATTTAAATATATCAATGCAAATGACCAAGGCGATGAAACACGCCAAATGTATTTTGATTTAGATGAATTAAAATCAAAATAATCCCCCTATTCAATCCCATCCACAAACCGGAACAATTGAAAGGTGCCGTTTTGTAATTGGGTACGAATTTGTTCGGCCAAGTCTTTTTTATGAATGGAATGCATGCGCTTTTCCTGAATC
>JBPCSZ010000159.1:0-10018 GCA_051006655.1 Chitinophagaceae bacterium
CGTCTGCCTATGGCAGACGCGCAACCTGCGGGGTATCCACTACCATCCCTCACGCATTTACCTCGCTTCCGCTTTCATACCCGCTTTTATTTCTCGTTGGGCGAAATACAGCAAACAAATACAGGGAGCAGATTCAGCAAACAGCGAACAGGAGCACCATCATTAATTTCGGCCCGGCCTGAGAAAAATAGCGTGAAGAAAATGACGATTTTTATCGAAGAAATAAAAACACAATTCATTCGATGAAAGAAGCACAGCCGTTGGGTTCTATCTACCGAAGCCAAATAATGCGATACCGATGCATAGCTTTTTTATTTCCGATAAAAATGGGCATTTTTAGCTTTTTTTCGATAGCCGAAGTTTTTTGCTCCACTTTTTTTAAAAAAAGTGGAACGCATAGTTTTGATTAAACTAATGAATCTTGTTGGTGAAAAACACCAACAAGGGCTTCTCTAAATACAGGGAGCAGTTTCAGCAAACAGCGAACAGGAACACCATCATTAATTTCGGCCCGGCCCGAGAAAAATAGCGTTAAGAAAATGACGATTTTTATCGTTGAAATAAAAACACAATTCATTCGATGAAAGAAGCACAGCCGTTGGGTTCTATCTACCGAAGCCAAATAATGCGATACCGATGCATAGCTTTTTTATTTCCAATAAAAATGGGCATTTTTAGCTTTTTTTCGATAGCCGAAGTTTTTTGCTCCACTTTTTTTAAAAAAAGTGGAACGAACAGCTGCTTCACCTTGCGATGCCGTTCAAGTGTGCGACGCAACCCCGACGAGTAATGTTCCCGACGATGACCCCCAAAAAAAACGACCTCCATATGGAAGTCGTTTTGTGTTTCGAAGATTTAATTTATTACGCTTGGTCGCTCAATAACCACTCGGCATACGAAGTAGGAGTTTCTTCTAAACGCACACTCACCAAGGTGTACACCGTTGGCAAAGCCGCTTGAATTAAAGACACATAATGCAATAATAAATTTTCGCAGGTGGGCTGGTAATCCACTAAAATCACTTTCTCAAATTCTTTGAACAATAAATCGTTCTTGGAGTAGGGGGCCTCTTTGTTGATTACCAATGCATGATCGTACGTATTTAATATTTGCTCGTTGACAATCTTCTTCAAGTCGCTGAAATCAATCACCATCCCCAACTTGACATCTTGTGTATTCTGAATGGGCTTCCCCAATAAAGTCACACTCAAATGATAGGTATGTCCATGAATATTTTTGCATGGACCATCATAGCCATACAACGCATGGGCCATGTCGAAAGTAAAGCGTTTGCTCACGCGAACGGAAGATGCCATCATAAGCGCAAAATTAAAGTTTATTGATTATACCAACTGCTGCTGTCGGACGTTTTGGTTTTCTTTCCGGCACCGCCTTTTTTAAACGATGAACCACCTTCGCTTTTCTTGGCGAAACCGCCTTTATTGCCGAAGCTTGGTTTGCTTCCGCCAAAACCACCTTTGTTACCAAAGCCGCCTTTGTTGCCACCAAACGATTTGCCACCGCCGAAACCACCTTTACTGCCACCGAATGAACGTCCGGCACCACGACGACCACCGCCGCCATCTTCGGTTTTTTCAACACGCACCGGGCGACCATTATGGGTTACATTACGGAACTTATCGATGATTTTTTCGGCACTTTCAGGATCGGTTTGGAAGAATGAATAAACCCCTTCCATATCGATGTCTTTAATGGCATGACCGCTTACGCCGGTTTCTTTGTAAATCAAATCACGCATTTCGTCGTAACGAATATTGTCTTTCTTGCCTAAGTTGATGAACAAACGGGCACCACCACCATCATGACGACGCTCGCCTTTGGTTTGACGCTTGGTTTCATCTACGTTCAAGTCGGTATACAAATGTTCACCGGCATCGAGGGTACGTAATTCACGCACCAACAAACGATTCACCAATTCTTCTTTGGTCAATTTCATCAAGGGCGATTTCCAATCTTCGTTCAAATCAATTTGATCCATTTCATCGGCTTCTTCCGCAGTGAACTGTTCCAAGAAATTCGCAACGCGTTGGTCGATAATTTCTTGTCCTTGCGGAATCATGAAACGTTCGAACTTAATATTCGCCATCTTTTCAATTTGATGAAGCTTATACGCTTCACGCACATGCAATAAGGCAATAGAAATACCTGTTTTACCGGCACGAGCGGTACGACCACTACGATGGGTATAATTCTCAATATCATCGGGAAGGTGATAGTGAATTACGTGGGTAATGTCGTTTACGTCAATACCACGCGCGGCCACATCGGTAGCACATAAAATTTTCACCACACGCTTACGGAATTTGCCCATCACTTTATCGCGTTGTTGTTGCGATAAATCGCCATGCAAACAATCGGCATTATAACCGTTTTTCACTAAGGCATCCGAAATATCTTGGGTTTCAATTTTGGTGGTACAAAATACAATACCAAAAAAGTCGGGATTGAAATCGATGATGCGTTTTAAGGCCGCCAATTTATCTTTCGCTTGTACTACGGCATAACGGTGCGAAATAGACGTAGAGGCTTGGTTCTTCTTACCCGAACTAATTTCAACGGTTTCACGCAAGTACTGGTCGGCAATACGACGAATTTCTTTAGGCATGGTAGCGCTAAACAAACCGGTTACTTTATCTTCCGGTGTTTGCGACAAAATCGCTTCCATGTCTTCTTGGAAGCCCATGTTCAACATTTCATCGGCTTCGTCTAAAACTACCGTTTCAATTTGGTCGAGCTTCACCGCTTTACGATCTATCAAATCAATTAAACGGCCCGGTGTGGCTACAATAATATGCGCCCCACTGCGAATAGCCCGAATTTGTTCGGTAATACTGCTACCACCATAAACGGCTACTACACGAACATCTTTCATATGCTTGCTGTAGTTTTTCAAATCGTTGGTGATTTGCATACACAATTCGCGGGTAGGCGAAATGATCAAGGCTTGCGTAAAACGATCTTCCGTACGGAGATTGTGTAAGATAGGCAAACCAAAGGCAGCCGTTTTACCGGTACCTGTTTGAGCGAGCGCAATTAAATCGCTACTGCGCTCTAAAAAAACCGGAATGGCTTTTTCTTGAATAGGAGTGGGGGTTGAATACCCGAGTTCTGTGATTGCGGACACAATTTCGTCACGCAGTCCCAGCATGTTAAATGTGGACATGGTCTTTACTTTTTTTACCATTAATAAAACGTTCCCGCGCCATTTATATGACTACTATCAGCGCCTGGAACTTCTTTTGATAAAAAAATGTAAGAAGATCTCTTTCCTTTAAAAGAGCTTGACCCACGTTCCGCTGTGCTTCTACCTCGAAACACAAACAAGACTGACATGCAGCAAATACAATCGGTGTAAGAACAATAACGGCGCAAAGGTAGGGGCTATTTATTTGGCAATTGCAATCAAGTTACTAATAGATTGTATCTATTCCTTGTAAAGCCATGTTGAAAATCCTACCTTTGCACCCTTTATGAAGTATCTCGCCGAAATTGAAAAACGCAAAACGTTCGCCATCATCTCGCACCCCGATGCCGGTAAAACTACCTTAACCGAAAAACTCCTCTTGTTCGGGGGCGCCATTCAAACCGCCGGTGCCGTTAAATCGAATAAGATTAAAAAACACGCTACCTCCGATTTTATGGACATCGAACGCCAACGCGGTATCTCGGTGGCCACCTCGGTAATGAGCTTCGAATACAAAGACAAACTCATTAATTTGCTCGATACACCCGGGCATAAAGACTTTGCCGAAGATACTTACCGCACCCTCACGGCCGTGGATAGTGTTATTTTGGTGGTCGATTGTGTGAAAGGGGTAGAAGAACAAACGGAACGCTTGATGGAAGTGTGCCGTATGCGCGATACACCCGTGATTATCTTCATCAATAAAATGGATCGGGATGGTAAAAACCCATTCGATTTATTGGAAGAAATTGAAAAGAAATTGAGCATTAAAACTCAGCCACTTTCTTGGCCAATCAATATGGGCCGCGATTTCAAAGGGGTTTATAATATTCTCGATAAAAGCTTGTTGAAGTTTCAGGCTAATTCGAAAGCCACCGACGAAGATTTAATTTTATTGCCCGATTTATCGACCCACGATATTGTAGATGCCGTGGGTGAAAAAGATGCGGCTGTGCTTCGCGAAGACATGGAACTCATTAATGCCGTATACGATTCCTTCGACCAATCGGCCTATGCCGCCGGCGATTTAGCCCCGGTCTTCTTCGGAAGTGCCGTGAATAATTTCGGTATTAAAGATATGCTCGACATGTTTGTGCGCATTGCCCCTTCGCCCCGTCCACGCATGACCGACAAGCGCGAAGTGAAACCCGAAGAAGATAAATTCACCGGCTTCGTATTTAAAATTCACGCCAATATCGATCCCCGCCACCGCGACCGTGTAGCCTTCTTGCGCGTATGCTCCGGCAAATTCGAACGCAGTAAATTCTTTCATCATGTGCGTCTCGACAAAAACGTGCGCTTCAATAATCCATACACCTTTTTAGCCCGCGAAAAAAATGTGGTAGATGATGCTTACCCCGGCGATGTGGTGGGTTTATTCGATACCGGTACCTTCAAAATTGGCGATACCATCACCGAAGGCGAAAACATGATGTATGTGGGAATCCCCAGTTTCTCGCCCGAAATCTTCAAAGAATTGGTCAATAACGATCCGCTTAAAACCAAGCAATTGGAAAAAGGCATCAATCAGTTGACCGATGAAGGGGTAGCCCAATTGTTTACCCAACACGGCGGTAACCGAAAAATTATTGGTTGTGTGGGTGAACTTCAATTTGAAGTAATTCAACATCGCTTGCTCAACGAATACGGCGCCGCGTGTAGTTTCCGCACCTTGCCGTTTTACAAGGCCTGTTGGATTCAAGGCGATGCTACCAAAGTGGCCGATTTTACCCGTTACAAGCAAAACAATATTGTAAACGACAAAGAAGGACACTATGTTTACTTGGCCGAAAGCGAATGGTATTTGAATACGGAACGCCGTAATAATCCGGATATTCATTTCTATATCACCAGCGATTTCAAACACGAACTCGAATAGCATTTGCACGCCATTAAGGTATCTTCGTTGAAAAGAACCTATTTTTGCTGCCGTATGCGTTGGTTTTTAACTTTGTTGTGGGGCTTGCCCCTTCTTTTCCTGCCCATTTTTTTGCAGGCCGACGATGTTAAAACCATCACACTTTCGCCCGTGCCCTTAAGTGGCAATGTGCTGAAAGTGAAATTGAATAATCCAAGCATTCCCATCAGTGTTTGCGAACTGCGAAATTTAGTAGGAACCCGCTTACAGCGCAAAGCCTTTCCGGCCGGTTCCGACGAATTGTACTTTCAAGATATGTCGCAATACCCCAATGGACTTTATATGGTAGCCGCCATCGATGCCTATGGCAAAGTGGTGGATATTTCCAAATTTATGATTAACCGTTAATGGCTACAAAATCTTCCCTTATTTACGGACGCAATCCCGTCCTCGAAGCCTTACAGCAAAACAAACCCCTCGATCGCATCCTGATGCAACAAACCATTTCAGGCGAATCGATTGGTGATATTCTTCGCTTGGCGAAACAACAAGGCGTTCCCGTGGTGCGTGTGCCCATCGAAAAACTTAACCGTATGGTGCGAGGTGTTCATCAGGGCATTATGGCTTTTGGGGCCTTCGTGCAATACGAACCCTTGCAAGACGTGATTTCGCATTTATTCGATCAAGGCCGTTCTCCTTTGTTATTATTACTCGATGGCATTACCGATGTACGAAATACCGGGGCCATCATTCGTAGTGCCGTTTGTTGTGGGGTCGATGCCATCATCTTCACCGAAAAAAATGCGGCGCCCTTGCACGAAGACATGATTAAAACCTCGGCCGGTGCCATGATGCAGGTTACATTCTGTCGCGAAAAAAGTTTACCCGTGGTCTTGGAAACCCTCACCATGAACGGCATCAAATTATTTTCGTCCGATTTGCAAGCGTCTAAAAGTCTGCTCGATATTAATTTCACCGAACCTTGTTGTATCGTCATGGGCAGTGAAGAAAAAGGCATTTCTTCGGTTACCCGTAATGCTTGCGACGAAACCTTTATTATTCCCATGGCCGGTAACTTCGATAGTTTTAACGTAGCCGTGGCTACCGGTATTATTTGTTTTGAAGCCATGAAACAACGCATGGCCTCGGTTCGATAAGTATATTTGTATTATGCGAAAAAACGATAATCCCATCATTGGGTTTATACTTGGACTCATTGTGCCGATATTCGGAACGGCTTTTTTGTATTTACTCAAATTCATGCCGCAGAATGTCTCGGTGAACGATTTTATTATACTCGCCAAAAACAATCCCAACAATATTCCCAAGGTAATTTCCTTAAGTTTATTGGCTTGTATTCCCCTCATTACCTATTATAAAAACCGTCGCTGTTACCGCACCTTGCAAGGTGTTTTTGCCGCTATTATTTTATACGGCATCATCTCCATTGCTTATAAAATGAATTGGCTTTAAGCATGAAGTATTTTTTTGTAGCCGGAGAAGCCAGCGGCGATCGACATGCTGCCGATGTGGTTCAGCAACTGAAACAATTCGATGAACACGCTCAACTGCAAGGGTGGGGCGGCGATGCGATGCAAAGCGCCGGGGTAACCATTCATAAACATATTCGCCATTTAGCCTTTATGGGTTTTGTGGAAGTGCTTGCCAATTTGCGTACCATTTTGGGGAATTTCAAATTGATTAAATCGCAAATTCTGGCCTTCAAACCCGATGCCTTAGTGTTGGTCGATTACCCCGGTTTCAATTTACGTTTGGCCAAATGGGCACACCGCCACGGCATAAAGGTCTACTATTATATTTCCCCAACGGTGTGGGCTTGGCACGAAAGTCGCGTAAAACAAATTCAAGCCTATACCCAAGCCATGTGGTGCATTCTGCCGTTCGAAGAAGCCTTTTATCGCGAGCGGGGTGTAACGCAGGCCATATATGTGGGTAATCCTTCTTTACAACATATCGATGCCTTTGTGCCTGAAAAGCCCTATCCGCAAGGCATTACCTTATTGCCTGGGAGTCGCATGCAAGAAATTAAGGCCATGTTGCCCATCATGCTCGAGGCTATCAAGGAGTATCGGGATATGCCCATTTATATTGCCCAAGCGCCCAATCTCGAGGCCTCGGTGTTTGAAGCCTACTTGCAAGCCTACCCGCAAATTCAACTCATACAGCATCAAACCTATGCGCTTATCAAAGCGGCGCGGGTAGCCTTGGTTACTTCCGGCACGGCCACTTTAGAAACCGCTTTATTGGGAACACCGCAGGTGGTTTGTTATCAAGCCAATCCAATATCATACGCCATTGGGAAGCGTGTCGTAAAGGTGAAATTCATCGCCTTGGTGAATTTAATTTTAAATCGAGCTGTCGTGCGCGAACTCATACAACACGAATTAAGCGTTCCGGCCTTGCGGCAAGAAGTGCAACAATTATGGGAAGGCCCACACCGCGAACAACAATTGGCCGACTATAAAGAGTTGCGCCAAACCCTTGGCACCAAACAGGCGGCATACGAAGTAGCCAACGCTTTGTATAATAGCGTATCTCAGTAGTGTAATTAATAATTACAGCTCGATAGTCGAAGTTTTTTGCTCCACATTTTTTGAAAAAAGAGGAAGACAAACTATTTTCAAAAAAACATTCTTCCTCGCTGAGTCTCCTCAAGGGACTCTGCGAAATGGTTGTTCGTAATGAATCTTGTTGGTGAAAAACACCAACAAGGGCTTCTCTAAACAAATACACCAACATAAATCTCGGCCCGGACTGAGAAAAATAGCGTGAAGAAAATGACGATTTTTATCGTAGAAATAAAAACACAATTAATCCGATGAAAGAAGCACAACCGCTTGGGTCTATCTACCGAAGCCGAAAAAAGCGATGAAGACGCATACCCTTTTTATTTCCGATAAAAATTGGCATTTTTAGCTTTTTTTCGAAAGCCGAAGTTTTTTGCTCCACTTTTTTTAAAAAAAGTGGAACGAGACAATTTATTGCTACTTTTTTTAAAAAAAGTGGAAGACAAACATATTATACTTAAACCCCAATTTTGGGAAAATCCTACCCCTTAATAAAAAGCTTATAAACCAACACCCCCAAGGCGAATAAAAACATAAAAATCGAAATGCGGTTCATGCCGTGCATAAACTTCACATTGATATTATCGGGGGCATTTTCGTCCTTTTTTTTCAGGTACAAATAGCGCAAAAGCTGGTCGCGAAAAGAAGGCGTAGACATTAATCAAAAATACACTTTTTTATTTCAAAATTCCATTTATATTTGCAATCGCAATGGGGGGTTAGCTCAGTTGGTAGAGCGCTTGCATGGCATGCAAGAGGTCATCGGTTCGACCCCGTTATCCTCCACCTCAACGGAAAGTTCAGTTTTATACTGAACTTTTCCTTTTTTAGTCCCTTCCAAAGCCTTATCAACATTGAGTACTAGCGATACCGCTTCATTAAAAGGGATGGTTCGATATTGGTTATTTTCAAAAACGAGTTTTTTAGAAAGTATCGAACCAAGTAATAATTGTTTTGAATGTACATTGCCTGCAACATAGTGCTGGCTTAGGTTTTCGAGAACTCCCATAGTAAAGTCAATATAGGTTTTAATATCGGCACTTATGGAGCTTAATTCAACTATTTGGTTTTGCAGCTTTCTTAATTCGGGTTCGTACCTTTCTTTAATCGCTTTGTAATCGCCAATTGATAACTCACCATCAAGCATTAATTGTTGTGCTTGATTGATTCTATTTTCAATTTTAGTAACTTCTAATTTTAGTTTTAGAGTATTATCCTTTTGAAAAATGTAAGTTCAACTCATAAGTGCAACAGGGATAAATCCCGTTCGGGGCATAGTGAAGCGAAGGCGTAGCCGAAGCGAAACGAAGCCCCGAACGGGATGAGCCGAAAAAACTACCTTTGTTATTACCACATGACAAAGAAGTACAATCAGCTCACCCTAGAGCAAAGATACAAGATTGAGGCACTTATTAGCACGGGCATGACCCAATCTTCCATTGCCGATTATATTGGTGTACATAAGAGTACAATCAGCAGAGAAATTAGGCGTAATATGCCCCAGCGTGGTTCAGGGGCCAAAATTTATGTCGCCATAAACGCTGATAACAAAACCAAGAATCGGCATAAAGTCAAAAAGAAGCACATCTATTTGACGACAGATTTGAAAAAACAGTTGAAACATTGGATGGAGCAGAAAAAATACAGTCCGGAACTTATATCTGCCCAATGGGCAAAGGATGGTATTGAGGGAGTAAGTCATGAAACAATCTATAAATTCATTTGGAACTGTAAGCATACCAACAAGCGTGAAAACAGAGAATATAAAAATCTGTACAAGGAGCTAAAACATGGAAAACGCCGAAGAAAACGTGGTAATTATAAGGATTCAAGAGGGCTTATCCCTAACAGAGTTTCAATAGAAAAACGCCCTAAGGTAGTGGATAAAAGGAAGCGTTTTGGAGACCTAGAAGGAGATTTAATTATGGGAAAAGGTCATAAATCTGCACTTCTTGTTACAACGGATAGAGCCACTCTAAAAACTACAATCGATTTTTTAAAAGGAAAAGATCCTACCAAAGTATTAAATAAAATTATACGAAGAGCTAGTAAAATGCCGCAGCTAAAAACTATAACATTCGATAACGACCAAGCCTTTTCAATGCATGAGGATATCTCAAAAAAATTAAAAGTAAAAGTATACTTCACTAGGCCATATACATCCCAAGATAAAGGAACCATCGAAAATAGAAATGGAGTTATCAGAATGTTCTTTCCTAAAAAGACTGACTTTAATACAATTACCAAATCAGAAATCAAACGTGTCGAAAACGAAATAAATAATAGACCAGTAAGAAAATTTAACTACTTAACGCCAAATGAAGTATTTTCACGAATGAAAGGTAGTGTTGCACTTATGAGTTGAAC
>JBPCSZ010000160.1:0-30229 GCA_051006655.1 Chitinophagaceae bacterium
GCCCAAGTTTGCATAAATGAAAATACCAGCAATAAAAAACGCGCTTTCATGGCATGAAAATACAATGAAAGCGCGGAGTAATAAACTGAAATTTATTGCGTCTTGAGGCGGTCTAAATCGCGTTGGGCTTCTTTGTAGTATTTAAGCGGAACCCATAACATGCCAAAGCATTCGCCGTCTTCTTTGCCTAAATGTTTGTGGTGCACTTTATGTGCGCGACGAATGGCTCGGAAATAGGCACTATTGGCATTTCGTAACCATTTGAAACGTTGATGAATAAATACATCGTGAATCAAGAAATAGGCGATGCCATAAAGGGCTATTCCTACTCCGATGTAAAAATAGGGCTTATCGAAACCCACAATAGACCCATAAATAAAACTGCTGGCACTGGGGATGGCAAAAATCACAAAGAAGCTATCGTTCTTTTCGAAGAATTGGCCTTCGCCTTTGTAATGATGGTCTTCGTGCAAGTTCCACAAGGCACCGTGCATAATAAACTTGTGACTGAACCAAGCGACACCTTCCATGAAAATGAAGGTAGCAATTACAACGAGGGTATTAATGATATAAACTGACATACTAATAAATCATTCGAGGTTTAAAATGAGTAGGCAAGGCATCCATGATGTATCGAAACCAAACGGAATAATTTTCGGGAACCGCTTTAATTTCTTTTATAATTTGTTCAATAGGAACATAACGCCAATCGTTCACTTCATCGGGATTGGGTTGGGGTGCATCGTTGTAAACACCCATATATACATGGTCAAGTTCATATTCGATGAGTCCACCGTCTAGTTCCGCTTTATACGTGAAATGGTACAAGTATTTCAATGAAATGGTAAAGCCCATTTCTTCCATTAACCGACGTTCGGCGGCTTGTTGTGTATCTTCTCCCGGGCGTGGATGTCCGCAACACGCATTCGTCCATTTGCCACCGGAATGGTATTTGGTGAAGGCGCGTTGATGAATCAACATTTCGCCCTTCTCGTTCAGAATTAAAACGGAAAAGGCACGGTGTAATCGTCCTTCCCGATGGGCTTGTAGTTTTTCCATGGTACCACATGCCTGATCGTTAGCTTCCAATAAAACTACGTGTTCTTCCATGTTGTTTAAAGTAGATTTAAATTATGGCGAACATAAGAATTGAAAATCAAATAGATTTTCTCGGTATTGGGAACACGAATACGTTCTTGCATCACCCGTTCAGGTTGAATTTGTTTAATTTTATTGAACAAGCGCGTGTAATAGATATAAGCCAAGTAAACGCCAAATCGTGAACTTTTAGGTAATTGTTTTATGCCTTCCAATCCGGCATTAAAATCGGCTTCAATA
Organism: Chitinophagaceae bacterium; assembly: GCA_051006655.1. Taxonomy (GTDB): domain Bacteria; phylum Bacteroidota; class Bacteroidia; order Chitinophagales; family Chitinophagaceae; genus OLB11. Next base: position 1,339 of record JBPCSZ010000160.1, read on the forward strand.
TCGGCTTCAATGGCAGCTTTCGCTTGCGCATCGAAGGTTTGAGCACTTAAGCCCGGGAAATACATACGGTTTAATTCGCCGGTATCTTCGCGTAAATCGCGCAGGAAATTAATTTTTTGAAAGGCAGCTCCTAAGCGCATGGCCGAAGGGGTTAAGGCTTCGTATAAGGCATCGTTCCCACGCACAAAAACACGCAAGCACATTAAACCCACCACTTCGGCAGAGCCCAAAATATAAGTCTCATATTCTGCTTGCGAATAATCTTTCTTGTGTAAATCCATTTCCATGCTCCGTAAAAAAGTATCAATCAAATGCGTATCGATACGAAATTCACGAACGGTTTTTTGGAAGCTGTTTAATATTGGATTCAAATGAATGCCCTGCTCGATGGCTAAATACGTATCGCGTTTAAATTGCTCCAACAAGTTGGCTTTATCGAAGCCATGAAAGGAATCAACAATTTCGTCGGCAAAGCGAACGAAGCCATAAATATTGTAAATGGGTTCATGTAAATCTTTTTTCAATAAGCGGATAGCCGTTGAAAAAGAGGTGCTGTACTGCTTTGTTGTATATCGACTGGTAGCAAAGCAAAGCTGATCGAAAAATTGTTTGTCGGCCATAAAATAGATTATTGATTAAAGGTTAGCGAATTTTTTCTGAATTTGTTGGGCAACTACTTTACCCGAAATAAGCGATGGCGGAACGCCGGGACCAGGCACGGTTAACTGTCCTGTATAAAATAAATTCTTTACCTTTTTGCTTTGCATTTTCGGTTTCAGAATGGCGGTTTGCATCAAGGTATTGGCCAAACCATAGGCATTCCCTTTGAAGGCATTGTATTCGGTAACGAAATTGTTGTGCGCAAAATCGCGACGGTACACCACATGCTCACGAATCGATTCGCCGGTATAGGTTTCTAAACGATCCATCACCAACTGATAATAATGCTCACAGATATCGGGTGTTTCGGCTAAGCCCGGTGCCGTAGGAATTAGTATGAATAAATTCTCACTGCCTTCGGGGGCGCCCAATTCTTCGGTCTTGGTGGTTACCGAGGCATAAAACAAGGGCTTTTCAGGCCAATTGGGTTTTGTGTAAATATCGTGGGCATGTTGATTGAAATCGGCATCGAAAAATAAATTGTGATGCAAAAGTTTTTTGAGCGATTTATTGACCCCCAAATAATACAAAATCGAAGAAGGGGCCATCACACGTTTGTTCCAATACGCTTCGCTGTATTGACGGTCGGCTTCGGGCAGTAAGTGCTGTTCCACATGATGATAATCGGCACCACCCACCACCACATCGGCAGGGTAATAGCCATGGGCGGTTTCAACCCCCAAGGCTTGTCCGTTTTGGGTTCTAATTTTTTCAACCGGCACATTCAACTGTATGCTTACGCCCAATTCCAAGGCCAAGGAGGTCATGGCTTTTACAATTTCATGCATCCCTCCTACGGGGTACCAAGTCCCTAATTTGATATCGGCATAATTCATTAAGCTGTATAACGCCGGAATCTCTTGTGGCCTTGCTCCTAAAAACAATACCGGAAATTCCAATAATTGTATCAGTTTAGGGTTGCTAAAGTATTTTCGAATATAGGTACTGAACGATTCAATTAAATGCAATTTGAACAAACCCGAAATCACGCGCTTGTCCATAAATTCTGTGAGCGATAAACCCGGTTTGAACACCAAGTCTTGCATGCCCACTTCATATTTGTATTCGGCTTCCGCCATGAAGCGATCTAATTGCTTGGCACTGCCGGCTTCAATCGATTCAAACAAGTTTCGCATGCCTTGCCAATCGGCAGGAACATCCACGGTTTCACCACCGTCAAACACAACACGATAGGAAGGATCTAAGCGCTTTAAGGTATAATAATCGGAAGTTTTCTTGCCAAAGTCTTTGAAAAAAGCATCAAACACATCGGGCATCCAATACCAACTGGGGCCCATATCGAAGGTGAAACCCTTACTGCTGTAGCGTCGGGCACGTCCACCCGTTTGGTCGTTTTTTTCCAAAACGGTAACGGCATAACCCGCTTTGGCTAAATAGCAAGCGGCCGATAAACCGGCAAATCCTGCACCTATAACAACGACCTGTTTCTTCATAAGACCTAACAAATATAGACGCTTTAATTCCCCGAACCCCGAAAAATACCTTATACCCCCAAGATTCTATCTATTTTGCCTCAATACACTTTTTTGTTTTTGCCTTACCTTCGTGCAGTATGTTTACCTTTCTCGAAAACGTGGGGCGCTACTTGCTGATGTTGGGCGGTATGTTTTCCAAACCCGAAAACCAACGGGTCTATTGGAAAGAGTTTATTCATCAATGTTATGAAATTGGAATTGGTTCATTAAGTATTGTGCTCATCATTTCAGTGTTTTTGGGGGCCGTTACTACCGTGCAAACCGCCTATCAGTTGGTGAGTCCTTTGGTTCAGAAATACGTGATTGCACAAATCATTCGCGATAGCACTTTTTTAGAATTATCACCCACTGTGGTTTGTATTGTACTGGCCGGTGTGGTTGGTTCTAAAATTGCATCGGAATTGGGTAATATGCGGGTGAGCGAACAAATCGATGCCCTCGAAATTATGGGTATCAATACCAAAACCTATTTGATATTTCCTAAAATTACCGCCTCCTTGGTTGTTATTCCTTGCCTCATCATCATTTCGATGTTCCTCAGCATTTGGGGAGGCTACTTAGCCGGTACCGCCACCGATATTTTATCGAAGCAACAATTTACCCAAGGGCTTACCAAAGAATTTGTGCCCTTCAACCTCACCTTTGGTTTAATTAAAGCCTTCACCTTCGCTTTTATCATTTCCAGCATCTCCTCATTCTACGGGTATTTCGTTCGTGGTGGGGCCTTGGAAATTGGTCGCGCTTCAACCACCTCCGTGGTGGTGAGTTGTATTTTAATTCTCTTGGCCGATTATGGATTGGCCGCCTTATTGCTCTAATCAATTCCTTGTAGTATGAGTAAACACATTAAACTCATTGAATGTCCCCGCGATGCCATGCAGGGATGGAAAACCTTTATTCCTACCGAAACCAAAATCAATTACCTCAATCAGTTATTGCAAGTGGGTTTCGATACCCTCGATTTTGGTTCCTTTGTTTCGGCGAAAGCCATACCCCAATTGGCCGATACCGCCGAGGTACTGAAGGGACTCCACATGACGTCCACCAAACTCTTGGCCATAATTGCCAACTTGCGTGGTGCCGAAACCGCAGTTCAATTCGATGAAATTCATTACCTCGGTTTCCCGTTTTCGATATCCGAAACCTTCCAACAAAAAAATACCAACAGTTCCATTGCGGAGTCGTTGAAAACAGTCGAAGCCATTCAAACCTTATGTGAAAAACACAAAAAACGCTTGGTCATTTATATCTCCATGGGCTTTGGCAACCCTTATGGCGATCCCTATAATTCCGATATTGCCTTGCAATGGGTAGAACAACTGAACGCCTTGGGCATTGGCATCTTTGCCATGTCCGACACCGTTGGCGTGGCTAACCCCACCAGCATTACGCCCATCTTCGAACATTTGGTGCGCGAGTTTCCCTTGCTCGATATTGGGGCGCATTTACACGCCACCCCCGAAACCGCAGAACCCAATATTCATGCCGCTTACCAAGCCGGTTGCCGCCGCTTCGATGTGGCCATTGGCGGCATTGGCGGTTGCCCCATGGCCCAAAACGATTTAGTGGGGAACTTGGCCACCGAACAATTGGTGCGCTATTTCGACCAACACGAAATTCCACTCACCTTAAACCGCGATGCCTTCAACGAAGCCTGTCGCATGGCCGCCCAAATCTTCATTTAATTTTTCTTGTGGGCATTTCTTCAACGAATGACACATGGAAATCCTTCGAAAACAATACATTTGAAAAAAATAGTCGCATGAAAAAAAGTTTTCTTGTTTTTGCTACCTTCATCAGCCTCTCGGCTTATGCTCAAAAAAATGCTGAGAAAATAACGGTAACGCCCGGACAAAAATTTGTATTCACGTCCGTTGATACCGTGAAGAATAAACAAAGTCGGGGAGGGGAAACCACCGAAATGAATACCCTTTCGCAAACTAAAGTGGAGTTCACCGTCATCGATCAACAAAAAGACATGTTGGTATTAACCCAAAAAGTGAGCAACATGAAACTCGATTTTGAAGGCTTCGGTACCAAAATGAGTTTCGATAGCGATAACCCCGATAAACAAACGGGTATGATGGCCGACCAACTCAAGAATGTGGTCAACAAAATCGATACCATTAAAGTGGATTTTGAAGGCAATGTGTTGGAAGAAAGCAAAGAAAAGAAAGGCGATCGTCCCGGCCGTGGCGGTGGTGGCGGTGGCATGATGCGCGCCATGAATCAGAACAGTGCCAGCTTCGATCGGGCTTTTGTATTTGTTCCCAATGGTGTTACTGAGGGACAAGGTTGGAAGAAAGACCACAGCAAAGACAATATGAAAACACAAACCATTTATTTCGTGGAGAAAATAAAAGGCGATATGGTGGAATTGTCGTTCAAACGCAAAACCAAAGGCACCCGCAGTTTCACCACACCACAAGGGCCTAACCAAATTGATATCGATAATTTATCGGAAGGAACTTTGAGTGTGAACCGCATCACCGGTCGCGTTAAAACGTATTCCGAAAAAATTCAAACCAGCTCGAAAATGAATATGATGGGCGTGGATATGCCATCTACCGGTACTACCGTCACCAATTTAAGTATCGACTAAAGAAATTTTTGGTAAAACCACCACTTCTCGCTTACCTTTGCAACGGCAAGTCTTATACGACCAGCTCCTGCTAATCCTCCAGGGTGGGAACACAGCAAAGGTACGCGGTTGTAGCGGTGCGATATAAGTAACTTGCCATTTTTTTATTATTTCAAGTTCCTCTTTATATGAAGTTTTTTATCGATACGGCTAACCTCGACCAAATTCGTGAAGCCAACGATTTAGGGATTTTGGACGGTGTAACCACCAACCCTTCCCTCATGGCCAAAGAAGGTATTCAAGGTACCGAAGCAGTACTCAATCACTACAAAGCCATTTGCGAAATCGTATCGGGTCCTGTGAGTGCCGAAGTTATCTCAACCGATTTCGAAGGCATGGTGGAAGAAGGTAAAAAACTCGCTGCCATTGCACCCAATATTGTGGTGAAAGTACCCATGATCAAAGACGGTATCAAAGCCATCAAATGGTTTACCGACCATGGTATTAAAACCAATTGTACCTTGGTGTTCTCGGCGGGGCAAGCCATTCTTGCCGCCAAAGCCGGTGCTACTTACGTGTCGCCCTTCATTGGTCGCATCGACGATAGCAATTGGGACGGGGTTGAACTCATTGCACAAATTGCCGCCATCTATCGCGCGCAAGGTTTTGAAACCGAAGTATTGGCCGCCTCTATCCGCAACGCCCTCCACATTGTACGTTGTGCCGAAGTAGGTGCCGATGTATGTACTTGTCCACTGAGCAGTATTTTAGGCTTGCTCAAACACCCTTTAACCGATATCGGTTTGGCACAATTCCTCGCCGATTCGAAAAATTTAAAAGGTTAGTATTTAATCGAACAAATTATCAAAGCGTCTCTTCCACGAGGCGCTTTTTTTTGGGGCTGTCAGCGAAAGTTCTGTCTTTAACCACTATCGGGCTGCTCCGGGCTCCGCTCCGCTTCGGCCCGCTTTCGCTCACGCTCACGCTTCCGCTTCAGCGGTCTTCCCCTGCACATCCCGCAGCCGCCGAGCGGAGGAACTATATGAATCATAAATTAAACGTTTAATTTTCGGCAATAAATATGAAATGACTATTCACGCAATTAATTTTGTTTTGCTTTTAAGCCAATAGTCAAGTAACCGAATCCTATAATTTAAAATCAGTTTGATAATAAATGGGGCAATATTTTTTGATATGAATCAATCAAAATCGTGATTAATTTAATCAATAAAAATGGGCCAAAAAAGTAAGCGTAAAAATGCGCTTACAAAGAATCAAAACCGATAAAACAATGACAGAGAGGCTTAAAAAAACGAAACCCACTAGTTTGAATTGCTTCAGGGACTAATGGGAATAAGATGACACAAAATTAAAATAATTTTTTATAAAACAAAAAAAAATGAAAGAAAAATGAAATACGATGATTTCGCAGCCGTTATAACACATGCCCGAATGAATCGTTACTTGTTGGCTTGTGATGGAAATTCTAGAAAAGCCATGACGCTTTATCGAAAGAACTTACAACTGTCGCAAGAATTATTTACCATAATTAGTTGCTTTGAAGTGGCTCTGCGAAATGCCATTGATTCTCAGATTGCTTTGAGTTTAGGAAATGATTGGCTTAAAGATGCTGCATCAAATGGAGGTGTGTTTGATAATACAAAATGTCGTTTAGCCAAAGAGAATATAAACAACGCCATCCATAAACTACCCGTGTATAATCATTACAAGTTAGTGGCTGAATTGGGGTTTGGTTTTTGGCGTTTTATGTTTGCTAAAAATCAATATAATGCTACAGGACGTGTTTTATTAAATGTATTTCCATTAAAGCCAACTTCTACTGTTGAAGTGCAATACAATCATAATTTTATATATCAACAATTGGCTTCACTAAATGAAATTAGAAATCGATTGGCTCATCACGAGCCTATTTGTTTCAAGCCTGGTCAATCTATAAAAGATACTACTTATGCGAGATTACATTACAACTTAATTGTTCAATTGTTTCAATGGATGAATATAAACTCTAAATCCTTGTTGTATGGATTAAATCACATTGAGACTATCTGTGATGAAATAGATAAATTATAGTGTTGTAACTGTATAATTTAATCGAATAACATAGTTCGTAGTTGAATAACGTGATGCCGCCCAAAAAAATAGCCCCGGCTGTAGTGGAAAGCCCACAGCCGCCGCAGGCGGCGAGGACTTGCAACGGAAGACGGGAAAACCGCTGAAGAAAGTGCCTCCGATGCGCTTCAAATGCCCAACACAATTCTCCTAAGGGCTTTAACAATAGGGTATTTTATTTGTTGACCGACGGCATGCCGGGCTTGTTGTACCTTTGTATCCATTACCGTTTTTTATGAAACAGGCACTTACTTTTTTTCGTTGGGGATTGTTGGGGATGTTTTTGCTGATATTGGCCTCGTGCGAGAAAACCATTGATGTGGGACTCACCGAAGGCGAAAAACAATTGGTGGTGGAAGGCGTGATTGAAAGCGGACAAGCCCCTTATGTGGTGCTGACCCGCAGTATCGGCTTCTTCGATAAAATTGATTTGAATAAAGTTGATTTCGTGAAAGGCGCTCAATTGCGCGTGGATGATTTGACCAGCGGTATTGGTATCAACCTGAAAGAATATACCATTGATAGCATGGTGGGTGGACAACCCGTTTCGTTTACCGTGTATGCCCCCGATTTCAACGACCCCAATGCCCTAAACTTCAAAGGGGAATTTGAACATAGTTACCAATTGAGTATCAATTATAACGGACAAACGTATTTGTCTACCACCAAAATACCACGCTCAACCGGTTTGGATTCTTTATGGTTGGAACCCGTGACAGGCAAGGAAACCGAATACAGCATTTTGCGTGCCCGTTATAAAGACCCCGATACCTTAGGCAATTGCGTGCGTATTTTAACCAAACGCCAAATGATGGTGAAAGATGGTTTCCCCGAGAACTTTTTTGAGCCTTTCAATTCGGAATACGATGATAATATCATCAATGGACTTCAGGTGAATATAACCCTAGACATGGGCTTTGATCGGAACCGCAGTGATATTGATTTTCAGAATGTGAGTTATGTGAAAAAAGGCGATACCGTGACCGTTCAGTGGAGCGCCATCGACCAAAAAGTGTATAAGTTTTATGAAACCTTGGCCTTTGCGCAAGGCAGTGTGGGCAATCCGTTTGCTTCGCCCACCAAGGTACAATCGAATATCTCGAACAAAGCCATTGGGGTTTGGGCCGGATACGGGCATTATTATTTCACCATTATCGACTCTTTGTAGAACTTCTTGTGTACAAATGTTACCGAAGCACGTTGTTGAATCGGTTATTTTTGCGTTTATATTTTAAAAATTTGAACGATGTCACACGAAGTTGAAAAAGTACAAGTCCTGATTATAGGTTCAGGCCCTGCCGGATATACTGCTGCCATTTATGCCGCCCGCGCTAATCTCAAACCGGTTTTGTACCAAGGTTTACAGCCCGGTGGACAGTTAACCATTACCACGGAAGTGGAAAATTATCCCGGTTATGCGGATGGGGTAATGGGTCCGAAAATGATGCAAGATTTTGAAGCCCAAGCCAAGCGCATGGGAACGGATGTACGTTGGGGATTGGCCACAGCCGTCGATTTTTCATCGAAACCACACCGTGTTCAAATTGACGAGGAAAAATGGATTGAAGCCAATGCGGTGATTATTTCTACCGGGGCTTCGGCCAAATGGTTGGGCTTACCCAAAGAAGAACAATTGGCTACCACCGGTGGTGGGGTAAGTGCTTGTGCGGTTTGCGATGGGGCCTTTTTCCGCCAGAAAGAAGTGGCTATTGTAGGGGCCGGCGATACCGCTTGCGAAGAAGCCATTTACCTCAGTAAATTATGTTCTACCGTGCACATGATGATTCGGAGCGAAAAAATGCGCGCCAGTAAAATTATGCAAGATCGTGTTTTGGCTACGCCGAATATCAAGGTGTATTGGAATACCGTAATTGATGAAATTGTAGCCGAAGACCGTATTCAAGCCTTGAACGTGAAACAAAATGCTACCGGCGAAATTACCCATATTCCGGTGAGTGCCTTGTTTGTGGCTATTGGACATAAACCGAACAGCGACATTTTCAAGCCATTCATTAACATGGATGAAACCGGTTATATCCTTACCACGCCCGGTACCTCGAAAACCAATGTGGAAGGGGTTTTTGCTTGTGGCGATGTGCAAGATAAAAATTATCGTCAAGCCGTTACGGCGGCCGGTAGCGGTTGTATGGCCGCCCTCGATGCCGAACGTTACTTGAGCGAAAAGGGCCTCCACTAAAACAATTGACCTAAATACCTGCTGTGAAAAAGAATATAATTTGGGCGCCCAGTATGGTTGCCGGATTGTTGTGGTTGTTGACGGCTTGCCAAGCAGGCAATTCCACGAATTCGCCCGTGGGGGTGTCTAATTTATTTTCATTCGATGCGGTGGATATCACCGCGTTACAAGATGCTATCAGGGTGCAGTGTGCCGATTCGGTTTCGAAGGCCAATGCACCCTTGTATGGCGTTTATGCGCAACGTAATTTTAAACCCATTTGGTTGAATAAAGAGGGAGTTTGTGCTTGTGCACAAGCATGGTTAAATCAATTAAAGCAAATTCGGTACGAGGGGATAGATTCCACTATTGGACAAGCGACGGTATTGGATTCTTTATTGCACTTAGCGAAACAAGAAAACCAATTGGATAATACCGCCTTTACTACGGCTTTTGAATTGAGTTTCTCGCGGTCGTATTTAGCCACGGCACAACGCCTGGTTTTAGGTAGCACCGATTCCGTAGGCATTCCAAAAAAATATTGGCATGCAGTGAACGATACCCTCAATGCAGAACAATTATTTGCCTTGGTTAATTTCAACGATTCCGTTTCGAACTTTCAGGCTTTAATTCCTCAACATCCTTGGTATCGGGTTATGCGCCAAGAATATCGCCGTATCGATTCGTTAATGGCTTCCTATACTATTCCCAAAACAAGCGATTGGTTTCAAACCGATTCGTTGGGCGTGAAGGTGGCAACCCCGGCCTTGTATGCTTTATTCGATATGCGTTTACAAGGTATTCCCGATTCGTTGAAGAAGACCGATACAGCCACATTCAAACGCTTGGTAGCTCGCTTTCAATGGCAATATGGCTTGAAGACAAATGGTCGTTTAGATTCAATTACCGAAGCCCTTTTGCAATGGCCTTTTGAGGAACAGAAGAAAAGCATTGCCTTGAACATGGAACGGATGCGTCGCTTCAATTATCGATTTGCTCAGCCTTTTGTTTGGGTGAATATTCCTCAAATGAATTTGTTTGTTTACCGCAACGATTCACCGGTATTTTATATGCGTTCGGTGGTTGGCCGTGCATCGAGACCAACACCGGTTATAGATGCCGACATGAAACATGTGGTGATTAGTCCACCTTGGACCGTTCCCCCTACCATTTTACAGAAAGATGTTTTGCCCGGGATGTTGCGCAGTGGGGGCGCTTATTTAGCCCGCAAAGGCTTGAAGGCCGTAGATGCTTCGGGTAAACCCATCGATCCGAGTATCATCAATGCTTCGAATTACAAACGGTATTCTTACACGCAAAAGCCGGGCTATAATAGTTCCTTGGGCGAAGTGAAGTTTAATATGCCGAATTCCGAATCGGTGTATATGCACGATACCCCGCATCGGGAAGATTTTCCGAGATCGAATCGGGCCTTGAGTTCCGGATGTGTGCGCGTGCATAAACCCAAAGAATTTGCCGAATTTGTATTGAACGATACGGTAAAATATTCCTACGCCAACATCGATTCGATGTGCAAGCAACGCAAAACCAAATACATTCCAATCAATCAACCTATGCGAGTTTACTTCGCTTATTTTACCATTGGTTTAGACAGTACAGGCAGAATAACTTATCCGGCCGATATTTATGGTTGGGATCCGTACCGCCCTTAAGGCTGTTGACCAACGGGGTTTACACTGAAATACAACAGGGTAGGGAAGTGATCGCTATACCCATCGTTCCAAACGCCATTGCTGTAAGAACGTTTTGGATACCCTTTATATTGACCAAACTTTTCAATCATAAAAGAGCGATTGAAAATTTCAGCCTCTTCAAATTGTAAGCCACCGCTAATTTTTCGAATAAAGCCGGAGGATACTAAAATTTGATCGAACAATCCCCATGTATCCTGATAGGCCATGGTGCCATTGCCTTGTTTATAGAAACTCATCCACGGATTATACATGTTGTAAGTGCGCACTTCGCCGGGTTTGCCTTTGGCGTCCAACACTTCGGTAACGCTGGCATTGATTGGATCGTCGTTTAAATCGCCCATTAAAATAACCTTTGTCAACGGATTAATTTTCAATAAAGAATCGATGATTTTTTTTGAAACTGAAGCCGCGAGTTTGCGTTTTTCACGGGTAGCACTTTCGCCCCCACGACGCGAAGGCCAGTGGTTTACAAACACATGCACTATTTCACCGCCTAAACGTCCGCTTACATACAAGATATCGCGGGTGGGACGATCGCCTAATTCAACAGGAACACGCAAGGCCTGGGCCGACATAACCCGAAATAAACTAGGGTTGTATAAGAGTCCAACATCCACACCACGTTCGTCGGGGCTGTCAAAATGAACCACCTTCCAATGGCGTTTGGCTAAATTAGGATGAGCACAAAGCACTTTAAGCACGTCTTCATTTTCAATTTCGGCAACGCCTAAAATGGCTAAACCTTCGTCGGTTTTTTCCATGCCCATTTTTTCAATCACGGTGCTGAGGTTATCTACTTTCTTTTTGAACACTTTGCCTGAATAAGCATTAGCGCCATCGGGTGTGAATTCGTCGTCGTTCACACGTGGGTCGTTGAGGGTATCGTAGTAGTTTTCTAAATTATAAAAACCTACGGCAATTAATTTTTTCTTTTGGGCTTGAAGCGATAACGCGGTAGCGAAGAAGAGGATTCCCAATAAGAGGCATGATTTTTTCAATGCGAATAATTTTGAACAAAGTAAGGATGTTTTTTTCATGAGGTTATGGTTTAATGTAAAGGTAACTCATGGCCGAATAGGGCTATCAATTTTTTGTTGCCTTGTTGGTAGCCACGGTACATGCCGGCACTGTTGAAGGGCATGGTAAAATTCCCTTGAGCATCGAGGGCTATGAGTCCGCCTTCACCGCCAATGGGTTGTAACTTATCATGAATCACACGCCGAGCGGCCTCTTCAACTGAAAGTCCGGCATATTCTATTAAACAAGCAATATCGTAAGCTACTACGCCCCGAAGGAAGAATTCCCCGTGCCCCGTACAACTGATGGCACAGGTTTTATTGTTGGCATAAGTGCCGGCACCAATTACCGGACTATCGCCAATGCGACCGTATTTTTTATTGCACATACCGCCGGTAGAAGTGGCCGCGGCTAAATTCCCATTGACATCTAAGGCTACAGCGCCCACGGTGCCAAATTTTTTATCGCCCTCAAAACTCGATTTCGGATTATCATTTTGGGTGTCGAGTTGATAATAGGGAGAGTCTTTGATGGCGATCCATTGTTCTTGTCGAATCTGGGTTTCGAAATAGGCCGGTGCTTCTATTGTGAGCCCGTGTTCTTCGGCAAATAAACGAGCCCCTTCACCACTTAAAAAAACATGACGACCATCGTTAAGGATAGCTTTCGCTAATTGAATGGGATTCTTTACGCCTTGAACACCGGCAATAGCACCGGCCGCTAAACTGTTGCCATCCATAATGGCGGCATCCATTTCAACTCGGCCTTCGTGGGTATATACCGAACCTTTTCCGGCATTAAATAAGGGGTTGTTTTCGAGCACTTGTACGGTTTCGGCCACCACATCGAGGGCCGATTGGCCTTGTTCCAACAACGCATAACCATGATGGAGTGCTTCTTCTAAGCCTTGATGAAATGCGCGTTCTTGGGCTTCGTTGAGTAAATCGGGGCGAATATTCCCGGCACCACCATGAATGAGCAGGGTAATTGGAGCAGATGAAGACATGTCCACAAAGGTAGGGCAGGACTTAATGTAGGATGCTAATTTGTTTCGTGATATGTCCACAACGCAACAAGTAAATACCATTCGGCCAGTTGCCGGTATTCAAGGTTGTTGAACCTTGCATTGAACCCTTATAAAATACTTGTCCCAACATATTAGCCACAACAAGTTCCTGTTTCCCTTCGCATTGAATATGCATTTGGTTATTGGCCGGATTAGGAAAAATTTGCACCTTGTTTTTTTCCAATACACTAATACTTAAGGGCCAATTATTATTATAGGTATTATACGAAGTGTTCATGGTTTGAAAACTACCGGTTCCATTCGGGAAGCGCCCCCACGAAATATTACTGAGTTGATTGCTAAAGGTGGTACTGTCGAGTAGGGTAGCATTTCCTAAGGATAATAATACCGTATCCATTGTTTTGTTCATATTGAAATTACAATGCCTTGGCAATTGGTATTCTTGGTCGTCGGCCCAAACCGTCATGAAGCCATTGGGTTCGAGTAAGGTATTATTGGGAATTTTCCATTTTAAGGGATTGTGTGTATCGTCCGATAAATAAACATTACTCAAATCGAGGGTTTGGTTTGAGGTATTGAATAATTCAATCCAATCTTCCCGGTCGTTGTATTCATCTTTTATTCCGGTGGTATTATCGGCCAATACTTCATTAATAACGAGTTGTCCAAGACTTGGTGTTTGACTGGCAACCGTTAACGTATAAAATTCATGCTCGGCCCGTTCCGGCGCGAAGATTCCGGCGTTCGCATTTTCGGCATAAATATAATATTGCAAAAAGGGTTTATTCATGTTGATGGAAACGCCGTAAACACCATCTTGGGCAGCACCATCGTTGTGTTGACCATCATCGTAAAGGGTATCTTTAGTAAATACATCGTGCATGGCATACCGATAGCCAACCCATACTTGTGTGGCTTGTTGCACATTGGCCCGTAGTGTAAAAGCGGAGCCTAAGGTAAGCGTGGCCGGTAGGGTATTGATATTCGAAATGGCCGGAGAAACTGCTTGAAATTCGGGCGTGCTTTGTAAATAAGAAGCACGGGCATCCATTAAATTGAATACACCGGGAACGGTATAAGAACCAAAGGGATAATCGGTATTGGAAGCCCCACTGAATTGACTGTAATTGAAAAAACCATTCATATCCGATTGAACGGCGGTATCTATCAAGGCCTTGAATTGATTGAATTTCGTTTTATAATTAGTACTAATAATTTGTTCGTTCAGCATGGTACGCAAATGGGCTATATACATGCGTTTGAAGGTGCTATTTTCTTGTATGGCTTTAATGAGTGGCCAATTGGGGTCGGTGGCATGTTGGGCAACCGATAAGTTTTGCATACCCGCTATGTTGAGTGTTCCCATCGAGGCCGTTCCATTTCCCCCGAAAGGGAATGCCCCAAAACTCATGTTTAAATCCCAAACAATGGAATTGAATAATTGTGTTTGATTTTTGTAGATATAATAATTCTGCGAAAACACACCGGAGTAACTGTCTAAATTAATAATGAGATTATTGAACGCCAACATCCACAAGGCTCGATCAATATCCATTTGTCGGTGCACTGAGGTGGGGGTATTACTCAAAGAATCGCATAATTCAGTTAATACGTTCCAACCACTGTTCGATTTAATTTCATACAAATTCGCGTAACTGCTACTATCGCTATTAATGAATTTTAAATTGCTTTTAATGGCGGGACTCGGATTAATAATCGGGTTGCATTTTACAAAGGTGCCGGTGGTGTTACCAAAATGATCGCCACAAAATTTCTTATCAATATTTTCTGCACTCGAATAAAGTCCGATGTAATTGCCATTGATATATACTTGCGCAAAATTAGCGCGTGGACAATCCATATAGTTTTGCAACATATCGTAGGCCAATACTTCACGTTGAAACGAGGGATCGCCATATCCATTGCTTAATTTAATGTCTTTAAACCCTTGAATATGTTGCGATTTAAACGTGTTGAGTTCGATGTGCAAGGGGTTTTTAAGTCGTGTTGAATCGAAGGAAGAATTGCCTTTGTATTTAACACCCACACTATCGTAAGTAACCCCATTAATCTTCACCCAATTGGCCATTAAATAACCTTCACTGCCTAATTTGGCGGTATCCATCTGATAATCCCAATTGGGTTGGGAAAATTGCAATTCAATTTTTTGCAAACTTTGGGTATCATATAAGGCTTGCGCGAAACCTTCACTTATACCCATAAAACAACAGAGCCCCATCAGTAGGCTTTTAATAGAACTACACATCGTGGAATATTTAACGAATGAAGAGTTTCGAATGGGCGGTTTGGCCATCTTGTAGAAGTATACGTAAGTGGTATAATCCACCGGGCTTATTTCGCCAATCGAATGAATGAATGCCTTTCATTAAGGGTATTTCAGCCACCATACGACCGGTCAAGTCGAAGGCTTGTAATTGCCCTTGTTCAGGTAAATTGATTTGAAAAATGCCATCGTTCGGATTCGGGTAAACGGGCAATTGAATGGCAGGTTGAACGGTACTGACCGCATTGGGCCAACATAAAGTACAACTTGAAAAACAAAGAATATCCAATACCGTGTCTTGCGTTACATAAATATAACGGTCTCCATTATTGGAACAAGCCGCAGGTACATTTTCAGAAGACGCGATGGTATTCCCATTGAAATAACGAAAATCGTAATTGCCGGTATCTACATAAGAAATAATTTCATACACATTATTGGCAAAACTGTACATCCGATTTTGCGATGGAAGCCACGATTGGAAATTCCCGGCCACATGCACGCCTTCGGGTGCTATGCTAACTATGTTTTGCATATTCACTTTGAATCGAACCAGGGTAAGTCCTTGTGGGGCATTTTGAGCAAATCGAACCGCCGGCAAATAGGTGGTATCGTTGGCCAATGAATCGATAAAGATCCAACGGTAATCGCTGAAGTTGTAATTGGCACGCGATTCAAGCGGAACAAATTCCACTTCGTAACATTGGTCGCCGTTTACAAACATGAATTCATATTTTTGAAAGGCGGGTATGTCTACCAAAAGTTGATATAAATTCGAGTCATTGGCATTGGGTATCATGGTCATGACATTACAATCGAAATTGTTTCCGCCAAAACCCGCGGCCACTTGAAAATCGCCGGTAATATGCACACCGGTAACATTCACGTTTACCCCGGTCATGTCCACTTGAAACATCACTTTTTTGGCCATGCTGTTTTTGCATGCCAACAAAACTAAAAAGAAGAAAAGTAATTTTTTCATACTTGAATTTAATTCGAATTAATGATGAATTTGCACTTTGTAAGAAGCCTTACCTGCTTCACCCCGAATTTGCATCAAATAAAAGCCATTGGATAAATAACTTAAATCAATCATTTCTGTTTGTAAGGAAGAGTAAACAATTTTTCCTTCCATATTGTATACCACCACATCGGTATTGCGACCAAACAGATGACTATTTAAAATGTGAATTTGTCCTTGTGTTGGATTCGGATAAACGCCACTTTGTTTACTTAAATCGATGGTTGAAATAGCATTCGGAAATGAACTCACGCGAAAACCGGCTGAGTATTGATAAAAGCAGCCGTTGGCATCGGTAATGCGTACCATATAAACCCCATTCGAGGTAGCAGTGTAGGTGGCATTGGTAGCTCCCGAAATTGGGTCGCCATTTTTATACCATTGATAGGTGGCGGCCGAAGAACTACTTAAGGTATTGCCATTGGCAGTAATGGTTGGAATTGCCGGGGCTTGATTGTCTACATAACAAGGCGAGTACATTTTAGATTGTGCTACCGAGCCACCAACTGTTTTACTCCATAATTGTGTATTGTTAGAATCAACTTCATAAATTTTACCCGATAAGGCAATACAAATTAACTGGTTGCCATTGGGTAATTGTTGCGTGCTTCCCATATTGCTGGTACCACCATTACATACATGGCGTTTAGAATACGTAGCCGGCAGAAAGGCTTGCCCGGTAGTAATGGTATAATTATAACCAACACGAGGAATATCAATTTCGTCGGCTGCCGAAATGGTTGTTGACACCCCACGATTATTGAACCCGGCTAATCGCCCTGCATGGGGTACGCCTTCCGGAATAAAATGGGCATCGTGTGTAACGTTTAATACGGCGGTACCTTGAGCGCCATATGCCAATGGGTTACCCCAACGGTATAAAATATCGCCTCCTTTACCGGCATTGCCTCCGGTACTTCCGGCCGCTTCGGCAGTGGTGGTGCTATGATCAATTACATACCATTCGTTCAAGTTATGCGAACTGAATGTGATTTGGTCTAAAATGGGGTTATAATCTACCCCGTTCATATGCAACCAATCTTTGGCTTGTTTGTAGTTGATATTCAAGCGTTCAGGGTGTTCGCTCATGGCCGAAACAAAATTGGGTTTATTCGGGTCTATGCTTTGCATGAGGTGGTCCCACGATTTCCATTCCCATACTACATTCCCTGTAGTAGCTCCAGTAGGTTGAATTTCAACAATTTTATCGGGCCACATTTCAATGGCATTAACAGCACCCTTGGCCGTTGCTTCAGCGGCTGTTCGGCGTTCGTAGGCTATCACCAATACATTGCCGTTGGGCATTGGACAAATATCGTGATGGGTACAATATTCGTTGGTGGAATAAACAAAATCCCACGTGATATTGCCATTATAATCCACTTTCTGAACTTTTCCGCAAATTGGACCGCCCGAGAAGGAATTTCCGGTTTTTGTAACTGCCCGAACTAAAGTTCCTCCGGGTTCCATGTGCGTTGAATAACCGGTTTTATCGGCTATGCCAAAATTCCATGTTTTAATGGTAACCTGATTGCTATCCATTAAAACAGCCGTTGACCCATTTTGGGTGGCATATAAGGTGCGACCATTGTAACGTTGGGCTTTTACAGCGTTATAGCTTCCCGAACAAACGGCCATTGACAATAGTGTAAAGAAGAACTTTTTCATTGAAGTGGATTTTAAAACGAATTAGACGATAACACATTGAATTTCATTTGCCAAAGGCGAAAATTTATGAATTGAACATTTTGTAAACATCCTCTTCATAACTCCGGCCTATGGGTAATTCAACCATTTTATCGTTGGTATGTAAATATATCATTCTATTTCGAATATGAGAAATTCGGCTTACGGGAACAATATACGAACGATGAACACGCCTAAAGTCGCTACCCGACAAGCGTTCGCTCAAATTTTTAAGCGTGATACGGGCTACAATGGGTTTTTGGTTTTCTAAATGAAATTTGACATAATCGTTTAGTCCTTCCAAATAAATTATATCACTCAATTTAATTTTTACCAAGCTGTAATCGGCTCGGATGAATAAATAGGGCTGTTTGGCCGATTCGTTATTGTTGACGTAATTGTAATATTCATTCGCTTTCCCAACGGCTTGCTGAAAACGTTCTATCGTAAAAGGTTTCAATAAGAAATCGACGGCATTTAAATTAAACCCTTCCACGGCATACTCACTGTAAGCGGTCGTGAAAATGACCATGATTTCTTTTTCTATCGATTTAAATAAGTCGATACCCGAAATGGATGGCATTTGAATATCGAGAAAAATTAAATCGACCGGAAAGTTGTTGATATATTTTAATGCATCAACCGGTTTGGAAAATGTTTTTTCCAATTGAACATTATCGCATTGTTGACAGAAATTTTCGATGATATTTAACGCTAATGGTTCATCGTCGAGCGCTATGGCTTTTATCATGTGAGATTTATTTTTAAGGTAACTGAAAAACTTTGTTCTTTGTCTTCAATTTGAAGTTCATGTTTGTTGGCATAAATGAGTTCAAGTTGACGTTTTATATTTTCCTGACCATAACCGGTCCGTAAATCGTGATTGATAATATGAGGTACTTTTAAATTAAATACATTCATATATATATGATGTTCGCTGATGGCAATCTGGATATCGATTTGTGAGGGCGTTTCCGGATTGACCCCATGTTTAAAGGCATTCTCAATAAAGGGGAGTAAAATAAGGGGAGCAATCACTTTATCTTCCGTGTCACCTTCACAGGAATAATTCACTTCCGCGGTATTGTCTAAGCGAATACGTTGCAATTCAATATAACTGTTCACATATTGAATTTCACGGTCTAAGGCTACAAACCGTTTGTTGGTTTCCGTAATTACGTAACGCATTAAACTCGATAACTTGACAATAGCCGTCGGGGTTTTATCCGATTTAATTAAGGATAATGAATAAATACTATTTAATGTATTAAATAAAAAATGCGGATTAATTTGAGCTTTCAGCGAAGCCAATTCGGCATTCATCCTTTCCTCATTACTTTTTTTATAACGCGCATTTAAACTCATGGTTTGAGATGCGAAGAATACCCCCAAAAAACGAAATAGATTTCGTTTTATTTCCGATAAATACGGTTTGCTGGAGTAAGTATCAAAGTCTTCGGTGGTCATATCGATTTCCGTAAATGCACTTTTAGGCCACAATACTAATGGTATTACATTAATCATAATAAAGGCACCAATTACCCATAAGCCAAATGTTACATGCTTTCGTTCGAAGTAGTATTTGGGCATCATGGTGAAATAGTTCATGTAGAAAAACACAATCATCAACACCGTTCCTGCAAATTCGCGCAAGGTGAATTCGTAACTTAAAACATGATCTTTGTACAAAGAAAAATAAGACGAAATGAAGGGCAGAGAGCAAAACAATAAAATACCAAAAACGTGGTATTTTATGTTTCTGTTTTCCCAAAATGAACTCATATATTTAAAATTACCGCAAGGGTAAAATTAAGCCCAATACTTTGAGATAATATGGGGTATTTTATCGGTTGGCATGATTCCGATTAAAAATGCGGTCAATCCTACACAATATCCTTATTTTTAGTCGTTTTATACCCGTTGAAAGCATTTTTTACATACGGAATCCTTGTTTGGCTTTTTGGGCTGATTTGTTTTGAGTCAGTTTCAGCTCAAACCCCAATCAATAAAAAGGGGTGGTTAAGTACGCGGGGCGATACGGTGTATGTGGATAGTTTTAGTTTGATTCCGGGTACTTTTCGTATCAACGAAGCCGATTCAAATGCTTATCAATTATTTCCTTTTGAAGGGAAGTTGATTTGGCTTAAGAAACCACCGGTCGATTCCGTTTGGATCGAATACCAAACTTTCCCCTTCGCCTTGCATCAACGTTATGCGCACAAAGCCCCTAAAATAATAGAATCGAATTTTATTATCAAGCCCTATTATTACAACGCTACCGAAGCTGAAAATCAGCGGAAACAATTCATCGATTTTGGCAAAATAGATTATGCCGGGAGTTTCGGTCGGGTGCTTTCCATGGGCAATAATCAAGATGTGGTGTTGAATTCGCAATTTAATTTACAATTGGATGGTGAATTGGGCGACAGTATTCATGTTACCGGGGCCATTACCGATAACAATATTCCGTTTCAACCCGAAGGCAATACCCAACAATTGCAAGAATTCGATCGATTGTTCATTCAATTACGCCGAAAACGCCTAACCCTCACGGCCGGCGATTATGATATTAAACGCCCAACGGCCTATTTCATGAACTTTTACAAACGGGTTCAAGGGGCCATGGTACAAACATCCCATCAAACAGGGAAAAACGGTCGCAACGATATTCGGGTAGGGGTTTCGTATGCCAAAGGGAAATTTGTACGCAATGTGTTGAAACCCCTCGAGGGTAATCAAGGTCCATACAAACTGGTAGGCCCCAATGGCGAAACTTTTTTTGTGGTATTGGCCGGAACGGAACGGGTTTATATTGATGGTGAATTAATGAGTCGAGGTGAAAGCCAAGATTATGTCATCGATTACAACACCGCCGAAATCACGTTTATGCCACGCCGATTAATTACCAAAGATTGGCGTATTGTAGTGGAATTTGAATTTACCGATAGAAATTATTTGAATTCCCTGCTTTTTGTAAACGATGAATGGAAAATCAATTCACGTTGGGCCTTCAGAACCTCCTTGTATTCTAATCAAGATGCACGCAATCAACCTATTATTCAAACCCTGAATCCCGATCAGAAAGCGTTTTTAGCAGGCCTTGGCGACAGTATTCAAAAAGCCCTCTATCCAAGTGCCCAATTAGATACCTTCAGCCCGAATAAAATTCTTTACCGAAGGGTGGATACCTTGGTTGGTACATCGTTGTACAATTCCGTGTATGTTTTTTGTGCCGATCCCGACAGTTTATTGTACAAAGTCATGTTCACCCAAGTAGGCACCGGGCGAGGCAATTATAAACAAAGTCTCAATGCCAGTAATGGGCGTGTTTACGCTTGGGTGGCACCCCTCAATGGTATTCCGCAAGGCGATTATGAACCCGTTCAATTTTTGGTGACGCCCAAACGACAACAAATGATGACTATGGGACTTGAATACCGAAACGATTCAAGCCGTATTTGGAGTGCCGAAACGGCCATGAGCAATTCCGATCCCAATACCTTTTCTAAACGCGACGACCCGGCTCACCTGGGTTTGGCCTTTCGAAGTACTTGGCACGAATCGCATGTATTACACGCCAAAAAACAATGGTTTATTCAAGGTGGTATGAGTCTCGAAATGGTTCAATCTTCCTTCAAATCCTTAGAACGTTTTCGTACCATAGAATTCTTTCGCGATTGGAATACCCAATTGGACGATATTCCGAAAACTGAAAATATTGGCGGGGTTTATCTTCGATTGGAAAAGAAAAATAAAGCCTTTTTGGAATACCGCTTCGATCGCTACACGCGTGAACAAGATTATCGTGGACAACGCCATGCGTGGCAAATAGTTTATAACCCCAAAAACAATCGAATTCAGTGGCAACAAAGTTGGATGACGCAAACCGGTATAAACGATAAAAGTTCCTTTGTTCGCCCACAACTCGATTTAGAACATCAATTTAAAGGAAAACAAGCCTTCAAAGCCGGGGCCCGTTTTTTGATGGATCATAATGTGCGAAAATCGTTGAATGATACTTTATTGCCTACCGCTTTTTCGTTCGATGCCTCAACCCTGTATCTTCAAAATGCCCAAGATGCTGCTAGGCCCATTAAATTAGATTATACCCTGCGTCGCGACCGATTGGCAAAAAACAATGCGTTTAATGAGGCAACACTCGGACAAACCATTTCCTTGCAAACGGCTCAAACCACTTGGCGAAATCAGGAACTCCGAGCAACGGCTTCCTACAGAAGCATGCGCGTGAACGATACCGCCCTCACCAAATTAAAACCGGAAGAAACCGTGTTGGGCCGCTTGGAATATGTGGCGCAATTGGCGCAAGGGGGAATAACGTTGAATAGTTTATATGAATTGGGGGCGGGACAAGAAATTAAACGGGAATTTTCGTATGTGCAAGTGCCCGCAGGGCAAGGTCAATACGTTTGGCGCGATTATAACAATGATGGACTCAAGCAACTCAATGAATTTGAATTGGCCAATTTCCCCGATGAAAAATTATACATTCGGGTATTCACCCCAACCAATCAGTATGTAAAAGCCAAGTATGCCATTTACAATCAATCGTTGAGCGTAAACCCACGTTTGTTTTTTAAGCAAACCCCGAATAAGTGGTGGCAAAAAGGATTGTCCAAACTGAATCTCCAATCGGCACTTCAAATTAATAATCGTTACTTATCGCAAACCGGTTGGCGTCAGTACAATCCGTTTCAAACCAATTTCAACGATTCGTTGCTGATACAAAGCAGTAATAGTTTAGTGAATTCCTTGTTCATTAATCGGAACAGTAATTCATGGGGTATCGATATCATTCAATCGAATAATGCCGGTCGCGTATTATTGAATTACGGGGTCGATACCCGTCGGCAAACAGAATATCAAATTCGAAACAGGGTCAACCTCAATAAAAAAGTAAGCGCCTTATTGGCCTTAAAGCAAGGCCGTCGTTCCTTCGAATCGAATTTTTTAGAAACCCGTTCTTATGGCATTTTGTATCGCGCCATTGAACCGGCCTTAAGCGCCTTGTTCAAAAATAACCAATGGCGATTACAAAGTTCCTACCGTTATGAACAACGTAATAATACCTTGGGTATAGAAAATGAAACAGCACAACAACAAGTTTGGATGAATGAGTGCAAATATAATTTTGTAAACGCCGGTAGTATTAATGCCAAACTCACCTTTTCGAAAATGGCGTATAATGCGGCACCACAAACCAGTATAGGGTATATTATGCTCGATGGTTTATTGCCCGGAAACAATTGGTTATGGTCGCTTCAATTCGATCGGCGTCTTTCTAAAAATGTAGAAATCAATTTTGAATATGAAGGACGACGCCCCGCAGGGAATGCCACCATTCATACCGGACGCGCTACCGTAAGGGCTATTTTTTAATGGGCATTCACCCCAATAATCTTCTTCGATAATTGACGAACCAGACTTCGTGGGGTAAAACGCAATAGAAAGACCAAGAAGCGATTCGCAAACCCATGTATGCTCACGGCTTTTCCTTTCTGAACGGAATTATACCCCAATTCTGCCACTTCTTTGGCCGAAGGCATAGGCATTAAACGCGTTAAACGAGTACCACTCATATTGGCCGCATCGAAAAATTGGGTGCCGGTTGGGCCCGGACATAAAGCCGAAATACGAACACCAAAATCCTTCACCTCTTCGTATAAGCCTTCTGAAAAACTCAGTACATAGGCTTTGGAAGCGAAGTATACCGACATACCGGGGCCGGGTTGAAAAGCAGCTGTTGAGGCTACATTCAATATTCCCCCCGATTTATGTTCCACCATTTCGGGGAGGTATAATCGGCATAATTGGGTTAAGGCCAAGATGTTTAAATGAATCATCGACGTCATGCGTGCCGCATCCAATCGATGGAAATAACCAAAGTCGCCAAAGCCGGCATTGTTCACCAATAACTCAATGCGTAAGCCCATGGCTTTGGTTTTCTCCCAAACGGTCATGGCAGCATCGGGTTCTCCTAAATCTTGCACAATAAAATGCACCTGTAATTGAGGGTGGCGTGCCATCAATTCGGTTTTAATTTGTTCTAGGGCATCGTTTCGGCGAGCCACCAACACCAAATTTCCCCCTCGGGCAGCATGAATGCGCGCCATTTCTAAACCAATACCCGACGATGCGCCGGTAATTAATGCCCAATTACTTGCCATACTGTTTATTTTTTCAAGGCAATACTAACCACTTCCATCATGTCGTTGACATAATGAAATTGTAAGCCTTTAATGAAATTAGGATTGATATCCAATACATCCTTTTCATTTTGTGCACAAAGTATAATTTCTTTCATACCGGCGCGCTTCGCTGCCAGAATTTTTTCTTTAATACCACCCACCGGTAATACCTGTCCACGCAAGGTAATTTCACCGGTCATAGCCAAGAACGGCTTCACTTTTTTTCCGGTAAACGCACTTAAAATAGACGTCATCATGGTGATACCGGCACTGGGTCCGTCTTTCGGCACAGCCCCTTCAGGAACATGAATATGAATAGCGTGTTTTTCGAATTCCTCGTTACTCAAGCCCCATTCTGCCGCATGTGCTTGAATGAAACTGTAAGCCGTCGAGGCACTTTCCTTCATCACTTGGCCTAAATTGCCCGTAAGCGTTAAACCGCCTTTGCCGGCACTCAATAAGGTTTCAATAAACAAAATTTCACCACCTACATAGGTCCACGCTAAACCAACAGCCACACCGGGTGGATTGCTTTTCAAATATAAATCATTGGTGTACTTGGGCTTACCTAAAATTTGTTCAATTTGTTCGCCGTCTACGTCAAACGATTTCAAGTGTTCGTGGGTGGCCGCCTGCATGGCTAAATTGCGCATAATGGAAGCAAATTGGCGTTCTAATTCACGAACACCACTTTCACGCGTGTATTCTTGAATGAGTTTTACAATAGCCGGATTCCCCATTTTAATGCTGTACTTCTTCAAGCCATGCGCTTCCTTTTGTTTGGGTATCAAATGCTTCTTGGCAATTTCCGTTTTCTCTTCCACCGCATAACCACTCAAATCGATAATTTCTAAACGATCGCGCAAGGCCGGTTGAATTTCTTGCAAACTATTGGCCGTGGCAATAAACAATACTTTCGATAAGTCGTATTCCAGTTCTAAGTAATTGTCGTAAAACGTATTGTTTTGTTCAGGGTCTAAAATTTCCAACAAAGCACTGCTGGGGTCGCCTCGAAAATCGCGACCAATTTTATCAATCTCATCTAAAATGAAAACCGGATTGCTCGATTTGACTTTCCGAATCGATTGAATCACACGGCCCGGCATAGCACCAATATAGGTTTTACGATGCCCACGTAATTCGCTTTCATCGTGTAAGCCACCTAAACTGAAACGCACATATTTTCGCCCAATGGCATTGGCTATCGATTTCCCTAAGGATGTTTTACCTATACCGGGAGGGCCAATAAAACATAAAATGGGCGATTTCATATCGCCTTTCAATTTCAATACGGCCAAATATTCTAAAATACGGTCTTTGATTTTGTCCATGCCATAATGGTCATGATCCAACACCTTCCGTGCTTTTTGAATATCATACACATCCTCGGTATATTCTTGCCACGGTAAATCGAGCATTAAATCGAGGTGATTGAAGTTGATGGAATAATCGGGGGTAGAAGGATGCATGCGTTCCAAACGCTCTATGCCTTTCTGAAACATGTCTTTCGCTGCCTCGGGCCATTTCTTTTCCTCGGCGCGCTTTTTCATATCCCGAATTTCCCGATCGTTGGTATCGCCACCCAATTCATCTTTGATGGCTTTCAACTGTTGGTTCAAGAAATACTCCCGTTGTTGCTTGTCTAATTCACCCTTGGTTTTATCGGTTATTTTATTTTTCAAATCAACATGCTGAAGTTCAACATGCAGTAAACGCAATAAATTCTCGGTACGTTGTTTAAAATCGTGTTCCTCGAGCAAGGCTTGCTTATCGCGGGTTTCACAATTTAAATTCGACGCAATAAAATGATTTAAAAACGAAATGTTTTCAATATTCTTTAAAATAATACCGGCTTCGGGTGGAACATTGCTCGACTTACGCATAATTTGTTCCGCCATATCGCGCACCGAGGCCACCAAGGCTTGGAACTCATCGTCCATCACCGGTACCACATCGTCGTGGTACTGTACCTGGGCTTTAAAATAAGGTTCTTCGTGCAACCATTGGTTCACCGAAAAACGCATCATGCCCCGAATAAAAACCGTAAGGCTATTATCGGGCATGCGAATTTGTTTTATTATTTGGGCTACCGTACCAATACCGGTTAAATCGGCGGCGGTTGGACTATCCACTTTCGGGTCCAATTGCGATAAAACCCCAATGTATTTCCCTTGCGCTTCGGCATCTTGCAAGGCCTTAATCGACTTATCGCGGGAAACTGTAATTGGTATCACCACATTCGGAAATAGAACCATATTGCGCAAGGGCAATATGATTAAATCGGTGGGTAATTTTTTTTTCTCTTCGTCGCTTAGCTCTTCTTCCGTTAACGGCACTATTGGCATAAGTTCCATATCGTCTTCTCCTGAAGCGAAAATTTGTCGGTTTATTCCCATGGTTTTAGTTCATTTTGTCAGTGAAATAGGTAGGTCGAGCCTAAAATCAATGCTGTACTACCTTTATTACAAGGTGCGTGCCAGTTTATACAAGCCGACAGGGTATAACAATGCCTTCCTTATTTTTAAAGGAAAAGAGGATTGACGTAAACGCCAATTACATCACTTGAACCTCTTGCGCTTCCGGACCTTTCAAGCCCTTCGTGATAACAAAACTCACCTTGGTTTGTAAGTTTACATTACCCGTTAATTGTTTCTTGTGAAAGAAAACCGATTGCTTGGTGCGGTTATCGCGTATAAAGCCATAGCCTTTTTCGTCGTTGAAATAGGTTACAATACCTTCCTCGCGACGTTCTTCTTGATCTTCCATTTTAGGAATACCCAACACAATATCTTCCGCATTAATTTCAACACGAGCGCTTTTATCGGGAGGGGCGCTTACTAAAAAGCCGTTTTCATCCACGTAAGCCAACATATCTTCTAAGTTGTTGCCGTTTTTCGTGTTTTCCTTACGCTCCAGTTTGCGTTCTTGTTTCTCTTTCGCGTTTTGTCTTTTTTTCTTTTCGCGTTCTTTTTTATTCCAAGATTCTGCCATAAAAATTAGTTTACAGGGGTTTTTGATGCTTGTGGGCGGAATCCTTTTTTCGCCGATCCCGAATTGCGATGATTGGATGTTTTCGAATGAAAGCCACTTGGTTTATCCGTAGCCTTGGGCGCTCCTTGTCGGCGATCGCCTTGTGCACCGGGGCGACCATGACGATGCGCTCCCGGTTTAGGTTTTTCCGGTACAGGTTCGGCTATTTCTGTCAAGGTATTGCCGGCCACCGGAATACTTTGTCGTGTTACTTTTTCAATGGCTTTCAAAAAGGCGCGCTCTTCATGGTCGCAAAAAGAAAGCGCTTTACCCGATGCACCCGCACGACCCGTTCGGCCAATACGATGCACATAGGTTTCAGGCACATTTGGTAATTCATAATTAATTACATACGCCAAATCGTCAATATCAATACCACGCGCTGCAATATCGGTAGCAATCAATACGCGTGTTTTCCCTTCTTTAAAATTCGATAAGGCCCTTTGACGTGCATTTTGCGATTTATTCCCGTGAATGGCTTCAGCGGTAATCCCTTCCGATTCCAGTTTACGCGCTAATTTATCGCAAGCATGTTTCATTTGCATGAACACCAATACACGGTCAATTGAAGCATCGCGCAATAAGTCGATAATTAAACTTTGCTTGTGCGAACGGTTCACAAAATATACCGCTTGCGCAATGCGTTCTACGGTGGTCGACGGCGGCGTTACTTCAACTTTAACCGGATTATGCAAAAGCATATCCACCAAGCCTTGTACTTCAGGCGGCATAGTAGCCGAGAAGAATAAGGTTTGACGCTTAGCCGGTAATTGTTTAATCACTTTTTTCACATCATGAATGAAACCCATGTCCAACATGCGGTCAGCTTCATCCAATACAAAAAATTCAATGGTCGATAAATCAATAAAACCTTGTCCCATTAAATCGAGCAAACGCCCGGGTGTTGCTACTAAAATATCAACGCCCCGACGCAAGGCGTCCACTTGTTTCCCTTGCGTAACGCCACCAAAAATCACCGTGTGGCGAATTTTCAAGTAACGTCCGTAAGCCGCAATACTCTCGCCAATTTGAATGGCTAATTCGCGGGTAGGGGTTAAAATGAGTGATTGTAAGGGGCGGTGTGCTTGTATGCGGTTAGGCTGACTCAACACTTGCAACATAGGCAAGGTAAAGGCGGCTGTTTTTCCGGTGCCGGTTTGGGCTAGACCTAATAAATCGCGTCCGTCCAAAACCGGAGGAATGGCTTGTTGCTGAATGGGTGTAGGGGTTTCGTATCCTTCTTCGTTTAATGCCTTAAGCAAAGGCTCAATGAGCCGTAATTCGTTAAATGTCAAATTCGATGTTTAAATGTTAATTGGGGTATGCTCACCTTAAAAACATCGATGGAAATCAACCGGCTAAAAGACAATCGGAAATAAAAATCGCGTTGAAAAACAAGCATGAATAGAATGCAAAGATACAGTTTTAAAACCGTCTTTCCTAATGCCTCAATCCTTTCAAGCCGTTAAAACCGATACGAAACCAACAAGGCCTGCACCGGAATCCATTGCGCCATCACCCTAAAACTGCTGTTCGAAATTACTTGATTCGAAGACGATAAGGGGTTCGTAGTATCGTCATTTCCCGCCAAAGCCCCCAACATCAGGCGGGTTTCCAAACTCAAGCGCCAACGCGTATTCAGCCGATATTCAAGTCCACCGTTTATCCCGGCCCCCATCATATTCCCCTTGGCATCGTACGATTCATACAGCCCGGTAACCCCACCGCCATAAGTGCCTTCCGAACGGTACCTGTCCCAACTGCCATCCAATACCGTAATCGCATACCAATTCTTTTTTAAAGCCCAATAACGCCCCACACCGGCACTCCATTGCATGCCTTGGTATTTTTTTGAAACATTA
>JBPCSZ010000161.1:0-2787 GCA_051006655.1 Chitinophagaceae bacterium
GTTTATGTGGCTGAAAAATTCCTGACGCTGCTTTATTTGCTTAAATTCCCGCAAATCAAACCATATTGGTGATCCTAGATGCACATTATTTTCGTGCCGTTCGGCGAAGAGAAAAAATACGAAGCTCTCGGCTGGGTCTATCAGGAACATTGCCCGCGTGGTGACGGCTTTATTGCCGGAGATATCTATCGTTGGGATGGCGGCGGTATGCCTGTCTATCCCGAAGAGCCTGACGTTGACGCTATGCGTGACGACGCCATTGAGCGCCAGCGGATTGAGGCTGACTATCCTTTTAGCCCTGCGATTGAGGCTGAGTGATGAGCCTCGTTTATTACAATGAATACGACAAGTTTGCTGCTGCGTGGTTACGCAAGCTGATTGAAGCCGGCTACCTTCCAAAAGGCGATGTTGATGAGCGCTCAATTATCGATGTTAGAGCTGATGATTTGCGAACCTACAGACAGTGCCATTTCTTTGCTGGCATTGGCGGATGGAGCCATGCTCTTCGACTTGCCGGATGGGCCGACGACAGGGAAATCTGGACAGGTTCATGCCCGTGCCAACCGTTCAGCGTCGCCGGCAAAGGCAAAGGAAAATCCGACGAGCGACACCTTTGGCCTGTTTTCTTCGACCTTATCAGAGAAGCCAGACCCGCTGTCGTCATGGGCGAACAGGTTGCGGGAAAATCTGGATACGATTGGTTCGACGGAGTTACCGCTGACTTGGAAGGAGAAGGCTACGCCGCAAGGGCGGTTGATATTCCGGCTTGCGCCGTCGATGCGCCGCACATCCGGCAACGGCTCTATTGGCTCGCAACAGACCTGGCCGACGCCAATGGCTCACGAAGCGAGGCTTGGCTATCAGTATCGGCACTCAGACGCGAAAGGCTCACAGAAATCTTTGACAACGGAGGTGGTGGACAGTCTGGGGCTAGGCAAGAACGTATGGCCGACGCCGACTGTTCAGGCATCAAAACACGGCCCAGCGACAGAATGGGAAATGTCACGGCAGGAATATCAGACGGCGCATATCCACATCATTGCCGCCAAAACAGTCGCTATTGGTCAGACTACGAATGGCTCACAGGAGCCGACGGAAAAACGCGGCGCTCTAAACCCGGCATTTGTCTGTTGGTTGATGGGCTTCCCGGCAGAGTGGGAAGACTGCGCGGCTACGGTAACGCCATCGTCCCGCCGCTCGCGGCTGAAGTGATTAAGGCTTTTATGGAGGTCGCGCCATGAGCCGCCACTGGATGCCTCTATATATCGGCGATTACCTTGCCGATACCCGCCGGCTCAGCTTGGCCGAGCATGGCGCATACATGCTCCTGATTATGGAGTATTGGCGCAACGGCGGCTTGCCGGATAACGACGCCAAATTGTCGCGCATCCTCGGCGTATCGGCTTCTGAATGGGCAGAACTGGCTCCGGTGCTGCAGGAGTTTTTTGAACCGGGCTGGAAGCATAAGCGGATTGACGCCGAATTAGCCAAAAACGGTGAGATTTCAGAGCGTCGTGCGGCGGCTGCCAACAAGCGCTGGTCATGCAAAAGCAATGCAAATGCAGATGCAAGTGCATATGCAAAAGGGCATGCAAACGCTATGCGATCACAACCACAACCACATATATCTTCTACCGAAGATATAGCGCGCGAGCCTACGGCCCTCGCCATCCTATCCGAATGCCTGTCCGAGCAGACGGCAGCCGACCTAATCGCCCACCGCAAGAAACTCCGCAAACCGCTGACGGCGAGAGCCGCCAAGCTGCTTGCCAAGGATTTCGTCGCCTACGGCAAGCCGGAAGAGGCTGCCGAGATGATGATTAAAAACGGCTGGCAAGGCTTTCACCCGACTTGGGTGACTAACCAGGCGGCGCGAGCTGGGCCAGCCGCGTCTCAGCGCGGATGGGGCAGTCTTTACGCAGAGCTAAACGGATACGGCAATGGAAGCGACCAGAAACGAATTGATGAAACTATTCCTCTGCTTTCCGGGGGCTCAGTCGATGGAGCGGGAAACCGTGATGGCGACGCTGGCGGCGTATCTGGAAACCTTATCGAGCTTTTCGCCTCAGACCATAGCTGAAGCCTGCCAGAGTTACCGTAAGCGGGCGACGCGATTTCCGCCGACAGCCGGTGAGCTATACGACAGATGCGCCGAGCTGCAGCACAAGGCTATCCAAGCGAAGAAGCTATTAGCTAGTCCCGACAAGCCTGCTGAGCGTCCGCTGGAAGAGCGCGCCAGAATGCAGGCGAAGTTTCAAGCGTTACTCGCCGAGTTACGTGGCACTAGTTTGAGAAACACGGGGCCGTTATGAGCCGGAAGAAGCCAGTGTCGTTAGCTCAGCAATATCCGCAAGCCGTTCTGGCCGTGGATGACGTAGACGACCCGTATGAGCGTGGCGCTAAGCTGCGTATCGTCCGCAACGTCCGCGAGCATCCAATCGCGATGCTGGCTCACATGGGCCGGATAACGGAAGCTCAGCGTATCGCCGGCATGGAATTTTGCCGTCGGTTTGAGGCAGCGTCTATCGGCCAGCAACAGGCTATCGACTACAGCAGGACGCGGGTTGACGGTGGTGGTGCGATAGAACCGCTTCCAGAGCGCGTACAAGAGGCCGTAGAGTGGCTTAATGGATTAGCCCGCTACAGGTCTACCAGTAAGGTCGGATACGCAATCCTGAGTCAAATTTGCGGGGAAGGCCGTGGCGTCCAAGAAACAGCCATTCGGTTTCATAACGCTGGCTGTCCGAAAGGCCGTGCTGGTGACGGTTGGGTGCTTGGCATTCTGGT
>JBPCSZ010000162.1:0-8888 GCA_051006655.1 Chitinophagaceae bacterium
CGGTACCTGTCCCAACTGCCATCCAATACCGTAATCGCATACCAATTCTTTTTTAAAGCCCAATAACGCCCCACACCGGCACTCCATTGCATGCCTTGGTATTTTTTTGAAACATTAAAATTAGCCGGTTTATCCATAGGCCATTTGCCCGCCGTTCCCCGCCATTCCAACCTTAGAAACCAAGCATTTTCTTTTCCATAACTGTAACGCAATACCGGCGCAACTCGATTGGGACTAGAACCATCCGGTAAAGGTTTGCCATCTAATTGCGTCATCGCATAGCAAAGTCCAAACCCTATCCGATGCCGATTGATACTATCCTGCGCTTGAAGCTGAAACGCCATCATCAACATCGCCGGCAAGAGTCCTAATTTCATAATTGTTTTATACATTGTCATTGTTTTTTTTCTTTTGGAATCATCGTCCGATGCGCTTCTCAGCGGTATTGCGTCGCACACGTCAACACCATCAAGGCATCGGCTTTTGGGTTTCACCCAAACACCTAGGGTTTTTTCATTACTTTTTCACGCCAAATTTTTTTGTTCATGCTAAGTTCAAGCCAATACATACCTGCCAACATTTTATTCAACGAAGTGCAAAACCCATGGTTTTCAACCCAAACGTTTTTGGTATCAATTAATTGTCCCGAGGCATTGTAACAACGCAATACGCCTTTTCCATCTTCGGGTAAATCGCGAACACAAATGGCATCCCGCGTTGGGTTGGGGTAGAGGCTTAATTTCAAGGGGACTTGCTCATTGAGTCCCACATTCATCAAACCACAACCACCATTTGGGGCATCGGTTTGTAAGGTGTCTAAATACCCGCTTTTTTTAATGCCCAAACAGTATTCCCCGGCTTGTATGGTTTTGGCATACATATTCCCAAAACGGTCGCTCGTTACACCGGTTCGAATACTATCGTTGGCAAACTGCCATTCATCGCGGGCATCGCGGCGATAAAACAAACGAATACTGTCTTCACTGTTATTAATCCAAGCACTATCCAAATACGAATTGTTCACCCCGGCATCGTACACAAAATGCAATAAACCTTGCACTGAATCGAGCTTGATACCATCCACTTGCCAATAATGGGTATTGCATAAATGATAATCGGGAAAAGCCGTGGTCGATTTAAATCGATCGGGCGCTACCCAATGATGTTGCACCCGCACCAAGGCCGAATCGCAAACTATATTTTTGGTAATCACCCGAATCTTGGCTTGTGGCATCGATGTAAAGCCAATTTGTTTTATGGTTCGCATGTCGTCGGAAATGGCATCGCCCACCGCATTGTCGGGGTCAATGCTAATCATCACAGGCTTGAAGCTTAAATTCACATTCAATACCATGCAACGGCCATTGAATAAAATGGTATGCACTTCTTTATTCCAATTGGCATCGTAAAAGGCCACGGGTAAAGGAACCCCATTGAAGTATTGGTCGTTTTGATGTTTGCGCTGCCTTAAGTGAACGCGTGTTTGCCACACATTGCCATTGGGGGTAATAATGCTCGAATCGATACTGAAATGCGGAAAGCCTTTGTCGTAAATCCAATGCGTAAAAAAAGCTTGGGTATTATAACCGGTGGCTGCCGTTAATCCCGCTTGCAATTGGGCCGTCGATATCGATTGAAACGCGCGTTGATTCAATACTTGTTTCAATCCCGAAAAAAATAAGGTATCGCCTAAGTAGTGACGCAGGGTATGCAAACGGTCGGCACTGAGCCGATATACCGTAGAGCCATAGGTATAAATACTATCCATATTGGCTATACTGCGGTAGCCGTTATCGTCTAAATGGCAGCGACTCAACATGTCGAAATGGTTTTGACGCACTTCATTCATATAAGCATCTTTCCCATAGGTGAATTCCTGATGTAAGAATTCACTATACGAAGCAAAGCCTTCATTCAACCACATATCACCGGCGTTTTCGCAAGTCACCAAATCGCCCCACCAATGATGCGATAATTCGTGGGCAATTAAATTTTCATAATTCAAAGTACCATCAATGAAGCCTTTCCCAATATGAATATTGGTAGCATGTTCCATGGCCCCGCCATTAAAGGGCACTAAGGAATAACCCACCCGCGGAAAACGGTGTGGACCATAATATTGTTCAAAGGCACTGAACGACGATTGTAAATTGGCAAACGAACCATTCACGTTGTTCGCATCTTGGGCTTCACAAGCAATAATAGCCGGAATACTGCCTTGTGTGCCGTTCAAGGTTTGTTGCACCAATAGGTAGGGCGCCACCGCCACACAGGCTAAATACGACGGAATGGATTCTTGCAATAACCAATGCCATTGTTTGTTGTTGTTCGGCAATAAGGTACTGTCTTGAAACATCCCATTGCAAACCGCCATTTTATCGGCACTCGTTTCAATATAAAATTCATAACGGCTTCGTTCCACAAAATTATCGAAGCAAGGATGCCAGGTACGTCCAAACGAATGCGGTTGCGCATTAAAGCCTACCCCCATTTGAAACCCGTAAACCCCACTGAAATAAAAGCCTCCCCAAATTACATCGGTCACGGGCACACCGCGGTAAAATACATCCACCAAGGCGGTATCGTTCAATTGAAAGGGCGAGGGTGTATTGATTTGCAATTGGGCATTGCTGTGCGAAAAGGTCACCGCATTTCCATTCCAAAGCACACTATCCACCGTTAAGCCTTCCAAATCGAAACGTACGCTGTTTACATTATTCATTTTACTTTTAAGGTCTAAGCGCGTTTTGGCCGAAATATTTTTCGTCACAAAATCGGTCATGCTAAAATGAATGGTAGTTTTGCGAATATCAATCGTGTCACTACGCAAGTCGTTGGAAGCAAACAACGCATTCGAAAACAAACAAGCCATTGTTACAAGCCAAACAATACAATGTTTCATGGTCCTTTTTTAGAAAGGTAAAGGTAATGGTTTGCTGTCTTGTAGTTGGAATTTTGAGTTCAATAACATTACAAGCACAACAAGCCGATTCCCTCAAAAACTATGGCGGGGTATTATTGAGCGAAGTGCTCATTAAAGAAGTGCAATCGCAATTCGATCCGTCGGCCCTCATTCAACGCATGCAAACCGATACAACGTTTTATAAAGCGTTTAAAACCTTGCGCTTACAAGGCTTCGATTTGTATACCGATATTGAAGTGCTGAACGATGACGATGAAATTACAGCGTCGTATAATAGCCAAACTCGCCAAAAGCGCGAGGGGCGTTGCCGCCAAATGCAAACCCTGCATGAAACCGTCAAAGGGCCGTTTTTCGACCGCAAAGGCAATTACCGATACCGTACGGCTGAATTGTATGCCCACTTATTTTTTACTCGGGGTAAAGTATGTGGCGGCAATAATATAGTGGGTACAAACCATACTTACACCGGCACGGCCAAGTACGAAGAGCAATTGCGGCGATTAATATTTAACCCCGGGCAACGCATCAAGGGCATTCCCGGTATGGGACAAAACGTGGCAATTTTTGAATACCCTGAACGCGATAATTATCGTTTTTATTTGAAGAAAGAAATTGGGGAGAACGACAGCGTGTATGTGTTTACGGCTATTTCCAAACCGGGTTATGAAAAGCAAGCGGTATTTCGCCGACTCGAAACGCGGTTTCGGCCCAGCGATTGGGCTATCATTGGTCGAAATTACCAACTGCATTATAAAACTTGGGTCTACGATTTTGATGTGAGTATGTCGGTCCGAATACGTGAAATAGCAGGAGGTGCCGTGCCCTATTGGGTTAACTACCAAGGCAATTGGCACGTTTTTACACAAAAACGGGAAAAGATTCGGTTTACGGCAATTTTTTCAGACTTTCGCTAACATTTCTTATTTTTACGAGTCTATTAACATCGGTTTAAAAAGTGAAACCAACCAAGCGGGGTTTGCCGATGCAAGAAACAATGCACAGTATGAAAAAATGGATGGTATTGGGCCTGATGGTCCTCACAACAACAGCGGTGTTTTCGCAACAAAAGAAACGCCGTTCATCGAAGCCGAAACCCAAGCCGGCCGTGGTTCAGGTACAACCCACTACGCCAACCCTGCTGAACAATAGTTTGGTATTATGTTCATCCATCGATAGTTTACCGGCTTGGCATCTTACCGAACCGGCCGATTTTAAATTTCCGGCCAACTATCCTATTCCAACACAATATCAATTGTATGGCACCATTTATAAATGGTTTAAGTCATCACTCACCAAAAT
Organism: Chitinophagaceae bacterium; assembly: GCA_051006655.1. Taxonomy (GTDB): domain Bacteria; phylum Bacteroidota; class Bacteroidia; order Chitinophagales; family Chitinophagaceae; genus OLB11. The sequence continues at coordinate 4,223 of JBPCSZ010000162.1, forward strand.
TCCATATGCCCCTGCTACCAGTCGTTTTTCTATTCCCCTTCCCATTGCCGGTGGGGTGCAATGCATCGATTATACCGTGAAGCGGGTACAAACCATGGATTCTGCCTTGCAAGCCAAATACCCGCAGTTAATGTCGTTTGCCGCATCGCAAGTGGGTAACCCCTTGAACGATGTTCGTATTGATTGCGACGGCGATAATATTTCGATGATGATTCGCCACGATGGCGAAACGTATTTCATGCGCTCCATGCCCTATAAAGGCACTTATCTCTTTATGGCTTACAACAAACAACATGCAGGCTACAAGAAACAACCCTTTGAATCAAAACCATAAAATTCATATTTAAATTACCCACTTTATGATGAGAACATTTACACTCGCTTTATTGTTTTTAGTTAACCTTTCCTCGGCCTTTGCTTCGGGCAATCACTTTTGGGAGGTTTCTAACGATAAGGAAGTTAATGTACCCGGCGAACAGAAATTGTTCCCCAAAGCCTATGTATTGGCGAAGTTGAATACGGCCGCCTTTCGGCAGTTTCAATTTTTAATTCCAAGCAATGAATACGGAGCACCACAGTTCATTTCCTTGCCTACACCCGACGGTGGCATGATGGATTTTCGGGTGTTTGAAGTGCCCATGATGGAGGCGCCCTTGGCACAAAAATACCCCGACATTAAAACCTATACGGCGGTTTCTTTGAGCAACGAATTGGTAACCGCTAAACTCGATTATACCGTTTTTGGTTTTCATGCCATGGTATTCGATGGGGCTAAAACGTATTTCATAGACCCTTATACCAATATCAACAGCGATTGGTATTTGGTGTATTACAAAAACCAATATGCCAAGCCCATTCATCAACGTATGGCTTGCGAAGTGGGCGAATCGAACGAATTGATTTCACCCCGTCAGGCCGTGGATATTTCGGGAAGCACAGTGCCTCAATTATCCTTCAAACAAAATGGGGCTCAAAAAAGAGCCTATCGTTTGGCCTTGGCTTGTACTATTGAATACTCCACTGCCGTTGCCGGACCAACACCAACCAAAGCCGCTGTTTTGGCCGCTATGGTGACTTCCATGAATCGGGTGAATGGGGTATTGGAACGCGAGTTTTCATACCATACCGATTTGGTAGCCAAAAATGATACCTTGATTTTTATTTCCGGAACAGATCCTTATACAAACAATAATGGGGGCACCATGTTAGGACAAAATCAAACGACCGTGAATGCCCGTATTGGTTCTGCCAATTACGATTTTGGACATGTATTCAGCACCGGGGGCGGTGGTATTGCCAGCTTAGCCTCGGTATGTAATGCCAGTACGAAAGCCCAAGGGGTTACCGGTTCGCCTAACCCTATTGGCGATGCTTTCGATATTGATTATGTAGCGCACGAAATGGGGCATCAGTTTGGCGGTAACCATACCTTCAATTCCGTGACCGGTTCTTGCGGTGGCGGTAATCGGAGTACGAATAGTGCCTTCGAAATTGGCAGTGCTACCACCATTATGGGCTATGCCGGTATTTGTGGTTCCGATAATATTCAAACGAATAGCGACGATTATTATCATGTACGCAGTTTAGAAGAAATGACCGGGGCCTCGGTGACCGCTTGTGCTGCCAACACGGCCTCGAACAATTCCTTGCCTACCTTGAGTCCAATTTCAGTAACCCATATCATTCCTTACCGCACTTCGTTCGAATTAACGGCTGTTGGAAACGATGCCGATAATAATCCAATGACGTATTGTTGGGAAGAGTGGGATCGTTCTACCAGTGGTGGTGCTTGGAATGCCACCTCTACTACGGCTCCTATTTTACGTTCTTTCGATCCTACTACCAATCCAACCCGTGTTTTTCCGCAATGGAGTGAATTGATTAAAAATACAGAATCGTATTTAGGTGAAATTTTACCGCAAGTTGCCCGTTTTGTGAAATTCCGTTGTACCCTGCGTGATATGAACAATGGGTATGGTGCGTTTTATAGCAGTTTAGATACCGTTCGTTTGGATGTACGTACTACGGCTACTTTGTACCGTGTTACCAGTCAAACTACCGCTACTACATGGACAGGCGATTCACCTCAAACCATTACTTGGGATGTTGCCGGAACCGATGCGGCACCCTTTAATGTTTCGAATGTAAATATTTACGCCTCGATTGACAGTGGACGTACTTTCCCATTCTTAGTTGGCGCTAATGTGCCAAACAACGGAACAGCTACCATCATTTCGCCCAACAGCAATACCACCGGTTGTCGCATTAAAGTGAAAGCGGCCGGTAATGTGTTCTTCGATTTGAATGATGGTTGGATCCGTATCAATCAAAAAACATGGCCTACCGGGTTAAACGAAATCAAAGCCGAGCAAGTTTCGGTTTATCCTAATCCGGCGCGTACTGAAGTGCGTGTAAGTTTAGATGCTCCATTGGAAGATGCCCGTATTCAATTGGTGAATGGGGTAGGCGCTGTGATTCGTGACGCTGAATTTAATGGGAATAGCACTTTATTGGTGAACGATTTGGCTCGTGGTGTTTACTTCATAAAAATTACGTCGGCCAATCAAGGTTCTTTGGTGAAGAAATTGATTTTAGAATAAGTCTTTTTTAGTTTTTGTTTAAACGAGGGTGTTGTAAAATGCCCTCGTTTTTTTTATGCCACGATGCCCATTACCTTCGTGTTTATGGCAACAGAAATTGAACGTAAGTTTTTGGTGAAGAAGGGTTTATGGGCGAACCTAGAGAAGCCACAAGGCCATTATTTACAACAGAGTTATTTACTGAATACGCCCGAGAAAACCATACGGGTAAGGCAGACGGATACCCAAGGGTTTATAACCATTAAAGGCGCTACCCAAGGCATTCGGCGTAGTGAGTATGAGTTTGAAATTCCTTGGGCAGAAGCGGGGGAATTATTAGCAGAATTTGGTTCGGATAAGATTGAAAAAATGCGGTATGAAATTCCCTATGCCGGACATGTATTTGAAGTGGATGAATTTATGGGTCGACATGCCGGTGTGGTGGTAGCCGAATTGGAATTGCCCGATGAAAGTACGCCCTTCGAAAAGCCGGATTGGCTTGGCCTTGAAGTGAGCGATGATGTTCGTTATTTCAATGCGGTCATGATTCGGTCCGATTGGGTTATGCCGTTGGATGTTGAATAAAGAATCGGGTGTTGAAGCGCCTTTGGCGGCAGCCCCGATTGCAGTGGAAAGCGCCCCGCCTCGGGCGGGGACTTGGAACGAAAAGCGGGCCGAGCGCTGAATAAGGTTCGGCCGATGCGCTGCCCAAAATTATAAACGCCAAGTTTGCACCCCTTGTTGCGTGAAACTGTAGGGGCGCACTTTGCCTTGGAGTTTTCCGAGGGCCTCGATGACCGCGAAACGGGTATTGTTGGGGCAATAAAAAATCATGAAACCGCCACCGCCGGCACCGCTGATTTTACCGCCGGTTGCGCCGGCTTTTTTGGCTACATCGTATACTTCGTCGAGTTGTGCATTGCTGATATGGGCGGCCATGCGGCGTTTTTGTTCGAAGCCATAATCGAGAATTTCGCCAATTTCGTGGAGCTTACCGCGGAGCAGGGCTTCCTTCATTTGTTTGGCTTGTTCCTTGAGGTTGTGCATGGCATCGATGGACGATTGTTTGTTTTCGTTCACGTTTTGCTGTTGCGCCTTGATGATGGTGGCGCTTTCGCGGCTGGTTTCGGTATAGAACAATACGAGGTTGTTTTCGAGTTCCAGCATGTATTCAGGGCGGATGCGCAAGGGGTTTACAATCACCTTGTCGTTACCGTAAAATTCCATGAAGTTCACGCCCCCGAAGGTAGCGGCGTATTGATCTTGTTTGCCGCCGGCCAAGCCTAAATCGCGGCGTTCAATATCGTAGGCATAATGGGCCATATCGTAATCGCCCAAGGGCAGTTTCAGCATTTCAACGAAAGCGCCTAAAACCGACACAACCAATGTCGATGAAGTGCCTAAACCCGAGCCGGCCGGGGCATCTACAAAAGTGCTGATGCGGAGACCTTGGGTTTCGAAGGGATAATCGCGTTGGATGCGGTTGTAAACGCCTTTAAGGAGGTCGAGTTTACCGGTGAGGGGCAGTTCCGATTGAACGGGATGCGTTTCGGTTTCGTTGCGGTCGAAGGCTTGCAAATGAATGAGTCCATCGTGGGTAGGTTCAAGGCTGGCGTGGGCCGAGAGCGAGATGGTCATATTGAGGATGGCGCCTCCATAGAGGTCGCTGTATGGACTTACATCGGTGCCACCGCCGGCGAGACCGATGCGGAGGGGGGCTTTACTGCGGTGTATCATGCGTTCGCGTTCTCGGCCAAAGATAAGATAGCGGACGTGATATTCGTCCACGCATAAGCGCCCTTTTCTGCTTCCATCGCTTCTTGCATATCGCTTGTGTTTCGTTGCAATAAGGTATCGAGGTGTTGGGCAATACTTTCGGGCTTGGGTTCGGCCACTTCGCCCACGCCGGGTGGCACCAAATCGGGGAGGGCGCCTACGCGGGTCACCAACATAGGCACATTGAAATGATAGGCGAGGGGGGTAACACCGCTTTGGGTGGCGTGGATATAGGGTTGTACCACACGGTCGGCAACGGAAAAATAATAACGCACTTTACTGTCCGGAATAAAGTCGGTATGCAAAACAAT
>JBPCSZ010000163.1:0-59053 GCA_051006655.1 Chitinophagaceae bacterium
CCATGCACCCCACCCCGCTCAAACCCAGAAAAGCCCTGAACAAAGCGTTCTTGAAAGTAAAACCCAATCGGACGGAGATTGAAGGGTTTAAGGCAAACCTAATGGCCCTCCTCGACAGGAGCAACGATACGGAAAGCGAAGAGTTTCATAAAAACCTTATCTCCGATTTCCTTAAAGATACTTATTACAAACAAAACCACTTCATTAATACCAAGGGCCGAAACGATTTGGTGATTCATAATGGCCCCAATGCCAATACCAGTGTGGGAGTGATTCTGGAAGCCAAGAAACCCACCAACAAGGCCGAAATGATGAGCACACAAAAGCTCAATTCCAAAGCCTTTCAAGAATTGGTGCTGTATTACCTCCGCGAACGCATTACCCATAAAAACCTGGAAGTAAAACACCTAGTAGCCACCAACATCTACGAATGGTTCATTTTCGATGCGACCCTTTTTGAGCGACTCTTTGCTCAAAATAAACAATTGGTGAAACAATTCACCGATTTCGAAGCCGGACGCATGGCCGATAATAAAACCGATTTCTTTTATAAACAAATTGCCGAACCCTTTATTGAGAGCCTCAGCGCCGATATTGAATTTACCTATTTCAATTTACTGAACTACCAACAACCCCTGCGCAATGCCGATAAAGCCGACGATACCGCCCTCATTGCCCTGTTCAAATTGCTATCGCCCGAACATTTATTAAAACTGCCCTTCACCAACGATAGCAACAGCTTAGACAAACGCTTTTACAGCGAACTCCTGCATATTATTGGACTCACCGAAACCAAGGAAGGCAGTAAGAAACTCATTGAACGCAATAAACCCGGCGAACGCCACTCCGGTTCCCTCTTGGAAGATGCCATTATTCAATTGGACAGTCTCGATAAGTTGAGCCGTTTAGAAAAACCCAACCAGTTTGGGGCCAATGCCCAAGAACGCCTGTTTAATGTAGCCCTTGAACTGTCTATTACCTGGGTAAACCGCATTTTGTTTTTAAAATTATTGGAAGCGCAACTCATTACCTATCACCGCGGAAACAAAGCCTATGCCTTCCTGAATTCGGAAAACATTAAAAACTACGACGACCTGAACAGTTTGTTTTTTCAGGTATTGGCACGCAAATACGAAGACCGCAACGACGATGTAAAAGCCCTTTTTGCCAAAGTGCCTTACCTCAATTCCTCGCTGTTTGAACCAACCGATATTGAACAAGTCACCTTGTTTATTAGCAACCTGAAGGACGATAAAACCATTCCCATTTCGTCGCAAACGGTATTGAAAGACCAACAAGGTAAAAAACGAACAGGCAACCTTTGCACCTTAACCTATTTATTAGCCTTTTTAGATGCCTACGATTTTGGGGCCGAAGGCGGTGAAGAAATTCAAGAAGACAATAAAACCCTCATTAATGCCTCGGTGCTTGGACTCATTTTCGAGAAGATTAATGGGTATAAAGACGGTTCCTTTTTTACTCCGGGCTTTATTACCATGTATATGTGCCGCGAAACGATACGCAAAGCCGTGGTACAAAAATTCAACGAAAGCAAACAATGGGAATGCCAAAGTATTGACGAGTTATACAATAAAATTGAAGACCGCCAAGAAGCCAATGCCTTGGTAAACAGCATTAAAATTTGCGACCCCGCGGTGGGTTCCGGACACTTTTTGGTTTCGGCCTTGAATGAAATGATTGCGGTCAAGAACGATTTGAAAATTCTGCAAGACCGCGATGGAAAACGCTTGAAAGAATACCATGTGGAAGTGGTGAACGATGAACTTACCATTACCGACGACGAAGGCGAATTGTTTGAATACCACCCCAACAACAAGGAAAGCCAGCGGGTGCAAGAAACCCTTTTCCATGAGAAACAAAGCATTATTGAAAATTGTTTGTTCGGGGTCGATATCAATCCCAACTCGGTAAAAATTTGCCGCTTGCGTTTGTGGATTGAATTATTGAAAAATGCCTATTATAAAAACAATACCGAATTAGAAACCCTACCGAATATCGATATCAATATCAAATGCGGGAACTCCTTGGTGAGCCGTTTTGCCATTGATGCCGATTTGAAACAAGCCTTAAAGAAAAGCAAGTGGACAATAGACAGTTACCGCATTGCGGTGGACACGTACCGCAATGCCGAAAGCAAGGAACAGAAGCGGGAAATGGAACGTTTGATTGCCGACATTAAATCGGATTTTCGGAGTGAGATTTCCATGAACGACCCGAAAGTAAAGAAGTTGCGTAAATTGAGCGGCGACTTATACCAATTGACCAACCAAGGCCAATTGTTCGATATGGGGAAGAAAGAAAAAGCCGATTGGAATAAAAAAGTAAACCAACTGAGCGAAGAAGTTAAAAAAATAGAAACCGAAATTGAAACCATCAAGGCCAATAAGATTTTTGAAAATGCCTTTGAATGGCGTTTTGAATTTCCGGAAGTATTGAATGATGAAGGTGAATTTATAGGGTTTGATGTGGTGATTGGGAATCCACCGTATGGTGTAGAATTTGAAGAAACGCATAAAGAATATTTGAAGTTACAATATGAATTTTTAGTTGAAAGAATAAGGAATTCTTTTCTATATTTCATTGGTTTTGGTTTAAGAATTACGCGTAATAATGGTACTTTAAACTATATTGTTCCAAACGAGATACTATTTCAAATTTATATGACCAAAGCAAGAAAATATTTCTTGACTGAAAAGAAAGTTTTAACCGTTGTAAATCTTGGTGATAGTGTTTTCGAGGATGCTGTAGTATCATCTGCCATTCTTGAAATCCAAAATAAAACAGAAGATAAGTACAACGTTTTAATGGCAGATATTAGAGAAAAAATAAAAGAACGATATGTTAATCCTAATGATTTAATTGAAGTTAATTCAGATTCTTTAAAGGCTAATTTCAATCAGATTTATGTAGTGGGTTCTGAAAAATCGAAATTAGTTAATAAGTTGATGACAGAATTTCCAACTTTAGAAAGTATATCCACGACTGTATCTAATGGGATTAGTACAAGTTGTGATAAAGTATATATTACAGATGGTGAAACTATCATAAAAGAGAATATTGAAAATATTGTTGCTAAAAGAACAATTAGGGGAAGTAATTTCAATAAGTTTTGGATTGAAAAAAAAATTGATGATTATCTACTTTATATTACAAAAGATACTAAGATTGAAGAAATACCAAAAACCATTAAATATTTAGAATCCTTTAAAGAACTCCTTATTAAAAGTTCTATCGAGAAAAAACAAGGTATTCGAGAATGGCATATATTATTTAGGCCAAGAGACGAAAAAGATTTTTCAACACCGAAAATACTTGTTCGTCAAACAGCAGATAAAATCATAGCTGCTCTTGACAATGAAATTGGGTTTTATCCAATTGACACCGTAAATATTGTTAAATTAAACACTGAAAATATTGATTACAATTTAAACATACTTGGAATATTAAATTCAAAATTGATCACTTTTTTCTATCAAGAAATTTCACAGGAAGGAGGTAGAATACTTGCTCAAGTTAAACCAAGTAGAGTTAAAGCAATTCCAATTCCAGAATTAAATAATACAAATGAACTTTCGAATTTGGTTTCTAAAGTAATTATAAATAAACAAGATGGTAATGACACCACCGCTTTAGAATCCCAAATCGACCAACTCGTTTATCAGTTATACGATTTAACGGAAGAAGAAATTAAAATTGTAGAAGGGGTATGAGTTCGGGGATAATTTTGGGGGAATTGGTGCGATTAATGTTTCCTGAGCGGCATCCGTATTTTACGGCGTATTTTGAAGAAGAGAAAAATGAATAACTAACTTTATTAATCATTAGAAAAATAATTCAACATGAAGAAATCAAAAAAAGGCCAATCATCTCAACCTACATCAGCACAGAATATAGGTCGAGAACTCTTGAGAAACCGAATAAAAGACGACAGTCTAGCGGGTCAAACATTCGTTACATCATCGACGATGCTATCAAGCAAAATGAAAGATGTATTATCAAAACCTGAGCAACAGGAGGAAACAGGCCTTTCAACGAGCCTCTCAAGAACGCTAAGGAAATTGAAGATAGATACTATGAAAGAATTTTCGGAACCAAGGGGCCAAGATTCTAAGGACTAAAAATAGTACTTCGAAGAGAGGGACGTTTCTGTGTACAGAATAATCAAAGGTCAATGAATTAATACAATTGATTTTTGTGAATTTGAATTACTTCTTTTCTTTAAATCTTCATTGCATACAACTTTTCCAACGACAGTTTCTCGAGTAAGTTTTACAGTTTGCACACTGTTTATTATACTCCAATTAAGTCGATCCCCTTTTGAAACCAATGGTTTTTCATGGTTTTTTTGAGCGTTCATGTTGCAAATTTACATTTTTTAAATCTTGGGTATAATTTTAACACTTTTTATGTAAAATTCTTTATTTACCAATTGATATTTATTCGTTTTGCGAAGCGTCCTTGCTTCGAAAAACAAGTACAAATTCAGTTTCCGTAGCAGTAACCGTTTATTCGGGCTAATTTAAAATTTATTTCTAACCCCTCTTTGTTATATCCAATTTGAGTTTAATTTTGCCTTACGAATAACCTAAAATTCACGCAACAAAAAACCTATTTTATGGATAAAACCAATCCAATACCGCTTACTGAATCCAATGATCAACTTATACACAATATGCTGAAGGCAATGGAAAGTCGAGTTGATGAAGTTAAAAATGAAATTGATTTTAGCCGTCAAATGCACCCATTAGGAGTTGAAACTGATTTGATTAAAACTTTAAATAAGTTGGTAGATGATCCTTTATCACATTTAATTGGATTAAAAAATGATATTAGTAATACCATACGCGCTGTAGTTATTCTGATTTTGAAAGAATACTTTAAATCTAAAAAAAGCATTGTAAAAAAAGCATACCTCTACAACAATGAGCACAACCATAATATGTTGATTGGCATCAACTTGACCGAAGATAATTACGAAAACAGAAGTGATATATTTTCATTTTTGAGAGATTATAAATCGTCAAATTTGTGGGAGGCTTTACCCATAACGTTTCAAATAATCCCTTCCGACATTGAGCATAAAATAAACATTAAAGAGGACTTATACCCTATCCAATGAACCAATGTATAGAACAAATAAAGCATAATGAAAATTTCCATCAAGACTTATGTATTAAGTTTGAAGACCAATATTTTGATTGGAAAATAACTTGTTTGTTTTACGTTGCGCATCATTTAATAAAACTGCTTTCACAATACTGGCAAGTTGAAATAGGCAATAGGCATTCTGATAATCTACGGAATTTAAATCCTAAAAATCCGAACAGAACGATGAAAGTCAAAACGAGTATTTTTATAGCCTACGATACGCTATTTGAATACTCTTGGTCTGCTCGATATGATGGATTTACTGATTTTGATACTTTCCAAATTGTAAAAAAAGGCGATTATAATGATGCTTTGATGCGTTGTGCTCACATCAAACAATATGTAAAATCGCAAGGTGTTAAATTATAAAATTCACCGACTCTTTGTTGCTTATTAAATAAATCCTACCATGCTTTCATTAAGAGTATCTTGATATACCACGTTCTGCGAAGCGTATTCGCTTCGCAGCCTTATGCTGTTGCGTTTCGCAACACTTCGTTCTGCGATGCTTCTTCTATTTATTTAGTAGTCGTTAAATTATAAGTTCGAGATGCCGTCTTCGACGAACATCTCGAACAGCCCACGGATAACATCTTATCATCGTAAAATCATGAGCATCTTAGTTCAGACAACGAACTAAATTGTTCATACTGAAATACCGCAGAGTACCCGAGGCGGGAGACTTCTGCGGAGACGGGCATCATCATAACATCCTTCCATCATATGCATCCTAATTCAGACAATGAAATCAAAAACAGCATGAATCCCTCCCGATGAAGAAAGAATCGGACGTTGAAAAATAGCCGTGATTGAAGCAGGCTACCATTGTAGCCGCGAAAAGCACGACGGGTGTTGATGAAAGAGAAAAAAGCTGCGCTTCAAAAAAACTACCCGCGGAGGAAGGGGTTATTCATTTTTTCTAAGCCAATTGTGGTGGCCGGACCGTGTCCGCTATAAACGGTTACGGTATCGGGCAAGGTGAGCAATTGCGTGGTGATGCTGTGCATGAGGGTATCGTAATTCCCGCCGGGTAAATCGGTGCGGCCAATACTTTGTTGGAATAGTACATCGCCATCGAGGAGGATGCCCTGCCCTTCGTGGTAAAAACAAATACTGCCGGGTGAATGTCCGGGTGTGAATAATACCTTGAACGTTTCCTTACCTAAAACCACCTGTTCACCTTCCCGAATATAACCGCTTGGTTCGGGCAAACGAATATCGCGGAGTCCGAACATGTTGGATTGGTCGCTCACCCGATCAAAAACGGGGCGTTCCTTTTCGTGGAATAAATACGGTATGGCATAGCGCTTGAGGGTAGCTTCAATACCAAAAACATGGTCGATATGGCAATGGGTATTGAGGAGCGTGATGGGTGTGAGTCCGTTTTGTTCGATGAAGGAAAAGACCATTTCCTCTTCATCGGGAAAATACATGCCGGGGTCAACAATCAGGGCTTGCTTTTCGTCGTTATAAACAATATAGGTATTCTCCTGAAAGGGGTTACAGGTGAAGGTTTTGATGTGAATGCTTGACATACATCACAAAAATAGCCTATAAGTCTCGTTTTGGGCGAGAATGGCCTAAATAAACGCAATTTTTGTTACTTTTATACACTTTATGAAAACGACGTTCGCGATACGCGCCATGCTGCTTGTGCTGGGATTATTCTTAGCACCCAAGTTGGTTCAAGCGCAAGCCTCTTGGGAGGTTTTTGGACAACAACGCATGCAATACAGAACCTTCGAATGGCAATTCCTCGATTCTACCCATTTTCGGGTTTTCTATTATGCCCAAGGCAAGGCGAATGCGCAATACATACTTTCCATTGCCGAACAGGAACTGAACCATTTGGTGTATATGATGGGTGGCCGATTGAATAAGAAAATCAATATTGTATTGTACAATCATTTTGGCGATTACCGACAAACGAATATTGGCATGCAAGTACAGGCCATCAATAAGGCCAATGGCGGGAAGCTGGATGTGGTGGGCGATAATATGCCCGTGTATTACAACGGCGATCATAAACAACTGAAACAACAAGTATTTAAAGGCATTGCCACCGTTATTAAAAACAATATGTTGTTTGGCGATAACGTGAAAGACGTGGTGAAGAACGCCGTAAAAATGAACCTTCCCGAATGGTATACGGAAGGTTATGTGCAATATGTGGCCGAACCTTGGACGGCCGATTTACAACACGATTTGGAAATGCGCTTGCTGAATAAACACAAACGCAAATTCAACGATTTGTCGTTAGAAGCCCCTGCTTTGGTGGGACATTCCTTTTGGCATTATATTGAAGAAACTTATGGCGAGAATATTATTTCGAATTTATTATACCTCACGCGTTACCGCAAAAGCGTGAACGACGCTTTGGCCAGTGTGTTGCAAATGCCGGCTAAAGATGTTTACACCGGTTGGGAATTGTATTACAGCAAACGTTTATTCGAATCAGACCCGAACGATACCCTCGAAAACCGTGAATTGTTGACCTCCTTCAAAGCCAAGCCCGATACCCGTTATTCTCAATTTATTGTTTCACCGAAAGGAAAAGAAATTGCTTGGGTGGAACAAAAGGAAGGTTTGTTTAAGGTGATGTTGATGAATACGGAATTCAACAAAACAGCCACGGTATTGGAAGGCGGCTATCGGGTGGAGTCTAGTTTAAGCGACCCGGATTACCCCTTGTTGTGTTGGAGTCCCAGTGGACAAAAAATTGCCATGATTTTCACCAAGAAAAATCAATTGATTTTACGCATTCAAACTGTAGGCAAAGGGCGTACATACAATAAAGTAATTCCGGCCAATCGGGTGGATCGTATTACGGGCATCAGTTTCATGCTCGATGAAAATAATTTAGCGGTAACGGCCATTCGGAAAGGGCAAAGCGATTTGTATAAATTAAGTGCTTTAACCGGACGCTTGGAACCCATTAGTTTCGATTTGTACGACGATAAAACACCGGCTTATTTGCAAAATGAAATGGGTACCGGTATTTTGTTTTTAAGCAACCGCCAAGAGCCCTATTTTCAGAATAGCCGTGAAGGCGATGAGCTTCGTTCCGAATCGCGTTTATTATTATATCGCCCTTCGAACGGGAATGTATTATTGCCTTTGAGTTATAACAAACAAGCCATTCGTTTACCCATGCAATGGGGACGCGATGCCGTGGCGTACTTAACTGAAGAGAAACGCAAGACTGTGCGCAAGGTGGTTAAAATTAAAAAGACGGGCGGATTACAAGATACCATTGAAACCTATACTTCGCCTTTGTTTGGCAAACATGTGGTGGCACAAACCTATGTGCATCAAAAAGACCGTGTGGTGGAAGTGGTGAACGACCGGAATGAATTCAAGGTATACTATACGCCTATGGATAGTTTATTGGTTGCCGAAACGAAGTACCGCGAACAAGTACCGGAATTGCCTGCCGATACCACTGAAGTGGAAAAAGAAAATACAAGTCGCTCTGCCGCCTATGCCAATCCATTTTCCATAGGCCAATCGAAAACCCTCGATGATATTTTTTCGCCCGCCAAAAGCAATAAAAAAGATTATGCCTTGTTTCAAGGGAACTTGCGAAAAATAAAAGGCTTTCATTATAAGCCTACCTTCAACGCGAGTTTTGTTCAAACCAGTTTAGACAATACCCTTTTGTTTACGCGTTACCAACCCTACGATTATAGTGCAGGGTCTTATATGAATCCACCACTTTCGGCTTTTGCCACCGCCTCTTTAACCGATGTGATGGAAGATTATAAAATTACAGCCGGCACGCGTTTAGGATTTAATTTAAGTGCCTTGAATTATTTTGTTCAGTTCACCAATTACCGTCGACGCGCCGATTGGGGCTTTACGTATTTCCACAGCGGTTCGCGCAACGAATACGACCAACGCAATGCGGCGCCCCCCTTCTATTCGCCCTTCCCTGTAATTGGTAAAGTGAAATTAGATTATTTCCAAGGGCATTGGAATTGGCCGTTTAACAACGAACAAAGCATTCGTATACAAAGCGGAATCCGTTACGACCATATTCATTTATTGGCGAATGAGCAATACAGTATTGGCATCCCCGACGACCGCCAAGCCTGGTCGGTGAGTCGCGTAGAATATGTATTCGACAATACCCTTTCACCTTTAATTAATATTTGGAAAGGGTCGCGCGCTAAAATTTTTGGCGAATACCAATACCGTTTCACCAACGGCGGTAAAGGCTTTTACAATATTGGTTACGATGCACGGAATTATACCACACTGTACAAGAACATTATTTTGGCTTCGCGCATTGCCGGAGCCCACAGTTTTGGGAATGCGAAAATTTTATACTTCTTAGGCGGCGTGGATAATGATTTGAATCCACAACAAGATAATAATACCATCATCAGCAAAACCGATAATTATGCCTTCCAATCCTTAGCCACCAATATGCGCGGATATCGCCAAGGTAACCGTAACGGAAATAGTTTCTTGGTGATTAATGAAGAAGTCCGTTTGCCCATTTATAATACCTTCTTCAAGAAGCCCATTAAATCGGCCTTCTTGCGCGATATGCAATTGGTGGCCTTCACCGATATTGGAAGCGCTTGGCGTGGCATTCTGCCGAATTCCGATAATATGCGCAACGATAATTTTGTACAAGACCAAAATTCACCGGTAACCGTATTCATTGAAAGTAACCGCTACGATTTTTGTTGGGGTTATGGACTTGGCTTGCGTTCGCATGTATTGGGCTATTTCCTACGAGCCGATTTTGCTTGGAATATTGAAGGCAATCGTAAACCACAAATTTATTTGTCGATGGCCACCGACTTTTAATTGATACTTACTGTGAATTTCAAGTTCGTTTATTTACTGTTATTGCTATCACTAAGCAGGGCTTTTTCAAGCCAAGCGCAATCGCCTTCCATTATTTTAAAAGGGCGGGTAATTGATATGGTCACTACCGAACCAATTTCGTTTGCGACCGTGTTTTTTGAAGGGACCTCCATTGGACAAAAAGCGGATATTGACGGGAATTTCAACATGGCATTATCGAAGTTCCCGAAAGACACCTTAACCATTTCCTCTATTGGTTATGCCACCGTGAAAATACCGGTGAATACCAAAATCGCGCAATCGTCCTTAAATATTGAAATGACACGTGGCAGTATTACCATGCGCGATTTCGTGGTGAGTGTTGATAAGAACCCGGCGCTTAAACTCATTAAAAAAGCCATTGCCCGTAAAGGCTTGAACAACTACGATAAAGCCGAGAATTACCGTTACGAAGTGTACAATAAAATAGAACTTGATTTTAATAAAATTCCAAAGAAGGCGTTTACATCTCAAACCTTCTTAAAAGATTTTTCCTTTATTCAAGATTTCATCGATACCACCTCGGAAGAAAAACCTTTCTTACCGATGTTCTTAACCGAAACCATTTCCGATTTTTATTACCAACGCAAACCGAAACGCACCCACGAAATCATCAAAGGCACCCGCATGTCGGGATACGAAAATAAAAGCGTACAAAAACTCTTGGGCGGCATGTACCAAAACATCAATGTGTACGATAATAGCATTCCCATTTTCAGCGTGCAATTTGTGAGTCCACTGGCCGACAATGCCCCGGCATATTACAACTACTCCATCACCGATACCCAACTCATTCAAAACAAATTGTGTTACCATGTTGGCTTTTCGCCCAAGCGGGAAGGAGAACATACCTTTTACGGCGATATTTGGATTCACGATACTGACTTCGCCGTGCAAAAAATTAATTTATTGGTCACCAAAGATCAACAAATCAATTGGGTAAGCAAGGTAACGCTCATGCAAGAATTTGCATGCTACGACGATACCTTGTGGTTTCTTCAGAAAGATAAATTCTTTGTTGATTTTGTGGCGCCCCAAGGCGAAAAAATGGCGGGTTTTATTGGACGGAAAACCACCACCTATCGCCAAGTGGTAGTGAACGATCCGAATACCGAAGCCTTCATTGAAGCCCATAAAAACTTGGCCGATATTGAAACGCCTCCGGAAGCCTTACACCGTAACGAAGATTATTGGAACAGCGTTCGCCACGAAACGCTCAGTAAAAATGAACAACAGATTTACCGTATGATTGATACCATTCAATCGTTACCGGTCTATAAAAAATACTATAACCGTTTTTACTTTTTAGGCACCGGTATTAAAGAAGTGGGCCCATTGGAATTAGGTTCAGTGTATAACCTATTCAGTATGAATCCGGTAGAAGGACTTCGCATTCGTTTTACCTTGGGGACAACCCCTAAACTGTTTAAAAACATTTACCTCACAGGCTATGCGGCATACGGACAACGCGATCAACGTTGGAAGTACAAAGCCTCGGCCTTGTGGTTATTGAAACGCGAACCCCGTTCGTTTTTATATGCCGAAGTCAAACACGATTTAGACAATACCATCAGTTCGTTCAACGAAACCGGCTCGCTCGATAATATGTTCAGTTTCTTAGGGCGACGCCCCGGCATACCATGGAAATTGGCCTTCGTAGATAAATACCGTTTCGAATACGCCTTCTCGAATCACGATGGATTTCGCTTTTTGTTCTCGGCCGAAAAACGTCGGTATACGCCCTATGCGCCTTTGCCTTCGTATGGACTTTTTGTAGACCGAAACGGACAGCCGGCTTCGGGTGTGAACAGCAGTGAATTAGGACTCGAAGTACGTTACTGTTACAAAGAACAATTTGTGGAAGGCAATTATTACCGCAGTAGTTTAGGTTCGGAATACCCCTTGGTGAAAGCCTATGTTGGACAAGGTTTCAAGAATATTTTGCAAGGCGATTATAATTATACCCGTGCCCGTTTAACCATCAGCGATTATCAACCTATTGGCCGTTTAGGCGCCATCGAATACACCGTATTTGGCGGAAAAACCTGGGGAACACTGCCGTATAATTTACTTGAAATTATGCCGGGCAACGAATTTTATTTCGGCAATCGTTACGCCTTCAACATGATGCAACGCTACGAATACCTCAGCGATTTATATGTAGGCGCTTTCTTCGAACATAGCTTGGGTGCTTTTTTATTTAAGTATATTCCTTATGTACGCGACACCCGCATTCGTACCTTTTGGAATGTAAAAACCGTTTATGGTCGACTCTCAGCCCCTAATGAAGCCCTCAACCTCAACGGCACTTATCCTTTTCAAAACTTAGCCCGCGCGCCCTATGTGGAAGTAGGCACCGGCATCGAAAATATTTTCCGTTTCCTTCGCCTCGATGCCGTTTATCGGGCACTACCAACACGGGTTAGACAAGATTCGCCCGTGAAACGCTTCGGATTATTTGCCGGCATAAAATTCGATTTTTAAACGCTTGAATTATGGCTCGCTTCGAACAAAAAAAACAAGCCCTCGCATCGCAACACACCTTCGCCAAACGCGTGGCTCGCTATAGTTTATTTGCTTTTGTTTTGGTGGCATTTTCAGTAGGTATCGGCACTTGGGGTTATCATATTCTCGCCTCCTTATCGTGGATAGACAGCTTCCACATGGCCTGCCTCATTTTAACCGGCATGGGTCCGGTAGTAGAAATGCAAAGCAACGAAGCCAAATTATTTTCATCGTTCTATGCCTTATACAGTGGTGTAGCCTTCCTCACCATCAGCGCCGTTTTCTTTGCCCCTCTCATTCATCGCCTCTTGCACATTTTGAATGTAGACGACGAAGCCATTGATGCCAACAGCAATCAATAAGCTCAAAAAAAACGCCCCACAAATGTGAGGCGTTTCATACAATGTATGTTCGAATTACTTCTTACCTTTTTCAGCATTAGCTTCTTGCTTCAAGGCACGTGTAATAACAACGGCAGCAACCGGAATACGCTTGTGGTGTAAGATATCGGTGTTCTCAACTTGAATATCTTCAATACGCAAGTTCTTACCAATTTCCAAGTTCGTAATATCCACGTCAATGGCTTCCTTCAAGTTTTCAGGTTGTGTGCGGATATTGATGGTATTCATTTTAACAACAAAACGACCACCGGCTTTAACACCCACCGACTGTCCAACAAAACGTAAAGGCACAGTAGCATTGATACGACGACCTGGAACCAATTCCATAAAATCGATATGGGTTACTTCGTCGGTGATTTTGTCCATTTGCAAATCTTTCAAAATGCAATTGTACGTTTTACCGTCTACGGTAATAATAGCTTGTTTGAATTCGGGCGTGTAAACAATCCCTTTCAAATCTTTGTGCGTAGCGGTAAAGTGCAATACGGTCGACCCACCATAAATTACGCAAGGCACTTTCCCCTCAGCTCGAACGTGGCGGGACGCTTTTTTGCCAAATTCGCTTCTGAGTTGTCCTTCAATGGTAACTTGTTTCATAAAAATTTTCGCTGTTATAGACGTGGCTGTCTTTTAATTTGGGTGGCAAAGGTAAATAAAAAGCCCGAAAATCACACAAATAAAATCAACTCAGCCTCATGGCGTCGTTTTTTTAGGGCGGCATCATCGGCATTTTCGTTGCTCAGCTACTTTCGGGCTACCCACTGCAAGCCCGCGGGTTTGTATCTAAGTTTATACCCTTCCACACCTTACCGCGGGGCTTTCCGTTCGTATCCCGGCCGCAAGTCAAGCCATTTTCTTCCATGAAGCCAATAAAATGCCAAAAAATCAGTCCAATACTTGGAAAAACGAAGGCAAAACTATACCTTTGTAGCCGTTTTCCGATAAAACCGCCCTTCCTTTTCGTGTTTTATCGCGTTTAACCCATCAACCAATGGTCTTGGTTGCACGCTAAAGTGTATCAAAATGGGCAACGTTGGATAGTTTTTTCTTCAGGGCGGTGCGGACTTCTACCATAATTACCTCGGAAGGGTATATTATCCGGTAGACGGGAATCAGTGTATCCAATCACCGCATAAAACACGTTTTTTTATATTATGACTTTCAAAAAAGAAAACAAACCCAAAGCGGCGTTTAACAAGATTACCATCACGTTAGCGTCACCCGATTCCATTTTGGATCGCAGTTTCGGGGAAATCCTGAAACCGGAAACCATCAATTATCGTACCTACAAACCCGAACGCGATGGTTTGTTCTGCGAAAAGATTTTTGGACCCACCAAAGATTACGAATGTTATTGCGGTAAGTACAAGCGCATTCGTTATAAAGGCATCGTGTGCGACCGCTGTGGTGTGGAAGTAACCGAAAAGAAAGTGCGTCGCGAACGCATGGGCCATATCAAATTGGTGGTGCCTGTAGTGCATATTTGGTACTTCAAATCCTTACCGAACAAAATTGGTTATTTGCTCGGTACCAGTTCCAAGAAATTGGAAATGATTATCTATTACGAACGTTATTGCGTAATACAAGCCGGTGAAGCCGATGGTATGGTTCGTACCGCGCTCAACTTGAAAGACAATGAAGACACTTACATGGCTTTGTTGAGCGAAGATGAATACCTCGATATTTTGGAAAAATTACCGGCCACCAACCATTTGCTGTCCGATGAAGATCCGAATAAATTCATCGCCAAAATGGGTGCTGAAGCGGTACAAATGTTATTATCGCGCATCAACCTCGACCAATTGTCGTACGATTTGCGCCACTCGGCCGCTTTCGAAACCTCACAACAACGTAAACAAGAAGCTTTGAAGCGTTTGAGTGTGGTAGAAGCCTTCCGCGAAGCCAACTCGCAAGTTAATATTGAAAATAATCCGGAATGGATGGTGATGCAATACATCCCCGTTATTCCACCGGAATTACGTCCATTGGTTCCTTTAGATGGTGGTCGTTTCGCCTCATCCGATTTGAACGATTTATACCGTCGTGTTATCATCCGTAACAACCGCTTGAAGCGCTTGTTGGAAATCAAGGCCCCTGAAGTAATCTTACGCAACGAAAAGCGTATGTTGCAAGAAGCCATCGATAGCTTAATGGACAATTCGCGTAAGTCGAATGCCGTGAAAGCCGAAGGTGGTCGCGCCTTGAAATCCTTATCCGATGTATTGAAAGGGAAGCAAGGTCGTTTCCGTCAAAACTTGTTGGGTAAACGTGTGGATTATTCAGGTCGTTCTGTAATTGTGGTTGGACCGGAAATGAAACTCCACGAGTGCGGTTTACCGAAAGACATGGCCGCTGAGTTGTTCAAGCCGTTTATTATTCGCAAACTCATTGAACGCGGTATTGTAAAAACCGTGAAGAGCGCGAAGAAACTCGTTGAAAAGAAAGAAGCCGTAATTTGGGATATCCTCGAAAATATTTTGAAAGGTCACCCCATATTACTCAATCGTGCCCCTACCCTTCACCGTTTGTCGATCCAAGCCTTCCAGCCTAAATTGATTGAAGGAAAAGCCATCCAATTACACCCATTAGTATGTTCTGCGTTCAACGCCGATTTCGATGGTGACCAAATGGCCGTGCACGTTCCGTTGAGCAATGCCGCTATCTTGGAAGCCCAATTGTTGATGTTGGCTTCGCATAATATCTTGAACCCACAAAATGGTACGCCAATTACCTTGCCTTCGCAAGACATGGTACTCGGTTTGTATTACTTGTCGAAAGGCAAACGCAATATCCCCGGCGATGCCGTGAAAGGAGAAGGCATGCGTTTCTACAGTGCCGAAGAAGTAATTATTGCCCACAATGAAGGTGTAGTTGATTTACATGCTTTCATTAAGGTAAAAGCCTTGGTACGTGATGCCGATGGTACAATTGGTATGAAATTAATTGAAACTACGGTAGGTCGTGTATTGTTCAACCAATTCACGCCCGAAAAAGTAGGCTATATCAATGAACTCTTAACCAAGAAATCGTTGCGTAATATCATTGGTGATGTAATTAAATACACCGATATTCCTACAACCGTTAAATTCCTCGACGATATCAAAACCCTCGGATTCCGTACGGCCTTCAAAGGAGGGTTGTCGTTTAACCCCGAAGATTTGATTATCCCTGAAATCAAACAAACCATGTTGGCTTCAGCAACCGAAGAGGTGAATGAAATTTGGGACAACTACAACATGGGGTTAATTACCAACAACGAACGTTATAACCAAATCATTGACGTTTGGAGTCGCGTAGATACCCGTGTAACCGAAACCTTAATTCGCGAAATGGCGACCGATAAGCAAGGCTTTAACTCGGTATACATGATGTTGGATTCCGGAGCTCGTGGTAGTAAGCAACAAATTAAGCAGTTGTCCGGTATTCGTGGATTGATGGCTAAACCACGTAAAAGTGGTAGCACCGGTTCCGAAATCATTGAAAACCCGATCTTGTCGAACTTCAAAGACGGCTTGAACGTATTGGAGTACTTCATCTCAACCCACGGTGCCCGTAAAGGGTTGGCCGATACGGCCTTGAAAACGGCCGATGCCGGTTACTTAACCCGTCGTTTGGTGGATGTGGCCCAAGATGTGATTATTCGTGAAGAAGACTGTGGTACCTTACGTGGTATTGCTACTTCGGCCTTGAAAGAAAACGAAGATATTGTTGAGCCATTGCTCGACCGTATTGTAGGTCGTACTTCGTTGCACGATGTAATGGATTACAATGGCAATATATTAGTGGAAGCCGGTCAAGAAATTTCAATGTTGAAAGCCGAACAAATTGAAGCCGCCGGTATTGAAACCGTTGAAATTCGTTCGGTATTAACCTGCGAAAGTAAACGGGGTGTTTGTGCCAAATGTTATGGTGTAAACTTAGCCAATGGACAAATGGCGCAAACCGGTGATGCCGTTGGTATTATCGCTGCCCAATCGATTGGTGAACCGGGTACACAGTTGACCCTCCGTACCTTCCACGTGGGTGGTGCGGCCAGTTCTTCGGCCATTGAATCGAAAATGTTGGCCAAGTTCGATGGTAAAATTGAATTCGATAGCGTACGTACTACCAAGTACACCAATAAAGAAGGGGAAGAAACCGTGGTGGTTATTACCCGTATGGGAGAAATGCGCATCGTAAACGATGATGATGTTGTATTGGTTACCAGCGAAATTCCTTACGGTTCTACTTTAAAAGTGAAGAACGGTCAGAAATTGAAAAAGGGCGATGAAATTTGCTCTTGGGATCCGTTCAATGCCGTAATCGTTTCGGAAGTAGGTGGTACTGTTCACTACGATAACTTGATTGATGGGATTACTTACCGTGAAGAAGCCGATGAACAATCGGGCTTACGCGAAAAAGTGATTATTGAAACCCGCGATAAAACAAAAATTCCAACCATTCGTATTGAAGGGAAGGAAGTGAAATTGTACAATACACCGGTAGGCGCTCACCTGATTGTAAACGATGGTGATACCATCCAAAGCGGTCAAATTTTGGTGAAGATTCCACGTGTGTTAGGACGTTCACGCGATATCACCGGGGGTCTTCCACGTGTTACTGAATTGTTCGAAGCCCGTAACCCATCGAACCCGGCTGTAGTAGCTGAAATTGATGGTGTGGTAGGCTTTGGCGGTATCAAACGTGGTAACCGCGAAATCAGTATTGAAAGCAAAGATGGTATTGTGAAAAAATACCTCATTCCGTTAACCAAGCACATCATTGTACAAGAAGGCGATTTCATTAAAGCCGGTACTGCCATGAGTGATGGTAGCACTACCCCAAGCGATATCTTGTCGATTAAAGGACCTTTTGCCGTACAAGAATACTTGGTGAATGAAATTCAAGAAGTTTACCGTTTACAAGGGGTAAAAATCAACGACAAGCACATTGAAGTGATTGTGCGTCAAATGATGCGCAAGGTAACTATTGTGGATGCCGGAGATACCAAATTCTTGGAAGGTGATATTGTAGACAAAATTGAATTCCAAGAAGAAAACGATTGGGTTTACGACAAAGTGGTAATTACCGATGCCGGTGAATCGACCACTTGTACACCGGGTAAGATTATGACCTTACGTGAAATTCGTGAAGAGAATTCCATGTTGCGTCGTAACGACAAAACCTTGGCTCAGTACCGTAATGCACAACCTGCTACTTCAAGTCCAAACTTGTTGGGTATTACCAAGGCTTCATTAGGAACCTTCTCGTGGATATCTGCCGCTTCGTTCCAAGAAACAACCAAAGTATTATCGCAAGCCGCTATTGCCGGTAAGAGCGATTATATGATGGGCTTGAAAGAGAACGTAATTACCGGTAATTTAATTCCTGCCGGTACAGGTATGAAAGAATGGGAGAACAATATTGTGGGCAGTAAAGATGAGTATGAAATCATGCGCAGTTCACAAACATTGCTCGAATTCGACGATGAAGAGTAGTTTTAAATTAAATTAATCAAAAAAGGTCCCGCTAATGCGGGACCTTTTTATTTCAAAGCGAGAAACAAAGCGGAAACGAGCGTTTGGCGTAGGGGCGAATTATTTTCAGTGCGAGTAACAAAGCGGAAGCGAGGGGCTTACATGTTCTCCGCATCGTTACCTGCCATGAATTTAAGTAGTTACATGAATGTTTGTTGCATGAACGTTGCGGGAAATCAAAGCGAGTAACAAAGCGGAAGCGAGGGGTTTACATTTTCATCGCATCGTTACCTGCCATGAATTTAATCGGAGTTAGCTGTTTGAGATGTTCGGCTCTGCCGGCATCTCGAACGATTAATAATTTACATTCCACTTTTTTTAAAAAAAGTGGAGCAAAAAACTTCGGCTTTCGAAAAATAGCTAAAAATGCCCATTTTTATCGGAAATAAAAAAGCTATGCATCTTCATCGCTTTTTTCGACTTCGGTAGATAGAACCAAGCAACTGAATTTCATTTAGCGGTTTAATTGTGTTTTTATTTCTACGCTAAAAATCGTCATTTTCTTAACGCTATTTTTCTCGGGCCGGGCTGTATACAACTGTTCACTGTTCACTGAAACTGCTTCCTGTTTTGGTGTCACTATTTTCTGTTTCGCTGAAACTGTTTACCTAATTTTTTGGATCGATGAATAACGAACCGAACGATGCAAGATAGCCGTGATTGGAGCAAGCTGCCATGCAGCGCGGAAAGCACGACGAGCGCTGAATATAGTTCCTTCGATGCGCTTCAAAAAAGCACATAAAAAAAGACCGATTCAAGATGAACCGGTCTTTAAAAAATATATGGAGGGAATTAAATATCCGTGGCTTCGCCGTAAGCAACCGCGGTGGCTTCTTTCACGGCTTCGCTTAAAGTAGGATGCGGGTGAACGGCATTCAATACTTCTTTGTACGTAGTTTCCAACTTGCGGCCCAATACCGTTTCGGCAATCATATCGGTAACGCCGTTACCAATCATATGTGTACCTAACCATTCGCCGTATTTGGCATCGTAAATTACTTTCACAAAACCTTCGGTGTTTCCTGAAGCAGCGGCTTTACCACTGGCCACGAACGGAAACTTACCTACTTTAATTTCATAACCGGCTTCTTTGGCGGCCTTTTCAGTCATACCCACGCTAGCAATTTCGGGGTAGCAATAGGTACACCCTGGAATATTACCGTAATCGAGCGGTTCAGGTTGGTGATGCGATTTCTTTTCCATGAAGGCAATGTGCTCGGCACAAACAATGGCTTCCTTACTGGCTACGTGGGCTAAAGCTTGCGTAGGCAATACGTCGCCAATGGCATAAATACCCGGAACATTGGTTTGACCGAAACCATCGGTGATCACGCGGCCTTTTTCGGTTTTAACACCCAAGGCTTCGAGTCCAATATTTTCAATATTCGCCACTACCCCAACAGCGCTCAACACGATATCGGCTTCCAAGATTTGTTCGCCGGTAGCTGTTTTCACGGTGGCTTTAACGCCGGCTCCGCTAGTATCTACTTTTTCAACCGAGGCATTGGTCATAATGGTAATGCCTTGTTTCTTAAAGCTCTTTTCGAGTTCTTTCGAAATATCTTCATCTTCAACCGGTACAATGCGTGGCATGAATTCAACAATGGTTACCTTGGTTCCGATGCTGTTATAGAAATAAGCGAATTCAACGCCAATGGCACCGCTACCCACTACAATCATCGATTTAGGTTGGGTTGGCAATACCATGGCTTCGCGATAACCAATTACTTTTTGTCCATCGATAGGCAAGTTTGGCAAGGTGCGAGCGCGACCACCGGTGGCCACAATAATGTGCTTGCAAGAATACACGGTAGCTTTACCATCGGCCGCAGTTACTTCCACTTCGCCTTTGGCTTTAATTTTACCGTAACCCATGATGACGTCGATTTTGTTCTTCTTCATGAGGAACTGAACGCCTTTGCTCATTTTATCGGCTACACCGCGACTGCGTTTAACCATACCGCCGAAATCGGCTTGTGGATCGCTCAACATAACGCCGTAATCGGCGGCATGTTTGGCATATTCAAAAACCTGGGCCGACTTCAACAAGGCTTTGGTAGGAATACAACCCCAGTTCAAGCATACACCGCCAAGGCTTTCTTTTTCTATAACGGCTGTTTTAAATCCTAATTGAGAGGCTCGGATGGCACCCACATATCCGCCGGGACCAGAACCAATAACAATGACATCGTAATTCATGTGTATTTGTTTAAACGTAGGACGCAAAAATAGGCAAAACCCACCGAAAATAGCGGGAAATTTACTTGAAATACTTCTGCAAGATTTCGTTGAATTTTTCGGCCCCTTTGAATTGGTATTTCATGGTTTTCGGTTGGAAAACATTGCCATTTCGGCGCAAAGAAATATTGGTGATACCCAAGGGGCGCGGTAATAATTGAAACTGTGGATTGTAGAGCAATAAATGATAATCGCGGGTAGTGGCATAATCTTCGGTACCACTGAAATAATCGATGCCTTTGCGGCGCGAAGCGGAATCTTTCACTTCGTATTGCGTCATGGGGATATAATTAACTTCGGCAATCCAATATTGTTGCAAATTGCCCAACTCAATTTTTTTAGTGCTTTGCACATGTTCAGCATCATAGAAAACCACTTTGTCCCATTGTTGGTTTTTCACGAAATCGTAATCGCGGTTATAGAAATAATACACGGGACAAAACGTGAAGAATTGATTGAAATCGCGGATAATGGACTCATTAATTTCGCGATCGGTTTCTTGCAACAAGGGAATATCGTTGGCTCGACCGCGTTTCTTCAACGCTTCCATCTGATTCAAAGATTCATTGAGCATGAACAAAATCACCGGTGGCTTGTCTAATTTATTGGTTTGCGCCTGCGTGTGTGGCGCAATCAACAAGGCAATGAGGCAAAATAAAACGTATTTCATGTGTTATTCATTTTAAGGTTGAGGCACTTGCACGGTGAAGGTCTGCCCTTCTAAGGCCAATTCCGTATTTGGGAACACGGCACGGGCTTCATTCAGAAATGGTTCGAGGTGGCGGTATTTCGAAGAAAAATGGCCGATGAGCAATTGATGTACACCCGCTTTATGCGCGATGGTGGCGGCTTGTTCGGCGGTGGCGTGACAACGAAATTTGGCTTTTTCGTTATTGTCGTTTAAGTAAGTGGCTTCGTGGTACAGCAAATGGATGCCTTGAATATGAGGCAGAATTTCTTCGGCATAGCGGGTATCGGCGCAAAAGGCATACACAGGATCTACTGGACCGGCTTCGGTAACCCATTCGTTCTTTACTACGCGACCGTCGGCGAATTCATAGTCTTGTCCTTCGCATAGAAAGCGATAGAAATACTTGGGGATATCGTATTCACGCACTTTTTCGGGCATCAATTTACGGCGGCGTTTCTTTTCGCGAAATACAAAGCCGTGGGTGGGCACACTGTGATAAACGGGAAAAGCCGTTACCTCAAGCGTAGACGACACTGAAAAAGTATAGGTTTCGTTAGGAAGCAAGGGTATGAATTCGAGGGGAAAGCCTAAATCCCAAGGCAATTGAATATCAATAATCGGTTTGATTTCGGGTGGAGCGTACACGTATAAAGGTCGTTCGCGACCCAATAAAGATTGACTGCTGAGCAAACCCACCAAACCCAAATAATGGTCGCCATGGGCGTGACTAATAAAAATATGGTTGATGCGCGAGGCTTTGAAGCCATATTGGCTGATGCGCATTTGCGTGCCTTCACCACAATCGATTAAGTAAAATTGTTCTTGGCAATTAAGGATTTGTGCCGTGGGATTTCGCCCATAAGCCGGCAAGGCTGAATTGTTTCCTAAAATGGTGACCGACATCATGCGAATGCAAAACTACGCATTTGGTTTGGCGTTGAGCCATTCCAAAATAGGCTTTTCAAACATCGCTTGAATGGGCATGGGCGAAGGCGTTGGCATAGCGAGCACTTGGGCAATTTGTTCCTTTAAATTCAAGTCCTCTTGATTAACGCTTAAACCAAAACCGGTTTGCATCCACCACTGCGCTAAATACACCTGCTCGGTTTGTCCGGGTGTAGGAATCAACAAGGCTTTTTTATTCATCACGGCCAAATCCATCAGGGTAGAATAACCACTGCGAGCAATTACCATCTTCGATGAAGCGATTAATTGTTGTAAGCTATCGGTTTGAGCTAGATTGATAATACGCAGTTGATTCGGAATTGGGTTTATGTCTGAAGCATCGGCTTTTCCACGAACCAATACCCCCGATAATTGGGTTGAAGTCCACTGGGCTAACACTGTGGTTTCCAATAGGTTTCGTTGTGGTTCGGGACCTGAAAGCAAAATTAAAACCTCGTTGGAGATTGGCGTTTCAAGTAGTGGTTTAAATCGACTTAAAGGGCCAATCCAAACCGGATTTTTTAAACCACTTAAAGGCGTACTTAAAGCACCGGCATAATGGTGTTGGGGTGTATCGGGAATAAAACAGGTATCGAATCGGTTTAAAAAACGATGATGCCACCTATTGATTAATTGTTCAATAATACCGAACTTGGGTAATTGTAAATGAACTTGATGGCATAGAATACTCGAAGTAATGCTTGAATGCCAAAGTCCATAGCGATTATCGGAAATAACGTGAGTGATGCCAAGGGTATTGATTGCGGATTCCAAGATGCGGTTTTCTTCTCGAATTACCCGAAGGAGTCGCGGTAATTGAAGTAATAGTTTAAGGGCGAAACCGAATTTATGTCGACTGTATTTAACCTCATAACCGGGGAGCTTCAAGGTGGGCAAGTTCGGGAATTCGTGTTGCAAAATGGGGGAGGTTCCGGCACAAACGCCTAAGACCACCTCGTGCCCTTCTTGCAATAAAAAACGAATAAGGGGAATACAGCGCGTGGCGTGTCCCAATCCCCAATCGAGCGGGGCCACTAAAATTTTTTTCGATTCGCGCGGCATGTGGGCAAATTACATATCTTTGAACAAGGAACAATCCTTTTAGGCATGAAAAAAATTCGATTCGGCGTTCTCCTATTGCTTGTCGCTTGTTTATGGTCGGCTTGTTCAATTACCAAACCTTGTGGCTGTGGCAATAATTTGAATTATTATAAACCTAAAAAATTCAATAAATAATTATGCCTTCGTTTACGCGAACACAATCCGGACATCGTTTCAATGCCCTGTATTGTTCGAAGAAAGAACAACGGTATTGGGAAGGATATTTTGAGCGCATTCACCGTCAATGTTTAGAAAGTACGGTATCGGAGATGATTGATGTGAACACCTATAAACGACATCGATTATCGTTTAAAATTGCCCGCACCTTGCGCAGTGGTGCTCATAAATCCTTCGTGTTTATTACTTGTTTAAATTAAGGTGGAATTCAATGGGCGGAAGCCATAACCTATCCCCTACCTTCGTGCCATGAAGTTTTCGTCTACTTTAATTGAACGTGCCGTGAATGAATTTTCGCGTTTGCCCGGCATAGGCAAAAAAACCGCCTTGCGTTTGGTATTGCACTTGCTCAAGCAACCCGACGAGGATGCCTTTCGTTTAAGTGAAGCCATAGAGACCATGCGTCGCGAAGTGCAATTTTGCACCCAATGCCATAATGTTTCCGATACAGCGCTTTGTAATATTTGCAACGATGCCCATCGGAAACAAAATATAGTTTGTGTGGTAGAATCCATTCGTGATGTGATGGCCATTGAAGCCACCCAACAATTTACAGGAACCTATCATGTATTGGGCGGCATTCTTTCGCCATTAGATGGTATTGGTCCCGAACAATTGCATTTAGAAACCTTGATGCAACGCATTGCCGGTGGACAAATTGATGAATTGATATTGGCTATTAGTCCAACTTTAGAAGGCGATACCACCTTATTTTACATCAGCAAAAAAGTAGCCGACTACCCCGTGAAGCTGACCACCTTATCGCGCGGGGTGGCTTTTGGTGGCGAATTGGAATACGCCGATGAATTAACCTTGGCCCGTTCCTTGCAAAATCGTCAACCCCTCGATCAATTACTTAAAACCCCATAATACTATGAAAAGCATTCAACACATTGGCATTTTGAGTTCAGGAGGCGATTCGCCCGGTATGAATGCCGCTATTCGGGCCGCGGCAAGAACGGCTTTGTATCATGGGTTGGTACCTTATGGTATACAACGTGGTTATCAGGGATTGATGGAAGGCGATTTACGTCCATTGGTATCGCGCGATGTTTCAAACATTATTCAGCGAGGTGGCACCATATTGAAGTCGGCCCGCAGTGAAGCCTTTCGTACGGTTGAAGGACGAAGAACGGCTTATGAACAAGTGAAAGCCCATCAATTGGATGCCTTGGTATTGATTGGTGGCGATGGAACCATACGCGGGGCTGAAGCCTTTTACCAAGAATATCAAATTCCGGCCATTGCTTTACCGGGCACTATTGATAACGATTTAAACGGAACCGATTTCACCATTGGGTTCGATACGGCCATCAATACGGCCGTTGAGGCCATTGATAAAATTCGAGATACGGCATCATCGCATAACCGTATTTTTTTAGTGGAAGTGATGGGCCGCGATGCCGGGTATATTGCCTTGTATAGTGGTTTGGCTTGCGGGGCAGAACATATATTTATTCCTGAAAACCAGGAAGCCCTCGATAAAGTGATTCAAACCATACAAGACGATCGGCAACGTAAAAAAGAATCGAACATTATAGTAATTGCCGAAGGCGATGAATTTGGCGGAGCCGATGCTCTTCGCCAGCAATTGAGCCAAGTTATTCCTGAAAACACCATGCGCGTGGTGATTTTAGGCCATATACAGCGGGGTGGTTCGCCTTCCTGCATGGATCGAATTTTGGCCTCGCGTTTAGGACAAGCCGCGGTTGAAGGCTTGGTGCAAGGGAAGGTGCAATGCATGGCCGGACTCATCAACGGGGAAATTCACTACACGCCTTTTCAAGATTGTGTTAAAAAATTGAAACCCATGCCCGAGGATATGCTTCGAATGATTGATCAATTGCGCTAAGTTGGCTTGCAGTCCTTACCTTTGTTCACCATGTTACGCCGTATTGTTTTTACCTGTATTGCCGTATTGGCCCTGCAAACCACGTTGCACGCTCAAGTATTTTATCGCCTTTCAGAATTTGGCGTAGCCGGTGGTAGTTCGCATTATTTTGGCGACTTGAATCCGAATATTGGATTTAAAGCACCGGGCTTTAACGCCGGTATTTTTTACAAGTATAATGTAACGGAATACATTGCCCTGAAGGCTTCCTTGAATTATGCGCATATTGGTTACGACGATAAATTTTCGAACAACCCGTATCAGAAATTACGCAACCTGAATTTCCAGAATAATATTTGGGAATATTTCTTTCAAACCGAATTCCATTTCTTTCAATATACTATTGGCGATTTTGAACGACGCTTTACACCGTATGTGAGTGTTGGTATTGGCGCAATTCATCATAATCCGTATGCTTACTATATGGACAAGATGTATTATTTGAAGCCATTAGGAACCGAAGGACAAAATTTAGATGCTTATAAAGACCGTCGCTATAGCAATTGGGCTGTGGCCTTTCCAATAGGATTGGGTATTAAATATTGGTGGAACAAAGGTGTGACCGTGAGTGCGGAAGTGGTGAATCGTTTATGCACCACCGATTATATTGATGATGTAAGTACAACCTATGTAGGCACCGATTTATTTGTGGATCCACAACCGGGTCCTTACCCAACCGCAGCCCAGCAATTGCAAGACCGTAGCGTGGAAGTGAGCGATTCGCCGTTGGGTAAAGCCGGACGCCAACGGGGAGTAAGCACCACCAAAGACCAATACATTTTATTTCAGATTGGGGTTTCGATGCGCATGCCGACGTACAAATGCCCGAAATAAATCAGTGCGAGTGCGGGAAAGCGGAAGCGAGGGAAAAGCAGTGCGAGTAACGAAGCGGAAGCGAGGTTTGTTGTTCGGCTCTGCCGGCATCTCGAACAAGGAATTAAATTTCATTCTATGAATGAAGCGGATTTTAAATAAAGGTTTTATTTTTCATCACAGAGTCATGGAGGTGAGGCATAGAGGTTGTTGGGGCGAATTGAATTCGCCCGATATAAAACAGCCGAAGAATGAATCGAACGATGCCAAATAGCCGTGATTGGAGCAAGCTGCCATGCAGCGCGGAAAGCACGACATAAGCTGAATAATGTTCCGCCGATGCGCTTCAAAAAAAACAAAGCACCCTATTGGGCGTGTTGAATTTTCCAGCAGTAATGAATTTTCTTATTCCGAAAATCGGGGGGAATGGATTTGAGGGTAATGTCTTCCATTTGGGCCATGGACAAGGATTTTTCATCGAGCACAAAATCGCGGAAATTGGTGGAGAAAAACAAAGTACCACCGGGATTGAGCAAGCGCAAACAATTTTGAATCATGCCAACATGATCGAGTTGAACATCGAGTTTTGAATCGGACATTTTACTACGCGAAATGGTGGGCGGATCGAGCACGATGATATCGAATGGCTTCGATTGGGTTTCGTGCAACCAAGCCTTGGCATCGGTTTTAATGAATTCGTGCGGGTGCGTATCGAAGCCATTTAATTTAAAATTGTCTTTGGCCCAAACTAAATACGTATTCGATAAATCGACGGTAGTTACTTGTTGTGCGCCGCCGGCTAAGGCATACACCGAAAATGAACCGGTATACGAAAACAAATTCAAGACCCGCGCGTTTTTAGCCATGCTACGCACGCGTTGGCGCAAAGGGCGATGATCGAGGAATAAACCCGTATCGAGGTAATCGGTGAGGTTCACCCAGAATTTCAAACCGCTTTCGTGCACCACATAACGGGCTTGGCGTTGGTCCACTTTTTCGTATTGAGTTCTCCCCTTTTGGCGTTCCCGAACTTTCAAAAACAATTGTTCTTTTTCGCAACGAAAAAAGGCTTGAACGGCATTGACCATAGCGGCCCACCATTCGGCATGCAAATCATCGTCCATAGCATGGCGGGTGCGGTATTCAGCCACATGAATTTTGTCTTCATACACATCAATGCACAAAGGACATTCAGGCATATCCCAATCGAAAATGCGATAACAAGTTACGCCCTCTTGTTTGAGGAAGCCTTTTAGTTGCTGGCTGTTTTTGCGTAATCGATTTTCTAAGGCGGAAGCGCGTTCGGCGATGGATGACATGTTGGGCACAAATCTACATGCTTGAAAATGATTTTTAACCACTAACTTGCCCTTTCTATGAAACCTTATGCTCAATCGGTTGAACGCTTAGTGCGTATTATGGATGAACTGAGAACCCAATGTCCATGGGATAAAAAGCAAACCATACAGACCCTTCGGCAATTGACTATTGAAGAAACGTACGAATTGGCCGATAGCATTACGCAAAACGATTGGCCCGGTCTGAAAGAAGAGTTAGGCGACATTTTATTGCATATTGTGTTTTATGCGCGCATTGCCAAAGAGGAAAATCAATTCACCTTAGGCGACGTAATTGAAGGCGTTTGCAATAAATTGGTGCATCGCCACCCTCATATTTACAGTTCGGTTCAAGTTGAAAACGAAGACGATGTAAAACGGAATTGGGAACAATTGAAATTGAAGGAAGGCAAGAAATCGGTATTAGCCGGTGTGCCGAATAGTTTGCCGGCCATGGTGAAAGCCTTGCGCATTCAGGAAAAGGCTAAGCAGGTGGGCTTTGAATGGGAAATGAAGGAGGATGTGATGGATAAAATTCGGGAGGAAGTGCGCGAATTGGAACAAGCGGTTCAAGCCGGAAATACCGATTCGATAGAAGATGAATTTGGCGATGTATTATTTTCGATGGTGAATTATGCGCGCTTTTTGAACATCGATCCGGAGAATGCCTTGGCCCGCACGAATAACAAATTCAAGCGTCGGTTCGATGCTATGGAGCAAGAATTAACTGCCAGCGGAGCCAGTTTGAATGATTTCAGTTTAAACGAAATGGATGCGGTTTGGAACCGCATTAAGCAAGCCGAAAAGGGAGCGCATTAATAACGGGTTCCCGTTAAATTCATAATATGTTCGAACTCTTGCGAATCTACACGGGTAACCGATAAGCGGTTGCGTTTAATCATTTGCATGTTTTTCAGCAAAGGGTCCATTTTAATTTCGTGCAAGGTTAAAGGGCGTTTTAAATTTTTCTTGGGTTTTAAATCCACCACCACCCATTGTTTTTCCTCGGTGGTGGGGTCTTGATAAGCTTCTTTCACCACAGTGGCCACACCCACAATTTCGAGTCCCTCATTGCTATGATAGAACAACACTAAATCGTTCACGCGCATCTCGCGGAGGTTATTTCGGGCTTCGTAATTACGCACACCGTCCCAAAATGTTTTTCGATCTTTTTGAAATTGTTCCCAACTGTATTTAAACGGCTCCGATTTGACCAACCAATAATTCATAGCAAAAATTTGATGGTGCAAAATTAGGACATGTTAAGGCTCGATTCTATTCGTTTTATTGATATTGCGCTTATGTGCAATACCCAATACCAATAGTTCTTTACCGAATAAACCCGGCAGAGGTACAATTCGGCATGTAAACCCTATTTTTGTGTAATGTTGCGATTATTCATTAGCCTCCCACTGTGCTTGTTGGGATTCACTACGTTTGCCCAATGGCGTTTACCCCAAGTAAAACGGACAAAACCCCAGCCGGTGGAAACGGTGCAAATTCAAGCCAACGAGGTAAAAATAACCCCTACCCGAAACGATGATTTTCGCACCATGCCCGACAAGGTGATAGACATCTTGCACATGGATTTGGCCGTACGTTTTGATTTTCAAAAACACACCTGTACCGGTAAACAAGATTTATTGTTGACGGCTTATAACTACCCCACCGACAGTATTGTATTGGATGCCAAGAACATGATTTTTAATGGCATTGAATTAAAAACCAGAAACGATGAACCCATTACCCATTTAATTCGGTACGATAAACGCCAATTGCGCATTCAATTTGAAAAGCCCATTAAACCGGGCGATACCGTATGGTTAAGTTTGCAATACACCGCCCAACCCGATTTGCAAGAATTGGGAGGCAGTAAGGCCATTCGCGATAATAAAGGACTTTATTTCATGAATACCGATAAGCATGAACCGTATAAGCCCATGCAAATTTGGACGCAAGGCGAAACGGAATCGAATTCAAATTGGTTTCCATTTATTGATAAGCCCCACGAAAAGTTTACGCAAAACCTTTATATCACGGTACCCGATAGTTTTACCACCCTATCGAATGGCTTGCTTACCCAAACCGACACCTTAGATGGGGGGTACAAAACCGATGTATGGGAAAACGATTTGCCCATGTCGGGTTACTTGGTAATGATGGCCATAGGGAATTTCAAAGTGTATAAGGATTCCTTGTGGCGCGAAAAAGCCGTGGATTATTATTTAGAGCCCGATTATGCGGCATATGCCCCGGGCATTTTCAAACATACTCCGGCCATGTTGGAATGTTTCTCGAACCGATTGGGTGTCATTTATCCTTGGCAGAAATATGCCCAAGTGGTGGTGCGCGATTTTGTATCGGGGGCCATGGAAAATACTTCGGCCACTTTGCATGGCGATTTTGTACAGAAGAATCCACGCGAATTGGTGGATGGCGGAAACGACGGCATCATTGCCCACGAAATGTTCCATCAATGGTTTGGCGATTTAATTACTTGCGAATCGTGGAGCCACTTGGTTATGAATGAAGGCTTTGCGGCCTTTGGCGAACAAATTTGGTATGAACATCAATATGGGTCGGAAGCCGGTTTGAAACAGGCTTATCAATCGATGGAAAAGTATTTGAACTATGCCTCGAAGAATACTGATGGTCCTATAGTTGATTTTAATTACAAAGACAAAGAAGATATGTTCAGTGCCATTACCTATCAAAAAGGGGCACGGGTATTGAATTTATTGCGTCATGAAATGGGGAATGAAACTTTTTTCTTGGCCTTGAAAACTTTCTTATTGGAACATGCCTTTCAAGCGGTTCAAATTGACGATTTACGACGCACCTGCGAAAAAGTATCGGGACGCGATTGGCGCAATTTCTTCAATCAATGGTTTTATAAAGGCGGACATCCAAAATTGGATATTCGTTATATGCCGGCCGATTCGAATGGCATTATGCAAATAGTGGTGCAACAAAAACAAGATGAGTCCATTGGTTTGTATCAGTTCCCTTTGGAGTTTAAAATTCGCCAAGGTAACTTGAGCAAAGATTATTCGTTTACCATCAGCAAGAAGCAAGAAATTTTCTTCGTGAAGAAATTGAGCGACGATCATCCCGAATCGATTTCAGTGAGTGTGGATCCGAAAGGTTTATTCATTGGCGAAATAGCTGAACAAAAACCCGTATTGCCCCTCATTGAAATAGCGAAGAAAGGCAATTATATTGAACGGGTTCGGGCTTATAAAGCGTTGAAAGACCAATGGCGTATGGATACGGTTCGCTTAACCTTAATACAGGGGTTGCAAGATTCCGATGAGGCTATTCGCGGACAAATTATAGACGCGCTTCCTTGGAAAGATTCGCTCATGGCCAATGCCTTGGTGAATCAATTACCGGCTATGATTTTGCGCGACCCATCGAGTGCGGTGCGGGCCAAAGCCATTCAAGCTTCTACCGCGTCAAGTGATGTTCGCTTCGAAGCCTTGTATAAAAAAGCCTGTCGCGATTCGTCGTATACCGTGGCCGGAAAAGCCTTACAAGCCCTATACAAAAGTCAACCCGACCAAGCCTATCAAATGGCCCATATGTTAGAAACCGATGCTCGCGGCGTATTATTGGAAGCCATCAGTGATGTTTATGGCAAGTCGGGTTCCGCACGCGATTTACCCTTCTTCCACGAAAACCTTATGCGTTGTTTCAAAGTACGTAGAGCGTTATTATTGGAAGACTTTACGCAATTAGGTCGTCGAGTAAATAATGCGGAACAAGATGCCGTAATGAAAACCACCTTGATTCAACGGGCTAATGACGATGATTCGCCACAAGTGCGCGAAATGGCCATTAAACAATTGTATGCCATTCGTACCGATTTGTATACCCGTGCTTCACAAACCGCCGATGTTCAATTGAAAGCGCAACAACAAGAAGAAGCCATTCGTTTGCAAACTTTATTGAATGATATTATTCAAAAAGAAAAGAACAAAGACGTATTAAATAACCTAAAAATTAACGGCGTTCAATAATGCGAAAAACTATTCATATCATCAACGGTCCCAATTTGAATTTATTGGGCTTACGCGAACCGGGTTTATACGGTAACCAAAGTATGGAGGCTTATTTGGATGAGTTACGCCAAGCCAATCCCGAGATAGACATCCACTATTTTCAAAGTAATATTGAAGGTGAATTGATTGGGGCTATTCAGACTTTGCATCAAAAAACGCATGGACTCATTATAAATGCCGGGGCTTATTCGCACACCTCTATTGGTATTGCCGATGCCATTCGTGGCGTTGATATTCCGAAAGTGATTGAAGTGCATATATCGAATGTGTATGCCCGCGAAGAGTATCGGAAACATTCCTATATAGCCTCGGTGTGTGCAGGCAGTATTAGCGGTTTAGGATTACAGGGTTATGCCCTGGCCTTGCAAGCCTTACTTGTATAAATACAAATCGGGGGTGGTAATGATATTGCTTTGATTCCCGGCTTTGTCTTTCATATAAATATCCCAATGCAGGGTATCGTAATCTTTATGCAAGGAATCGTTGCGTAACAATAAAAAAGCGGCTTCGTATTCCACTTGAATAATGCCTTTTAAGCCGGCTTCCGGATTGAAGCGATCGGGAATATTCGGAATTAAAAAAGGCGCCCAAATGGTATCGCGCGAATCGCGAAAAAATAAATTCGGGGTACCAAAACCAATATCGCCATCACCATCTTCAAAATTGAATTTGATGAGCACGGTGGTGTCGCTCCCGGCCTTTACCGATAGCGGATCCATGCTTCGAAAGCTGATGGCCGGAATCTTACTTACATTTGTATTCTTTTTGCAAGAAGCGAAAATGAATGGAAACAAAAGCAACAAACAGAAAAAACGCATACTTCAAAGATACACGAATTTAATTTTTCCGCATGGCTAATCCTTTTTGCCCCACTACTATAACAGCCAATACCTTTGAAGAACAAGCCTTGGCCGTATTTGTTCATCAATACACCCGCAATGTGGTTTACCGTCGCTGGTGCGAACTGATGGGGCAATCGCCGGCAAGCGTCAAGG
Source organism: Chitinophagaceae bacterium (assembly GCA_051006655.1). Taxonomy (GTDB): domain Bacteria; phylum Bacteroidota; class Bacteroidia; order Chitinophagales; family Chitinophagaceae; genus OLB11. The sequence goes on from JBPCSZ010000163.1 coordinate 32,698, forward strand.
ACATTACCGATATTCCCTTTTTGCCCGTTCAAAGTTTCAAACAACAAGCCGTCATTTGTCAATACCAGCAAGAACCATTGCCGAAATTGTGGTTTGAAAGCAGTACCACCAGCGGACAAACACCTTCGAAACATTATATATACGATGAACAGGTTTACCTCGACACCTTGCGGGAAGGATTTCAATTAGCCTATGGCGATGTAACACAATATGCCATTTTGGGCTTATTGCCGTCCTACCTTGAGCGAGGACAATCGTCGTTGGTGTATATGGTGAACGATTTAATGCAGCAAAGCGGACATGCCCTGAACGGTTTTTATTTGAATAATACAGATGTCTTGGCCGAAACCTTAAAAACTCTAGAAGCACAACATCAACCCACCTTATTATTTGGTGTAACCTATGCCCTGCTCGATTTCGCCGAAGCCTACCCCATGCCGTTACAATACACCCATATTATAGAAACCGGGGGCATGAAAGGCCGTAAAAAAGAAATGATTCGGGCGGAAGTGCATGCCCGTTTGCAAATGCAATTCGGGCTACAGCCTATTCATTCAGAATATGGCATGACGGAACTCTTATCGCAGGCCTATTCGAAAGGAAATGGCCTCTTTGATTGTCCACCCTGGATGAAAATCCTCCTTCGCGACCGTAACGATCCTCGCCATATTTTACACAGCGGAAGGGGTTTGGTGAATTGCATCGACTTGGCCAATTATCATTCTTGTAGTTTCTTGGCCATCGATGATATAGCGGTGGTAAGAGAGTCGGGCGAATTCGAAATATTAGGGCGTGCCGATGCTGCCGAAGTAAGAGGTTGTAGTCTTTTAGCGCCTTAAAAAGCAGAGATTCTACCTATATAATATATAATAGCCCAAGGGACAAAAAAAACCTATGTGCGATTTATTTTATATACTTGCAACTTTCAAACCCGAAAAATAAAGGAATGGCTAAAAATTTATTGATTGTTGAGTCCCCGGCTAAAGCGAAAACCATCGAGAAAATCTTGGGTTCAGACTTTCAGGTAAAATCGTGTTTTGGACACATCCGCGATTTAGAGAAAGACGAGATGGGGATTGACTTAAACAATCATTTTAAGCCAAGTTATAAAGTTTCCGACGATAAAGTCAAAGTGGTCTCCGAATTAAAGTCACTCGCCAAACGCGCTGAAGAAGTATGGCTCGCGACCGATGAGGACCGTGAAGGAGAAGCCATTTCGTGGCATTTGTGCGAGGTATTAGGTTTAGACCCTTATAAAACCAAACGCATTGTTTTTCACGAAATCACGAAACCCGCCATCAAGAAAGCGGTGGAAAAGCCCCGTACGGTGAATATGGATTTGGTGAATGCCCAACAAGCCCGCCGTATCCTCGACCGTATAGTAGGGTTCGAATTATCGCCCATCTTATGGCGTAAAATCTCGCGCAGTAATTCATTGTCTGCCGGACGTGTACAATCCGTATCCGTTCGATTAATTGTGGAACGCGAACGCGAAATCAACCAATTCACTGCCACCAGCACATACCGCATTGAAGCCTTTTTCAATGCCTTAGACATTAATCAGAAAGCGGTTTCATTTAAAGCCGAATATGCCGGTCGCCCATCGAAACTCAGCGATGCCGAAGATTTCTTAAAACGCTGTATTGGTGCGAATTACACCGTAGATGATATTCAAGTAAAACCCGGAAAAAAATCGCCGGCCGCCCCATTTACCACCTCAACCCTGCAACAAGAAGCGAGTCGCAAATTGGGCTTTTCGGTTTCTCGTACCATGCAGGTGGCGCAACGCTTGTATGAAAGTGGGCATATTACCTATATGCGTACCGATGCGGTGAATTTATCGGATACCGCCTTGGCCAATATTCGCGATGCCGTTAATCAACAATACGGACCGCAATACCACCAACAACGTGTTTTCAAAAACAAAAACGAAAACGCCCAAGAGGCCCACGAAGCCATTCGCCCCACCGATATGATGGTGCGCGAAGTATTCGATTTTGAACAACAGCGTTTGTACGATTTAATTTGGAAACGCACCATGGCCAGTCAAATGGCCGACGCCGAATTAGAAAAAACCGTGGCCACCATTGGCATTTCCACCCAACAGGAAAAACTCACCGCCAGCGGCGAAGTAATTAAATTCGATGGCTTCTTGAAATTATACATGGAAGGCAAAGACGATGAAGACAATGCCGACGATGAAAGTGGCATGTTGCCGTTGTTGAAAATTGGCCAGTCCTTAGATATTCAAGAAATGCGGGCTACCGAGCGTTATAGTCGCCCATTGCCCCGCTATACGGAAGCTTCCTTGGTAAAGAAATTAGAAGAGTTAGGTATAGGACGTCCTTCTACCTACGCCCCTACCATCAGTACCATTCAGAACCGCCAATATGTGGTGAAGAAAGATAAAGAAGGAGAACGTCGTCAATTTCGTATTCTTTCCTTAAAAAATAGTGATATTACGTCCCTAACGGGCGAAGAAAACACCGGAGCCGAAAAAGCCAAATTATTCCCCACCGATTTGGGGAGTGTGGTGACCGACTTCCTGAAACAACATTTCGACCAGGTGATGGATTACCAATTCACTGCTCAAATAGAAAACCAATTCGATGAAATTGCCCATGGCAAAAAAGAATGGAGCGAAATGTTGCATCAATTTTATGGTCCATTCCACGCCCAAGTTTCCAATACCATGGAAACGGCTGAACGGGCCAGTGGCGAACGTGAATTGGGGGTAGACCCTACGAGCGGAAAACCTGTGATTGTGCGCATTGGCCGTTTTGGTCCTGTTGTACAAATTGGTAAAGGCGACGATACCGACAAACCCCGTTACGCCAACTTACGCCCCAACCAAAGCATTGAAACCATCCGTTTGGAAGATGCCCTCGATTTATTCAAATTGCCTTTAGTGTTAGGCCAATACGAAGAAAAAGAAGTGTCGGTGAATGTGGGTCGCTTTGGACCTTATGTAAAATTCGGCGAACAATTTATTTCCATTCCCAAAGGCGAAGAACCCTTGGATGTGAGTCTAGATAGAGCCATTGAAATTATTCGAGCCAAGCAAGATGAAGATGCGCCCATTGGACACTTCGACGGTAAACCCATCACCAAAGGGAAAGGCCGTTTTGGTCCATTCATCAAATGGAACGATTTATTCATCAATATTCCACGCCTTTACAGTTTCGATACCATTACCGAAAAGGAATGTGCCGATTTAATTGAAAAGAAAATCGAAAAAGAAGCCAATCGTTATATCCAACATTGGCCCGCTGAAAAAATTTCGGTAGAAAACGGTCGTTGGGGTCCATTCATTAAAATGGGCAAAAAAATGTACAAATTGGCCTTGAAAGCCGATGGTGCTAAAATGAATGCCGACGAGGCCGCGGTGGTAAGCTTAGAAGACATCAAGAAAATGATTGAAGCCCAAGATCCGAAGGCCTTTGCCGCTGCTGCCAAAAAAGCCGCACCAAAGAAAGCTGCTACTAAAAAAGCTGCCCCGAAAAAGGCCGCCACCAAGAAAGCCGCTCCGAAAAAATAAGGCATGTCGAACGAAGATGTTTATACCAAGTTTAAATCGAGTGTAGACCTCGGCATGGGAATCATCTACATGGTGGTTTCCTATTATGCTTCGCAAACGGCGTTTATTATTGAAGAATACGGCCAAGGCTTGGTGTATACCATTTCTCTCCTTTTTTTCTTGTATGGGGTATTCCGTATTTACCGCGGTTTCATTGCCTTGAAAGCCGGCATGAAACCGCGCGATCGTTCGAGCAATGCCCTACAACAACGGTATAAAGAACGCGAAGCGGCTATAAAACAAAACGAGGCAGAAAAATCAATGTAATTTTGTAACGCATCTAACGTTATAATTAAAAACATGAAAGCGATTTTCCATTTGGCCGCCATTCTCATTGTATGCTTTGGGTTGAATGCCTGTAACGAACCCGTAGTAAAAGATACCCAAACCGCGGGTTCCATCAAGGTGAGTGTCGATGAAACCTACCGACCGGTGATGGAGCAACAATTCAAACTCTTTGCCAGCCGTTATCCGAACGCCCATATTCAAGTGGAATACAAATCGGAAGCCGAATGCTTCAACGATTTTTTAGAAGATACTACCCGTGTAATTTTCGTTACCCGCGAATTGACCGAAAAAGAAAAAGAATATTGCCTTAGTAAAAAATGGGTAACCAAAAGCATGGCCATGGCCCGCGATGCCGTTGCCTTCATTACCTCGGCCGATTACACGAAACCACAATTTACCACACAACAATTGCAAGCCATGCTGTTGGGGCAAGACAGTTCGCATACCATTGTATTCGATAATCCGGGTTCGAGCACCGTACGTTATATCAGCGATTCCTTGTTGGGTGGAAAAAAACCGGAAGGCCGTTCCTTTGCTACCCAAAATGCCAATGAAGTGATTGATTATGTAGCGGCTCATCCCAAAAGCATTGGGGTTATTGGTGTAAGTTGGATTGCCGACAACAGCGATTCAACCACCGAACAATTTTTGAAGAAAATTCAAGTGGCCGGCATTCGTAAAATCAACGATACCTCAGCCCCCTTTATTCGTCCCTTTCAAGCCTATATTGGCTTGCAAGAATACCCCTGCACCCGCAACTTTTACTTCATCACCAAAGAATCGTGGGTGGGTTTAGGCACAGGCTTAGTGAATTTTCTGTGTAAAGACGGACAATTGGTATTTAAACAAGCCAAATTATTCCCCTTGCGGGTGAATGTATTGTTGCGCGATACCCGCTTGAACACGAATAAATAATCGTTAAAAATCCTGAGTAAGCAGGTAGGGACAAACTTTCGCATTAGGTTTACACTTAATATTTCAATTTAAAACGCAGTAAGATGAAAACGCTTTTGAACACCCTCAGTTTAATGCTGGTTTCGGTGATTGGATTAAACGCGCAAAGCCTCGACGAGGTGGTTAAAATGTATCAGTACAACCGTTACGCTTCAGCCGCTAAAGCCGCACAACCCCTGGCCACTACCAATGCTCAAGCCAATTATTATTTAGGTTTATGTGCCTTGGCCGAAGACCGTGTAGCCGATGCAAAAAGCATCTTTCAAAAATTCCCCGAAGATGCCGCCAACAACGCCGGTTTAGCCCGCGTGATGTTCATTGAAAACAATAAGAATGAAGCGATGGCCATGTTGGCGAAAGTAGCCTCGAAAGCCAAAAAGAAAGTAGTGGCTCCGTTTAAATACGCCGCCGATGCCATTACCTACACCGAAGGTGGCGACCCGAACGTGGCCATCGATTGGTATAAAAAAGCCATTGAAGAAAACAAGAGTGGCGATTTATACATAGGCATGGGCGATGCTTACCGCAAATTGCAAGGCGGTGGCGGTAATGCCATGACCAATTACGAATATGCCGAAACATATCCCGGTACCCAATCTTTAGCCAACTACAAAATGGGAACCCTTTGGTATGCCGCTAAAAATTACGACAGTGCCTTGGCTAAATTCGGACGTTCATCGGAGCAAGATGCCATGAACCCATTGCCTTACAAAGCCTTGGCTGACGCCTATTACCGCGTGGGTAAATACAAATTATCGAAAGATAAAATTGAAAAGTATTTGGATTTATCCGACAAAACCATCGACGATCAAATTCAATATGCCAATACCTTGTACTTAGCCAAAGAATACAATGCCGCCGTTTCGAAAATGAATGAATTGATTGGCAAAGGCGTTGAAAAACCATACATGTATCGCGTGTTGGCTTTCAGTCAATACGAATTAAAACAATGCCAAGAAGCCAAGAAAAACATGGATATTTTCTTTAGCAAACAAGACCAAAAGAAAACCATTCCGCTCGATTATATCAACTACGGAAAAATGTTGTTGTGCGATAGCAACACTGCCGGTGAAGCCAGTGGCAATTTCATGAAAGGTTTGGCTATGGATACTGCCGCCGATAAAAGCACCACCATGCGCGAAATTGCGGAAGCGTGTAAAGACCAAAATAAATTTTTATTGGCCGGTGAATGGTACCAAAAATTAAGCGAGTATAACAGTCCAAACGTAGAACCCACCGATTATTGGTGGAGCGGTGTAATGTATTACTACGGTAAAAATTACGAGGCGTCGGAAGGTATGTTCAAAACCATGAGCGAAAAATACCCGAAAGAACCTTCAAGCTTTTACTGGTTAGGTCGCGTTACAGCCGCCAATAAAGACAAAGATTACAAGAACGGTGCCGCTACCCCTTACTTTACCCAATGGTTAGGTATGGTGAACGACGATCCGGCCAAGAAAAACGATTTAATTAAAGCGTATACATACATGGCCATGATTGCTTATAACAACAAGCAAAATGACGACGCCAAAAAATATTGCGCCAAATTGCAAGGTTTCGATCCGAACGATAATACCGCCAAGCAAATTTTAAAAGCCTTGGAAGGCGCTAAATAATTCATCTATTTTTATCGAATCGCCTCCCTTAATCGGAGGCGATTTTTTTTGCCGTTTTTGATTTACATTTAATTTTTATTACAATGAGCACATTGAAATTGCATGTAGGCTGTGGCGATAAAATTATTTCAGGGTACCGAAACATCGATGCGAGGGCCTTGCCGGGCGTAGACGAAGTAGGTGATATTACTACCTTAACCCATTATGCCGAAAACAGTGTTGATTTAATTTATGCTTGCCATGTATTGGAACATACAGGCCGTTACGCCTATCGCGATGTGCTTAAACGTTGGTTCGCCCTCTTGAAACCCGGTGGCCTATTGCGCCTTGCCGTGCCCGATTTTGAGGCCGTTTGCACCCATTATACCCAACATAAAGATTTGAACGTGATTATGGGTTTATTGTATGGCGGACAAACCTATGCGCAGAATTTTCATTATGTCACCTTCGATTTTGAACATATAAAAACCGACTTACTCGCCCTGGGTTTTCAAACCGTAAATCGCTACGACCGCTGGGCCACCGAACATGCCCATATCGACGATTTTAGCGCGGCCTATTTACCTCATATGGACCGGAACGGACAATTAATGAGTTTGAATATTGAAGCGGTTAAATAAACTGGTCGGAGCTTCTCCGTGCTTGTTGCGTTGATTTATGGCGTGCCCCGCCCTTGGTTTAGCCATACGTTTCTACTAAAATAATTGTTGGTCCAAGAAAGCTGTTTCTGCCACCATACAGGGCGGGTCAGGCTTTTCGCTCCTACTCCTCGCTCGTGCCTCGCTGTGGGGTATCCGCTGCAATCCTTCACGCTTTAAATTCAGGTTGATGCTGTTGAATTAAAGAAAAAAAATAATTTTGTAATGAAAAACATGTAGGAATGAATACAATCGCAATTAATCAAATTAATGATAAACTAAAAGACATTCCGGATAATTTTATTCAAGATGTTTTGGAATACTTAGATTTTTTATCGTTTCGCAATCAATCGAATACATTCCATTTATCGAAAGCACAGCTTAAGGTTTTAGAGGAAAGAAGTAAAACACCCATAGATCAATTTGTATCATCGGTTGAAATTATGAATAACCTTAAAAACAAATTCAGTGTTTAAGGTAGTGGTTGAACCGAATAGAAATACTGATTTAGAAAACAAAAGTATATTAGAACCAATATCAATTTAAGGTTCGCGTTAGGGATGGAGCCGGCAGCCAAGGCCGAAACGGAGCAGAAGAAACTATCAGGTAGCAGAGAAAAACGAGGCCTTGCTAGAGGTGAGAGCCCGGTTTACCGCAGCGCAGCGGAGGGAAAAACGCCCAAAGAAAAAACCAATTGATTTCCTTATTCTTCAATGAAATCGGTATTCGTTTTGTGGCTTTTAAACGAAAATAATTGTTGCGAAATATAGCTGTAAACCGCTACCAGCGCCGTAGTAAGCGCCTTCGAGGGTGTGGCATACCAACCAAAAAATTCAACAAATAATTTCAGGAAGATATAGTTGAGTCCAATGCAACTAATTACAATTAAGGTATACCGAAAAAACTGTACGCGACCTCGGAGCGAGGAAGAGGTGAATACCACGTATTTGTTCATCAGGAAGCCGTAGGGGAAACTCACGAGGAAGGATACCCCGAAGGCGGCGATGTGTGGACCAATGTGGACATGCCCAAAGGGAACCACTTCTTTGTTGAAGACATAGTTGTAGGAAAGGAAATAAACCAATAAATCGAGGGTGGCGGTGGAACTTCCACACACCAAGTACTTAAAGGTTTTTAAGGGAATGAACTTCTTAAAAAAATCGAAGTAAAAGAATTCAATAACGGAGTGTATGAACCGCAACAACACAAGACCAAAACCGGGTTAGTGTACAATTATTCGAACGGCACCATGTGCAATTCGAGCGAGTTATCGGTTTTGCGAATCCACATATCGTTTTCGTACAATTTGAGGATATGGAAATCGTTGGTGCTGTCGATATTGCCGGAGAAATTCTTGGTGGTCAAGGCAATTTTACGGTCGTTATCGTATAAAGCCCATTTGCCTTGCAAATTGCGGGCTTCGAGCGTTACGGGATCGATGATAGTAACAACGTAATCGCCATTGCGGTACATATAATGTTTTTGCTTGGCCCAATAAGGGTCTACCGAAACTTCTACCCCATTCAACATGGCACTTTGAATGCGCCAATTGTTGGTAACACGGGCTTCTTTACGGCGAAGACTAATATTAGGACCTTCTTCGTATTTACGGCATGCGGTAAAGACCGTGGTTGCGGCAAAAAGCAATATCAGCGAATGGAAAAGATGTTTTCTCATAAACGTATTAACAATCAAAGGTCTAAGATAAGTCAAAAACCGAGATTACCGTATTTTTTTCTCAATTTTTGATGAAAGCAATCTTGAATTAGCGTTTACCGGCGCGTAAACTCCACCGAAACCCTTGGGAATGGATGGGTTGAGGCGCGGCATTGGCTTGGGCAAATACATGTACGGCGGCCACGGCGGCTAAGGCTTGGGTATCGGCATCGTGCATGGCCAGTGCTTCGGGCTTATAGTATTTGGCAATAAAATGGGTATCGAATTTCCCTTCTTTATAGGCCGGTTGATGGATAGCCCATTTTCCGAAAGGCAAGGTAGTTTCGATGCCGTTGATGCGAAATTCTTCGATGGCGCGGGTGAGGCGTTCGATGGCGATATCGCGGGTTTCGCCCCAAGCAATGAGTTTACCAATCATCGGGTCGTAATGAATGGGAATGTCCATGCCTTCTTCGTAACCGTCATCTACGCGAATGCCGGGACCTTGAGGGCGTTTGTACACTTGCAATTTCCCAATATCGGGCAAGAAATTATTGAGGGGGTCTTCGGCACAAATGCGCAATTCAATGGCATGTCCGTTGATGCGTAAATCGTTTTGCGTATAGCCCAAGGTTTCGCCACGGGCCACCCGAATTTGTTCGCGCACTAAATCAACGCCGGTAATCATTTCCGTAACGCAATGTTCCACTTGCAAGCGGGTATTCATTTCGAGGAAATAGAAATTCAGGTCATCGTCCACTAAAAATTCAACAGTACCGGCGCCATAATAACCACACGAGCGGGCCACATTGATGGCACTTTCGCCCATGGCGGAACGCACATCGGGAGTTAAACACGAAGACGGTGCTTCTTCAATGAGTTTTTGGTGACGACGTTGAATGGAACATTCGCGTTCAAAAAAGTATACATAGTTACCGTGCTGATCGCCTAAAATTTGAATTTCAACATGTTTGGGCGAGGCCACATATTTTTCAATAAACACGCTATCGTCTTTGAAGGAATTGAGGGCTTCGCTTTTGGCTAAGTTCAATTGTTCTTCGAGGTCTTCCATACGCTCCACCACACGCATGCCTTTTCCGCCCCCACCGGCACTGGCTTTGATGAGCAAGGGAAAGCCGGTTTGTTGGGCTATTTCACGGGCTTCGGCAATGTCTTGAATGGGACTATCAGTACCGGGCACCATCGGAACATTGAACTTCTTAGCCGATTGTTTGGCGGCAATTTTGCTTCCCATCGAATTGATGGAGTCGGCCGATGGACCAATGAAAATCAATCCGGCTTCGGAACAAGCGGCGCTGAAACCGGCATTTTCGCTTAAGAAACCATAACCGGGATGAATGGCATCGGCGCCACAGGCTTTGGCCGTGGCAATAATTTTATCGCCCAAGAGGTACGATTGCGCTGAAGCAGCAGGGCCAATACAATAACTTTCATCGGCAAATTGCACGAAAGGCATAGTAGCATCGGCTTCGCTATAAACGGCTACTGTTTGTATTCCCATTTCGCGGGCAGTGCGCATAACGCGTAAAGCAATTTCGCCCCGATTGGCGACCAAAATTTTCTTCATGTTCGATTATTTGATATAGCCTAAAATTTTAAGCATGCTTTGATACGATTGTTCTTTCGCATAAAGCCAGTCGATGAGTTTTCCGTTTTTATCGTATTCAATCACCACATGTTTGGGCGAAGGAATCATACAATGTTTAATACCGCCATACCCCGACAATTGGTCTTGATATGCCCCGGTATGGAAGAAGCCGATATACAAAGGTTCTTTTTCGGGATTAGCATCGGTTTCTTTCGATTTAGGTTTTCGTTCCGGCACAGCAGCGGCATTGCTTTTCGGCAAGAACACCGCATTGATATGTTCTTCGGAGGTATAAAAATCGTGGCTGTCGCAGGTGAGTCCGCCGAGATGCACTTCCTGATATTCTTCATCCCATTTATTCACGGGCAACATCAAGAATTTTTCGCCAATGCCCCAAGTATCGGGCAAGGTGGTAATGAAGGAGCTATCAATCATGTACCAAATTTCTCGGTCGTTTTGCATTTTTTCGTCGAGCACCGAATAAATTACGGCACCGGCTTCGCCCACGGTGAAGGAACCGAATTCGGTGTAGATGTTGGGCACATCTACTTTATTCTTTTTACAAACCTTCTTGATGGTGGCAATAATTTCGTTCACCATGTAGTTGTAATCGAAATCGAAGGCCAAGGAATGTTTGATGGGGAACCCGCCACCAATGTTTAAGCTGTCTAACTCAGGGGCAATTTTTTTCAATTGGCAATACAAGTTCAGCACCTTGTTCAATTCGCTCCAATAATAGATATCGTCTTTAATGCCCTTGTTCATGAAGAAATGGAGCATCTTGAGTTGGAAGCGATCGTTGCCTTTTAGTTTATCGACGTAAAATTCAAGTACATCGCGGTTGCGAATTCCTAAACGCGAAGTATAAAAATCGAAGGAAGGTTCTTCTTCCGATGCAATACGAATACCAATTTTAACGGGCATTTTCGTACGAATCGATTTCTTATACTCTTCGAATTCGTTGATATTATCGAGTACTGGAATTACATTGGTAAAGCCTGAATTAATCAGCTGGGCAATATTCTTGGTATAGGCTTTGGTTTTGAAGCCATTGCAAATCACGAAGGTTTCCTTGCTGATTTTCTTGCGTTGATAGAGGTTCCGAATAATTTCAATATCGTAAGCGAAAGAGGTTTCCAAGTGCACATTGTGCTTGATGGTTTCTTCTACAATAAACGAAAAATGCGAACTTTTGGTGCAATAGCAATAGAAATACTGCCCATCGTAACGTTGCTTTTTAATGGCATCGTTGAACATTTTCTTCGCCTTGTTAATCTGCATGCCAATCTTCGGTAAGAAGGTCAGCTTCATGGGCGTTCCGTATTTGTCGATTATTTTTTTAAGGTCTACCCCATTGAATTGGAGATAATTGTCTTTAACCACAAAGCCATCTTGTGGAAAGTCGAAGGTCTGGTTTACCAGATCATGATACGTATTACTCATGCTATAACCATGCAATTGAGGCACAAAAATAAGGGGCTACCGCTATTTTCGTTTGATTATTTTTTAGGGGAATTTTCGAGGAGGGAACGGGTTTGTGGACCGCAACACATGAGGGCGTCTAAAATGCTGAGATTCGGCATAAAACCATGTCGATCGGAAAAGGGTTGAATATAGGTTATTGGACTTGGAACATCGTATTCATGCACCATTGCCCCGGCTTCGTAGGGTATAGTTTGCACCTGATGCTTAGGTGCAATTTTCATGGCTTTCAAACAAGCATTCAGAATAAATAAATTCATGGCGCTCAAGCTTTCGAATTGATTCGTGAAAACCGGTTGAAATAAGGCCTCGAAATAATCGAAGTAGGGCGTTCGTCCATAGGCAGAGCGAATAGCCTGTGCCTGTTGATGTTGCCAACGGGTATGATAAGCCGGTTTGAGGGTATTCAGTGCTTGATGCTGATTTCGTCCACCGTCGAGCGGAACGCTTAATACCAAGGGACCGTTGGCACTGCCTATGATACAACGATTCTCCATGCCCTTGCGTTGGTAGGTTTGCAATATGCTAATTTCCACGTGTTCGGCTTGCACATAATGGTGGAACCAGGCCAAGGAAGGGAAATAATCGCAAGTTTTAACAAGGGGTTTATACATCGTGGCTTACTTTTACAACGTGGGTTCAAAAGTACTTCTTTATCTCATCGGATTGGTTTTTTCCTGTTGGGGAGCGGTGGCACAAACCCGCGATTCCATTGTTCAAATTTTAGTGTCGTATGAGGCTGAATGGGATGAAGCCCATGAAACGCGCATATTCAACCAAGTGCAACATCCTTTTTTCGACGATACGCATCCGGTGATTTATTATTTTATTGAAGCTCAAATCGATGCGGTTCGAATGCATAGCAAAGCGTTTGTGTTCTTAGAAATTAAGAAACGAAGCAATATGCAGTTCAAGTATAAGCCGGTATGGTCGAAGCGGATTGAATTGAGCGATTTGGTTCAAGGGCGATTGATTGATAGTTTAACCTTAGAGCAAGGACAAATTCCGTCGGGGAATTACGATTTGATTGTGAGTTTAATGAACGATTCCTCGCGGGTATTGCATCAACGCAAGCACGATTTTCAGGTATTGAGTCGGTATGTGGAACGCGATGAAACCCCGCCGGCCGTAAGCGATCGGGAAACGCCTGAATTCGTGGATATTGAAAAGACCTTTGTAGGAAAGTATAAATTGGCCAATTTGCAACGCAATATTTCGGCCTTATCGCCTATTGCACGCGGGGGCGAAAGCAAAGTGATTCGCGATGCCGAAACCCAACCTGATTTGCCGGTATTAAAACGTTTCTTTTATAATTTTTGGTACGAACGGAATCCCTCCTCGCCGGAACAAGCTTGGAATGATTATGCCGAAAAATTAAATAAGGTATCGAAATTGTATGGCAATACGGGCGTGCCCGGTTATACCACCGACCGTGGCCGTATTTATTTGAGTTACGGCGAACCTACCCACATTGAAAAAGCCTTGAATGAAAAGGGTGCCCTCCCCTACGAAGTTTGGTTTTACCAACGGGCCGAGAATGGACGCGGGAATGCGAAGTTTTTATTTTACCAACCCGGCTTATTGGGCAATCAGATGTTCTTGTTGCATTCTACAGAGAACGATGAAATTATAAACCCGCAATGGAAAAATTATTTATTGAGCGACCCAAGCAATAGCGATAATAAACTCATGCACCGGGTATTTGAATATTTTAAATAGTAATGATGAAGCACCTTCGAATTTGGCCTGTCTTAATTTTAGTATTTTTCTTTTCGGCTTGCGAAGCCCAAGTTAAAGAACCCGATTATATTGGTATTGCGAAAACGGAATTTAAAAGCATCAGTTTCAGCAAAGCCGAAATTAAATTTTACTTGGAGTATTTCAATCCAAACAAAGTAGGTATTGATGTAAAAGAAACCGATGTTCAAGTGTTCTTGAACGATAAATTCATAGCGGTGGCTACCCAACCGGAAGAAATTCATGTGCCGAAAAATTCCAAATTTTTATTTCCCGTGGTGGCGCATTTTGATCCTATTAAAGTCTTAGGACCCTCTTTGGGCGCCATTTTCAGCATGGAAAATAAGATGTATGTGAAGGGCTCTACGAAAGTAGGTAAAGGCGGACTCTTCATTAAAATTCCCGTGGAAGTAACCGATACGGTTTCCTTGTATAGGGATTAGTTAAAGTAAAATTGGTCAAGGATTGAAAAAAAAATTGTTTCCCAATTGGGAAACATTTATTTTTGTACAATAACCTGCTATGAGACCAAATTTTAACTTGGAGATGCTACCATCTGCTGTCAATTTTTTGAATGAACTTGATGACGATATACGTTACAAGGTATACTACAATCTTAAAAAAGCGCAGTATATGATTGATCAAGAACTCTTCAAAAAACTAAATGTTACAATTTGGGAGTTCAGAACACAATTTAAAGGTAAGCAAGTGAGATTATTGGCATTTTGGGATAATGATAAAAATGAAACATTAGTATTGGCCACACATGGCTTCTTTAAAAAGAGTCAGAAAACACCAAATGCCGAAATTAAAAAGGCAGAAAAAATTCGAAAGGAATATTTTGAAAATAAAAAAAATGCATAATCATATGAAAACAGTTTCCCTTGATACCTTAATTGATGAACATATTGGCCAACGTGGTGAACCAAAAAGAGAAGCCTTTGAACAAGAACTTCGAATTGATTTATTAGGGCATGCCATTAAAATGGCTCGAAAAAAAAGAAAAATGACGCAGGCTCAGTTAGGCGAATTGGTGGGTGTTCAAAAGGCGCAAATTTCAAAAATTGAGAACAGTATTAAAAATGCGCGCATTGACACTATGCTCAAATTATTTGATGCTTTAGCTGTTCGAGTTCATTTTAGTATTGAATATAGTCATTAAAACAAAGTATTCATTTCCGGATACACCCATTGCGGTATAGCCTGCTCGCCAAGGGCCGGATATTTCATCGCCTCACGGTTTACCGTATAATAGGCCATGGACTCATCGGCAAAGGGCTTGAATAATTCTTGTAATTCCAATTCATTGGCCTGTGGATTTAACCACAAGGGAAATTGATCGGGCGATAAGAGCACCGGCATACGCTGTTTCACATTATGGATGAAGCGGAGCGTATTATTGGCTTCGGTGGTTAAAATGGAAAAGGTAGTTTGCCATTGTCCTGTTTCTGAATTCAACCAAGTGGTGCTGATACCCGCCATGGTAAACAAGGCATCGTGGGTTGGATAAATAAAATACGGATACTTGATTTTATTCATTTCGCGCCATTCAAAAAAACCGGTACTGGGAATTAAACAGCGACCGGTTTTTACGGCATCGCGAAAGGAAGGCTTCTCGAATACGGTTTCGCAACGGGCATTTAAATTTTGGTTGGAAGCCGTTAAGGCTTGCTCGGCTTGTTTCACCCAAGTGGGTATTAAGCCCCACGACTTTAATTGCAATTCATGTGGCGCTTCCATAGACACCACCGGCCATTGCGGATGTTGAAAGCCAATACCGTGGGGTGTGGTTTGGTATAAGTCTTCGGAACTTTCAACCCCATAATACTTGGCCACCGCTTTGGGCTTCTGCGTGAGCGCATTATGAAAGCACATGGTTTAGCCCTTTTTAACTTCCTTGGCCCACGAATCTTTGAGTCCAACGGTACGATTAAACACCGGATGTTCGGGGGTACTGTCTTTATCGAGACAGAAATACCCTAAACGTAAAAACTGAAAGCGGTCGTTGGGATGAGCATCATATAATGCTTGTTCTACCCAGGCTTGTTGAATGACTTCCAAACTATTCGGGTTAATGAACGATTTAAAATCGCCTTCTTCGCCGGCCGGATTTTCAACGGTAAACAAACGGTCGTATAAACGAATTTCAGCGGGTTTGGCGTGAGGAGCACTTAACCAATGCATGGTGCCTTTTACCTTGATGCCACTTTTATCTTCCCCACTTTTACTGTCGGGGAAATAAATACATTCAACAGCAATCACATTGCCATCGGCATCGTATTGCACTCCGGTACATTCAATAATGAAGGCATGTTTGAGTCGCACTTTCATACCCGGAGCCAAGCGGAAATACTTGGCCGGCGGATCTAACATAAAATCGTCTTGCTCAATATACAATTCGCGTGAGAACGGTATTTCACGGTGTCCCGTTTCGGGTTGTTCCGGATTATTTTCGGCCTGAAGCATTAAGGTTTCCTGTTCAGGGAAATTGGTGATAATAACCTTCAAGGGGCGAAGAATAGCCATACGGCGCAGAGCAATACGGTTTAAATCTTCGCGCAAGCAGAAGTCGAGCAATTCGGCTTCAATTACATTATCGCGTTTGGCTACGCCTACTTTATCCCAAAACGTGCGTAAACTTTCGGGGGTATACCCACGGCGGCGGAAGCCACTGATGGTGGGCATACGCGGATCGTCCCAACCGGTTACAAAATTTTCTTTCACCAATTGTAAGAGTCGGCGTTTGCTGGTAACCATATAGGCCACATTACCACGCGCAAATTCATATTGTTTGGAAGGGAAAATACCCAATTTTTCAATGCACCAATCGTAGAGTTCGCGGTGTGGCACAAACTCGAGCGTACAAATGGAATGGGTAATTGTTTCAATGCTATCGCTTTGTCCGTGGGCAAAATCGTACATGGGGTAAATACACCAAGCATCGCCACTGCGGTGATGATGCGCGTGTTTAATGCGGTAAATTACCGGATCGCGCATGAGCATATTGGTATGAGCCATATCGATTTTAGCACGAAGTACTTTAGCGCCATCGGGGAATTCGCCGGCCCGCATGCGTTGAAACAAATCGAGGTTTTCGTCGATGCTGCGCGAACGGAATGGGCTATTAACGCCGGGTTCGGTGGGCGTTCCTTTTTGGGCGGCCATTTCTTCCGACGAGGAATCATCTACATAAGCATCGCCTTGGCGAATCAATTGCAAGGCATAATCGTATAACTGTCCAAAATAATCGGAGGTATACAATTCCCTATCCCACTGAAAACCCAACCATTGAATATCGGCTTTGATGCTTTCAACGTATTCGGTTTCTTCGGTTTCGGGATTGGTATCGTCGAAGCGAAGGTTACATTCACCACCGTATTTTTTGGCTAAACCAAAATTGATGCAAATGCTTTTGGCGTGACCAATATGCAAATAACCATTGGGTTCAGGTGGGAAGCGAGTCAATACCCGTCCGTTGTGCACCTTGTTTTGCAAGTCGCGCTCAATAATTTCTTCTAAAAAATTTAAACTTTTTTCTTCGCTCATACCGCTCGAATTTGGAGGGCAAAAGTACACTTTTAAGCCTTACCTTGAGGAATACAAAGGGGCATTTTGCAATTCGGTGGCTAAGAATTACTTTTAACGAAAATTCGTTCATGCAACGCATCATACTCAGTTTAATGCTTTTAGTATTGGGGGCCAACTCACTTGAGGCTCAAATTGCCACCAAGGGCAGTAGTTTTTTAAGTGTAGGTTATGGTTTTCCGAGTGCCACCCAGTTATTGGGAAGTCGCACCCCCTACTTGCCCAGCGCGCAAGGGGCACAAGCCACCGGCGATTTTAAATTCCGTGGATTTGGCCCTATTCATTTGCGTTACGAATATATGGTGGGTAACCGTGTGGGCTTGGGTTTAAGCATGAATGCCGAATTCGGTCATTTCAATTTGAATAGCACCTTTGTAGATGCCAACAATGCGTTGAGAACCAGCAATAACAAGTTCCAATTTAGTTCGTTCAATACTTTAGGTCGTTTCAATTTCCATTTCTTGAAAAACAGTAAGTATTTAGATTTGTATTGGTCGAGTGGCATTGGCTTTGGCAAAACCACTTGTGCTTGGGTAGAAAATCCGGATATTAATGCTACCGACCCTGTTGAACAAAAAGGCATTAAAGAATTTGAAGATTATGTTGGCAAAGCCTTCCCGGGTTTAGACATGGAACATGTTGTGGGTTTACGTTGGGCTATGAGTCCAAATGCCGGCCTTTATATTGAAGCCGGCAAAAGCAAATCGCTCATTCAAATTGGAATATTTGGGAAGATGGGCAAGTACGATGCCTACGATAGAAATTATTGGCGTCGTTTGAATTAGAAACTAATCTAATTAATAGGGGTCGGTTTTACCGACCCTTTTTTGTGTAATGGAAAACAAAAAAGAAACCATAGTGGATAGCGAATTACACGAATTCAGAACAAACAACGCGTTAGGGATAGTAACGGAAAGCCTGCCGAGGAGGAACGATGCGGCAGCTTGGAGTGGATAGCCCGACCCGAGGAGAGGAAACTGAAACAGTGAGAGGGAGCAGGGGGAACCCGAGGGGAACGCCCCAAAAAAACAAATTATTCTTCCCAAACTTTGGTGCCTTCACTGCAATTGGCGCAAATGGAAATGTGTTTTCGTCCGGTGAGTAAACGTTGCCGAAAGGCTTGGTATTCGGGGCTTTGCCACACTTCGCGGAAGGGTTTTTGTTTTAAATCGCCAAGGCGGTATTCGGCATCTTTATCGAAGCAACAGGGCACCACGAGTCCATCCCAACTAATAACGCAAGCCTGCCACAAGCGCCAACAATGGTTATCTAAACTGTTTTTAATTTGGTAGGTGCCATCGGGCATTTTCCGGTAACGGGAATATTTATCGAGGGTTGGAATGAGGGGGTTGCCATTTTCGTAATCGTAAATTTGGGCGGTTTTGAAGCGCACATCATCAACGCCTACTTCTTTAGCGAGGGCTTTGATATCGTCTATTTGGTGTTCGTTGGGGCGTACCACCAAGAATTGGAAAAACACGTAAGGCGTTTTGGCATTCAATTTCTTTTTCCAATACATGATGCGTTTGGCGCCTTCAATTACTTTTTCGAGCTTCCCGCCTACGCGGTATTGTTGGTAAACTTCTTGCGTGGTTCCGTCGATGGAAATGATGAGGCGATCGAGTCCGCTTTCCACGGTTTTACGGGCTAAATCGTCGGTCAGGTAATGCGCATTGGTGCTGGTGGCCGTATAAATTTTCTTGTTGGCGGCGTAGCGCACCATCTCTAAAAAATCGGGATTCAAATAGGGTTCACCTTGAAAATAAAAGATGAGGTACAGCAACTCGTGTTGTAAATCGTCGATGGTGTTCCGAAAAAAATCGGCTTGCAACATGCCCGTGGGTCGGGTAAAGGCTCGGAGTCCACTGGGACATTCAGGGCAACGCAAATTGCACGAAGTGGTGGGCTCGAAGGAAATGGAATAGGGAATGCCCCATTGAATGGGTTTACGGGTGATTCGGGTGAGTTGAAAACTCGTCCAAACCTTGGTAATATTCAGTAAGCGGCGCAGGGTGAGTTTGCGACTTAAATTCAGGGCATCGTTCCAATTGATTGCGGGCACGGAACAAAAATAGGGGCTTTGCTTAGAATAGCCTAAAGGCACATTTGGATGTTTTGATAGCCTTATAACATTTCCTTATAGGTGTGCAATACCCCAATCCGTTAATTTTACGCAAATTTTACAAATGAAACAGTTCCCTGTTTTAGTTTTTTTACTATTCATTTTTTCGTGGACAGCCAATGCCCAAACGGCATTTACGGTGCGTGGCATGGTGCAGGATACCATGAATTTGAAGGCCGTTCCGTTTGCCAGTGTTTCCTTAATTCGCAAAGCAGATTCGGTGTTAACGCAGTTTACCCGCACCAACGAGAAGGGGCAATTTGAATTAAAAACCATGAAACCGGCTACCTATGTGGTGTTGGTGGCGCATAATCAGTATGTGGATTATGTTGATGAAGTGGTATTGAACGAACAGAATACAACCTTAAATATGGGCACCTTGCCTTTGTTTCAGCGTGGGCAATTGCTGAAGGAAGTGATTATTAAAAACCAAGCGGCCATTCGTATTAAAGGCGATACCTTGGAATATTTAGCCGATAGTTTCAAGGTGCGTCAAGGGGCTATGGTAGAAGATTTGCTGAAAGTAATGCCCGGTATTCAGGTGAATAAGAAAGGGGAAATTACGGCCATGGGCGAAAAAGTAGAAAAGGTATTGGTGGATGGGGAAGAGTTTTTTGGCGATGACCCGACCGTGGCTACTCAAAATATTCAATCGAAGGTGGTAGAGAAAGTGCAGGTTTTTGATAAGAAGAGTGACCAAGCGCAATTCACCGGGTTTGATGATGGCAATTCGGAAAAAACCATCAACCTGAAATTGAAGGATAATATGAACCGCGGTTTGTTTGGTAAAATTGAAGCCGGTGGCGGTCCGCGCGACCGATGGAATAATCAGGTGATGATGAATTCGTTCAAAAACAAACGGCAAATGAGTGTTTATGGACTCATGAGCAGTAATGGGAAAACCGGTTTAGGCTGGGAAGACCGTAATACTTACACCGGCGATGGTGGCGGTGGTATGCAAATGGATGAAGATGGCGCCTTTATTTGGAATTCGGGCGGTGAGGACGATGACAATAGTTTTGGCCGTGGTAATCAAGAAGGAATCACCAAAGCTTGGACCGGTGGTGCGCGTTATGCGAATAAGTGGAACGATAATAAACATACATTAAATAGCAATTATTCGTTTGGACGTGTAAACCAAGAAAAGCGTGAAACGTCGATTACCGAGAACATATACCCCAACACGAGTTTCAATACCTACGACACCAATGCTTCGTTCACGAGTAGGAATACGCACCGTTTAACCACCCGCTATACTTGGACGCCCGATAGCATGACGAATATTATTTATAGTTTGAATGCGCGTATGTCGGACTTGGAAAGTGAAACCTTCAACAGTACGCGTAACGCTTACGAAGAAAGCGGCATGTTGTTGAATCAGAGTGTGCGTAAAAATACCAGTCAATCGAAAACCGGACGAATTTCGAATAATTTGACCATCAACCGCAAATTGAAAAAAACCGGTCGGACCTTGTCGTTGACCAGTTCCTATGTGCATAGCGACAATAGCGGAGAAGGTCAATTAGATGGTGAAAATGGGTATTACCAAGGCATTACACGCTTCGATACCCTCGACCAGCGCAAAGAACAAGCGCAGATAACCAATACCTTTAATACCGAATTATCGTATACCGAACCTTTGAGTAAAAAATTATTGTTCAAAACATCGTATGCGTATAATATAGATGGGAATTTCTCGAAGAAATCGACCTTGATTAAAAACAGTGGTGCCAACGATTATGAAAAACGCATTGACTCTTTGAGCAGTGATTTTAATTCCATCATTCAAGGTCATACGTTAGGCGCCGAATTTAAATGGGTTGAAAAGAAATACAATATTGCCATTGGCAGTCGCTTCCGTTATTCCATGTTCGACCAAAAAGATTTAGTTCGTTTGTATACCTACGATTATGGGCGTTTGAACATCTTCCCTACCCTACGCATCAATTATAAATTCGATCAGTTTAGCCGACTTTCATTTACGTATAATGGCTCTACTCGTCAACCCTCTATTTCGCAATTGCAACCGGTGCAAGACAATAGCAATCCATTGTCGTTGAGCATTGGTAACCCGAATTTAAAAATTGGGTATAGCCAAAACATCAATGCCAGTTATTTTAATTATAAGGTTATTTCGAGCCGAAGTATTTATGCCGGTTTCAATTTCAACAATACCTTCAATAATATTTCCTTGAGTCGTTATGTAGATGAATTAGGCCGAACCATCAGTCAATACATCAATATCAATGGCGGGTATAATGGAACCCTGTGGGGCGGTTTGTTTGCCAAAATTCCAAAAACCAATGTGAACGGAAAATTGAATGTATCGGGTAATTTCAATCATACGCCCAACGAAATCAATACCGTTCGGAGTGTAACCAATACCTTGAGTTTGACTTTAACTCCGGGTATTAATTATGCCCTCGATGAGAAATTGTATTTGGATGTGGATTTAGGAACCGTGTTCACGAATACCCAAACCACTATTCCGAATGGCCGTGATATTCGCTTCTTATCGTTCACGCCATCGGCTTCATTAACGTGGACCTTACCGAAGAATTTTGAAATCAGCACCGATGCCGATTATATTTATAATCCACCGGTGGGCCCGTATGCCACGCCATTCTCGCGTTTCTTGTGGAATGGTTCATTGATGTATCGCATGCTCGACAATAAGAACTTAACTTGGAAGTTGAGCGTGAACGATATCTTGCGTCAAAACCGCGGGTACGACCGTACCACCACGGCCAACTATAACCAAGAACGAAATTATATGACCTTAACCCGTTATTGGATGTTGTCGTTGGTATGGAACTTCAACGATGGTCCAATGGCCGCTGCTCAACAAGGAAACGGTGGTGGACGCCGTGCACCGGGTATGCCACGGGGTATGCGTGGCGGTGGTCGCCGTATGGGTCGTTAATCTTCATTCAATTTTTAATTTACTATGTTACGTCAACGCTTCTTTTTAATAATAGCCCTTTGTTGTTTTGGTCCGGCTGTTGCGCAAACCAAAGCACAAACTGAATTGCCTTCTTTGATGTTTAAAGGCAAAATTTCGTTCGAACGCAAAACCAATGTGCACAAGCAACTCGACGAAATGATGCAAGGACGTGGTGGGGCCATGGCCGACCAAATGAAAAAGAATACGCCCAAGTATAAAATCGACCGCTTCGATTTGTTTTTCACCGATACCAAAAGTTTGTATAAACCGGCCCCCGATGGTATTTCGGAATACAAAATGATGATGGGGAATATTCCGGCCGAACGCAATATTGTGTATAACGATTACGAAAAACAGACCCAAACCTCGGAGAAAAAAATCTTTGAAAAATCGTACCTAATTCAAGATACCTTCCGCAAACACGAATGGAAAATTACCGAAGAGTTTCGGAAAATTGCCGGGTATAATTGCCGTCGTGCCGAAACCATCATCATGGATTCGGTGTATGTCATTGCCTTTTATACCGATGCCATTGTAGCGCCGGGCGGTCCCGAAAGCTTCCAAGGTTTACCCGGTATGATTTTAGGAATTGTAATGCCACGCTTGAATTTACAATACTTTGCTACCGATATTCAAACGTATTTACCCAACGAAAAAGAAATTGTACCTCCGGTAAAAGGCGAAAAGAAAACCTTGGTGGAACTCGACAAAACCCTGCGCTCCAGCATGAGCCAATGGGGTTCTATGGTCAGCCGCATTTTGTGGTATATCTATATTTAATCCACAATTGAATAGAAGTGGTAGGGAATCCCCTTGGCTTTATTACCTTTGTGCCTTCTTAAAAAGTTCTTATGACAAAAATACAAGTAAACAATCCCGTAGTGGAAATAGATGGCGACGAAATGACGCGCATCATTTGGAAATTCATTAAAGAAAAATTGATATTGCCTTATATTGAAGTACCTATTCAGTACTACGATTTAGGCATTGAAAAACGCGACGAAACCAACGACCAAATTACCATCGATGCCGCCAATGCCATCAAGGCTTGCGGTGTGGGTATTAAATGTGCTACCATCACCCCCGATGAAGCCCGCGTGAAGGAATTCAATTTAAAACAAATGTGGAAGTCGCCGAACGGGACTATCCGTAATATCCTCGACGGTACCGTATTCCGCGAACCCATTGTGATGAGCAATGTACCGCGTTTGGTACCGAACTGGACAGCCCCCATCATTGTAGGCCGTCACGCCTTTGGCGATCAGTACCGTGCTACCGATACCGTCATTAAAGGGAAAGGAAAACTCACTATGACCTTCACGCCCGAAGATGGTGGCGAACCACAAGTATTCGAAGTGTTCAACTTCAAAGGCGATGGTGTGGCCCTCAGCATGTACAATACCGACGAGAGCATTATGGGCTTTGCCCGCTCTTGCTTCAATATGGCCTTGAGCAAAAAATGGCCTTTGTATTTGTCTACCAAAAACACCATTTTGAAAAAATACGATGGTCGTTTTAAAGACATTTTCGAAGTTATTTACAACGAAGAATTCAAAGCGCAATTTGAAGCGGCCGGCATTACATACGAACATCGTTTGATTGACGATATGGTAGCTGCGGCCTTGAAATGGAACGGCAACTTTGTATGGGCTTGTAAAAACTACGATGGCGATGTGCAAAGCGATACGGTAGCCCAAGGTTTTGGTTCGCTTGGACTCATGACCTCGGTGTTGGTTACGCCCGACGGAAAAACCATGGAAGCCGAAGCGGCCCACGGTACGGTAACCCGTCACTACCGCGATCATCAAGCCGGTAAGCCCACCAGCACCAACCCGATTGCCTCCATTTTTGCTTGGACGCGTGGTTTGGCTTTCCGTGGCAAATTGGATGGTAACCAAGCGCTCATCGATTTTTGCAATACCCTCGAACAGGTATGTATTGAAACCGTGGAAAGCGGCATTATGACCAAAGATTTAGCGGTTTGTATTCACGGCAATAAAGTGAAACACGGCGAACATTTTGTGTACACCGAAGAGTTCTTGGAAGCCTTGAACAGCGGCTTACAAAAGAAGTTGGCTTAAATTTATTTTAGTTTAATTGAAGGTCGGTGCGTAAGCATCGACCTTTTTTTATGCGGCGCAGCGAAGGAACTTTATTAAGCTATCTTCCCGCTTTCCGCGGTGCATGGCACCTAGCTCCAATCGGGGCCGAGGGGCATCGTTCGGAACATCCTTCATCTTTCCCTCGTTCCCGTCTGGCATAGGGAGTTTACTCGCTCTGATTTTTTGTGCTTAGCGCTTCGGGATTCCGTATAAACGGAACAAATCGTTCGTCGCAGTCGGCAACCCGAAGTTTAAATGGAACCCAAGTTCTGCGAAGCGTATTCGCTTCGCAGGGTTACGCTGTTGCGTTTCGCAACGAGTAACGTGATGAAAACGTACTTATCGAAAGAACGAAACTCGCCGATATTATATTCCTCCTCCCCATCATTCAACAAGCACTTTCCTTACAGCATGCTCGCACCGTAAATAATAAACACCTTTTGTGTACCTGCTTACATCGATTTCATCTTTAGTAGTGGTAAACAACAAATCACCCAGCATGGTAAACAATTCCTTCTTTTTGCCTTGCTTATTTTTAATGTAAAACACCGAGCTACTTGGGTTAGGGTATACCTCCAACGCATCATGCTGAATTGACAATTGATTTGTGGCTAATGGCCAGCAGGTTTTATTACTAGGGCCTAAGGTATAATCGGGCATATTGGGAGGAGAGTTTAAACCTCCTAAGGCATTATCTACCCGAAAACATTTGCGACAAAAATTACATGCCACACCTTTATTGTTTGGATTATCTATAACGCTAAATTGTTTGAATCCACCTGCATATTTTCCTATATAAATTTTATAGTTTGGACCAATGCGCATAGAACCATAATATTCAAAGGCATTGAAAGAAGTATCTGGACCATGCCTTACTCTATACCATGCCAAATTACTATCAGATTCACCAACTTCAAATTGATAAATGTTCCACCATTTGGTAATATATAAGAAATTATCATTTGGGGAGAAGCATATCCCTGCGCATACACTATCCAGAGAACCTTGATTATCCAAAGGGGGATAAGTAGTAGAATCTATTGGTAGTTTAAATACTTGAGAATTATAGAGTTCTCCAGTACATCTGTCAAAATTTGCTAAAAATAATTTGTTAGCAGCACCTTGAATAGCAGCAAATTTAGTTCCATCATTACTGAAGGAAAACTGACCAGGATAATCATAAGTGCCATACGCAGGCTCATTAAACTGCTGTATATAAGGTCCCGAAATACTGTCTTTGGTTACCAAAAACCGTATAATCTCGTTACTGCCATATCGTCCTTGCTTTAGCAGCCACCAGTCCACCCCATTGCTATGTCGGCAAGCTTGCATCATAGTTTTATGGAGTTCTGTATGGCTTAGCAATACCTTGTTCTTTTCTATCACTTTGCCCGCACCGCCATTGGCAGTCATATCGACTACATGGTACAGAAGCAAATCGAAAGGTGCAATTTGAGTATTTGGTACCATCCAAACGTTGGTATACATACTATCACTTACTGTAGGAGTAAATACATAGTATAATCCATTACTTCCCTTAGGTATAATCAGCGAGCTTTGAGTATAACCAGAAAAATGAAAGGAGTTATGTTTATATATTTTGCTAGGCACTAAACTGTCTCCATTTTCAATGATATTCCCTAAAGTATCAAACACTCGCATGCCATTGCATAGAAATAAAATCTTTCCCGTTGCACTATCGCATATATTGCTATGCCCTCCTGCAAATATGTATGGGTAATTGGGTGCTGCTATAGTGTATAAGCTACCTGTAGCAGGTGCATTACTAGTGCCATCAAATTTACCATAGGAGGCATTGTTGCCCACTATCCAAGTGTACCCCATTTTGTTTTGGGCTTCACTAGCTAGCGATACTAACAAAGAAAATATGATTCCTAATGTCTTCATCATTTCAGTATCGTTAAGAGCCCAAGTTCTGCGAAGCGTATTCGCTTCGCAGTGTTATGATGTTGCGTTTCGCAACCAGCAACATTTTTATTATCGATTGGATGTCCCATTTACATTGGTCTTTTATAGGTAAGCAAT
>JBPCSZ010000164.1:0-6314 GCA_051006655.1 Chitinophagaceae bacterium
GAGAGTAAGTTGAATGAATTTGAAGAGATTACGTTTGTTTATGAGAAGATTGAATGGCAATGGTTTACCGGGAACGCGGTTTTTGACACGGAATGGCAGTAAAATAAAAAGCCGACATGTCATGTGTCGGCTTTTTTTATGCGTTGAGTTGAACTAATCGATGATGGACTTTCCGAAATAAGGAACTAATACTTCGGGAATTCGAATACCTTCGGGACTTTGATTGTTTTCCAATAAACAAGCTAAAATACGCGGAAGGGCTAAGGAAGAGCCATTCAATGAATGGACCAATTGATTTTTGCCATCGGCATTTTTATAACGAATTTTCATGCGATTGGTTTGGAAGGCTTCAAAATTCGAAACACTACTTACTTCCAACCAACGTTCTTGGGCGGTGCTGTACACTTCAAAGTCGAAGGTTAAGGCCGATGAGAAACTCATATCGCCACCGCACAAGCGTAAAATGCGGTAAGGGAGCTCTAAGGATTGTAATAATTTTTCTACATGAAGCACCATGTCTTCTAATGCCGCATATGAATTTTCAGGGGTGGTGAATTGTACAATTTCCACTTTGTCGAACTGGTGTAAACGATTTAAACCACGCACATCCTTCCCATAACTACCGGCTTCGCGACGGAAGCATGGTGTGTAAGCCGTCATCTTGATGGGCAAATCAGCTTCCTTCAATAATACATCGCGGTATAAATTGGTAACGGGAACTTCAGCCGTTGGAATTAAATAAAAATCGTCGGCCGTGGCATGATACATTTGTCCCTCTTTATCGGGTAATTGTCCCGTACCATAAGCACTATCGGCATTCACCATATGAGGAACGCCATATTCCAAATACCCATTTTGGGTATTGTAATCTAAAAAATAAGCAATTAAAGCACGTTGCAAACGAGCCCCGCGATTGATATAAACCGGGAACCCACTCCCGGTAATTTTTGTGCCGAGTTCAAAGTCGATTAACTGATACTGCGTGGTTAATTCCCAATGTGGTTTTGCGCCTTCAAATAAGGTTGGAATTTCGCCACCGGTACGAATACACACATTGTCTTCGGGTAATTTGCCGGCAGGTACCGACTCGTGGGGTAAGTTGGGCAACTTCACCAATTCATCGTGTTGCTGTTGTTCAAGCACTTGCAATTGTTCTACCAATTGTTTCGATTTTTCTTTCCAAGCACCCACTTCTTGTTTACGTTGTTCAGCGGCTTCTTTTTGTCCGCTTCCCATTAACTGTCCAATTTCTTTCGAAGCTTTATTGATTGAAGCCGACAATTCGTCGTTCTCGGTTTGCAGTGTTCTACGTTTTTCGTCGATGCTAATAATACGATCGACGATATCGAGTTCCTTCACGTGTTTATGAGCTAAGCGTTCCTTCACCCATTCCGGTTGCAGACGCAACGTGTTTAATTGAAGCATAGTATAGTTTGACGCAAAAATACATGCCCCTTGCCATTTTATGATGCTCGGTTTTGAAAAGACTTGAAATAGTCGGCCATTCACTTATCTTTGAACCACTAAAACCAATTGAAATGAAAAAATTAATCCTATGTATGGCTTGCCTTTGTTTAGGAGCCTCGGCAAGTATGGCCCAAAGCAATAATAATGCGCCGGCCAAAAAAATGAAAAAAAATTATACCAGTGTCGGCGTTGAGGGGAGCATGTTGCAATGGGCTCGCTTGAATTCATCCGATCGGGTAATTCCTCGTTACTCGTACTTTTTTAATATGGGAGTTGATTACAACCGTCGACTCGATAAAACCGTATCGGTATTTACCGGTTTGCATTTGAAGAATATTGGATTGATACGTCAAGAACGTATAGAAGCCGGTCAATCGGGCATTTTACCGGTTAATATTCGTACCAAAGAACGAGTTTATACCTTGGGGGCACCTATTGGACTCCGCGTGAGTTCGCGCGATGGCAAATCGGAATTTAAAGTGGGTATGGATTGTGCCGTGGCATTAAACTATAAAGCCAAAGTTTTTTGGAACGATACCAAGATGGATAAATTCAATGAATGGTTCAGTCCTGAAGCCGCCACCTTGCATTATTCCGTATTCGCCGGATTTAACTTATACGGCGTGTCTGTAACCTCCAATTATTACCTCAATAATTTCTTTGGCCGTAACAGTCCTTTAAAAGCCAACATGGTAACTGTTGGTTTGGGTATTCAACTCGACGACAGCGATGTGAAAAAGAAAAGAAAACTCTAAATTCAGTTGTCAACGCATTGTTATAAAAAACGCAGTTCATTGAACTGCGTTTTTATTTGAGCTATTTTTTCTCGGCTTGTTTTTTCTCCCATTGTTCCCGTTGCCAATCATCGTAACGTAAATACTGTTGTTGGCTCATGATGCTTTTATACGCCGAATCGCGTTCAATAAAAACCTTACGCATCAGGGGTTTTCGTTCATGTTCCATGTAGTTGCCGGCATATAAGGAATCGATGCGCATGGAAACGTGTAAGTTGATTTGATAAACGCTCGTTTCTAATGAATCGGGCAGTTTAACATTGCGCATTAATTGCTTGGTATAATACCGCGCTTTGTTTTCCATGCGTTGTTGCCAACTTTGTTGGGCCTTCAATAAAAAAGGGCTTTGTATACAAATGCTGATACAAAGCCCCCAAAGGATTTTTTTCATAGTAGATTATTTTTTTTCAAATCTACTAAGGGTATGGTTATTTACCAAACAAGCCTTTCAGCATGTCCATAGCGCCACCTAAGCCACCTTGAGCGCCATTGCCCGAGGTGAGTTTGCTTACCATACCACTTAAATCGTTCATGTCAATTTTGCCATCACCGTTGGCATCTAAATTGGCACCTTTCAATAAACTACTAAAGTCAATACCTTGTGCCATGCCCGGAATATTTATTTTTCCTCCCGAAGCTGATGCGCCCATCAGGGAACCCAACATATTGTTGATGTCGAAACCGCTATCATTTGGGTCGTTGGTGCGTTGCGATAATTTACTCAATAAACCCGGAATTAATTGGGAAGCCATCGATCCGGCACCCTGGGCATCTAAGCCGAACTTACTCATCATGGAGCCCGCTAAATCGGAGCTCAACCCTTGAGCCACCGGATTCGAATTGACATCACTGTTGCCGGTAAACAAACCAACAACGTCATTGAGTTGTCCGTTCGATAAGGCATTTTTCAAACCGCCCATCACGGTTTCTGCGGCTAAGCCCATAGCTTCATCATTCCGTTCGTTGGGAATGGCCGGATTTTCGATGATGGCACCACGGCCTTCGCTTTGTAATAAAGAAACCAATTGTTCTAACATAATTTGAATTTTAGTTTCTCAAATGTAGCCGACACAAGCGAATAACCTTGTCGGATTAACTCTACAAGGCATGAACATGATGATGTATATTTTGGATTTAAACCCCCGATTATTTTTTAAGCATTTTGGTATTATAAATACCATTGGCTTGTGTTAGACAAGTAAGTGTTAAATCGTTGATGCACATGTGGGGCGGTAAACTGGCGGTAAAGTATATTACATCCGCAATGTCTTCGGGAGAGAGTGGTTTGAATCCTTCGTAAACCGATTTGGCACGGGCTTCATCGCCTTTGAATCGCACCAAGGAAAATTCAGTTTCTGTGGCACCGGGATTAATAGCGGTTACTTTAATGCCGTAAGGCAATAGGTCGATACGCATGGCTTTATTTAACGCATCTACGGCATGTTTGGTAGCACAATATACATTGCCGTTCAAGTAGACATCTTTTCCGGCTTGCGAACTAATATTCACAATATGACCGAACCCTTGTTCTTTCATGATGGGAATAATTTCGCGGGTTACATACAGTAAGCCTTTTACGTTGGTGTCAATCATCACATCCCAATCCTCGTACAAGCCTTCATCAATTGGACCTAAGCCGGAGGCTAATCCGGCATTGTTCATCAAAATGTCAATGGTCGGAAATTGCGTCCGGTCAATTTCAGATAAATGTTTTTTTACTTCATCCAAATTTCGAACATCAAAACAAAGCAATTGAATCTTCGATTGGTATTGTTGCTCCAATTCGGCTTTTAAACTTTCCAAGCGCGACAGGCGTCGGCCGGTTAAAATTAATTGATAGCCTTCACGTGCAAATCGAATAGCCGTGCTCCGTCCAATGCCTGAAGTAGCACCGGTAATTAAAATGGTTTTTGCCTGCATAATTTATCGAATCAATGTAATATCGCCTTTTAAAATTTCAGCTTGGTCGTTGGTATTATTCGCTGAAATAATCCAAAAATAAGTGCCTACTTCCGCATCGCGACCTTTGTGTTTCCCATCCCAGCCTCGGCGAAAATCGGCGGTTTGGTATACCAACTCTCCCCAGCGATTATAAATGCGCATGTAATTCAGTTTCTTATAACCGGCATACAAAATAGAGAAGTAATCGTTTAAGCCATCGCCATTGGGCGTGAAGGCATTCGGAAGAGTTAAGTATGGACCATCGGCTACACGAATACGAATCGTGTCGTAATCATCGCAACCTTGGTTCGTAGTGCCATGTAAAATATAGGTATACAATCCGGTGTCGGGAAAAACAGCCGTTGGGTTTGCAATATTGGCATCGTTTAAATAGGTGCTTGGACTCCAATTGAAATTGTCGGCACCCGAGCCTTTGAATTGGTAAGTATAGTTTTTTACAATAATGGTATCGTTGCCGGCAAATACATTCACGTAATCTACCGTCAATATTCGCGATGCCGTATCACGACAACCAAAATTATTGCCTGAAATTAAGCGCACATTGTATTGCTGTCCAATATTGGCAAACGAATTCACCGGGTTTTGAATACTACTTGTTGTTCCATCGCCGAAAGACCAATTCCAAAAATTAATGGTGCCGAATGTGCCCGTTGATTGGTCAACAAATTGAATGGGCGAATTCGGACATAACAAACCACTGTAATCGAATTTGGTTTCAAAATCAGGATAGATTTTTACTAAACGTTCAATGCTATCCGGACAAGTTGTTCCCCGGTTTACCACCAATTTAATTTTGTAAGTACCGGTGTCGGGATAGGTAAATGTGGGTTGAAATAAATTCGATGTGTCATCGCTCATGCCCGCAACGCCAAAGTCCCAAAAATAATTAAACCCACCTTGGCTATTATTAATGAAGGAAACGGTTTTGCTTTTGCAATTGACAATATAGGTATTGGGTTCAGAAGGTAATTGTGGAACAAAGGCCACCACGGCTTTCGAACAATTGGTTACAACAAATTGAAACTCACGCCGGGTGGTATTGATGATGACGCCATTACGCCATTCGTTTACACATACGTTCACCACAAATCGACCTTGAATATTCGGGGTGCCGGTAATTATTCCCGTTACCGGATTGATATTAATTAAGGGGTTGCCGGCCATGGGTTGTGCCGAGGTGTAAGGAGCTTTGTAAGTAACGGCCGATAAAGCCGGTAATTGGCTCGATACAATAACGGGTTTCGGATCATTGGGGTCACCTCCTCGCATGGCGTCACAAAATTCATACGATAAAGAATCGCCATCGGGGTCTGTTGCAGAATGGTCGTAAACAAAAGGATTATTAGCGCATATAATTTGAGGGGGTAAATTATTAAAGTCGGCACTGTTATTACAAACATTCGGTGGTATGGTGCAGTAATACGTAGCGCCTGTTGTGCCCGGAATTAAAATATTATTGATGGTTTCATTGCGGCAACAACGTTGCATGAGTAAGGTATATGGAAAGGCACTGGCCGGTAATTGTTTTACGAATTTGAATCGAATGCGATTGATACAAGTAGCCGGTGGATTGTTCACGCAATCGTTCGAAAAATTCGGGTCGATGTTTTCTCTATCGTAAAAATAAACCGAGTCGAACGAGTAAAAATTACTGCCATTATAAATCGTAATGAAGGCCGGATTATCGGATTCCAAGGCAGCCGGATTTCCACCACCTTGAGAAGGCGGTAAACAATCGCGGTATAAACTAACTATAAATTCGTAGGTATTATTCCCTAAACAAGTATAGGTAATATCGCCACCTACTACATGCGATGCTTTCGTGCTGAAAGCAAAAAGCATCAACAAGATACTGAGGAGTATGCGCTGTAACATAACGCAAAATTACGACTTTTTGAAGCGAAGGGCGTATTGGCAGTAATTATTGAGGATATCCTGCAAAATTTCAGGGGCTTCGTTCATGGCGGTATGCCCCACGCCGGGTAAAATATGCACCGAGGTTATAGCGGGTAGCAGACTTTGTTCCAAGCCAACTGTTAAAGGGACCGCTTGGTCAAATTCGCCTAAAACGTATAAAACAGGGCATTCGAG
>JBPCSZ010000165.1:0-80395 GCA_051006655.1 Chitinophagaceae bacterium
GGTTTCATGATTTCATGGGCCGTAGCGCCCGGTAAAGGCAATTGCAGTTTTTCGCGTAAATCGTCGATGAGTAACATGGAATTATTTTTTTCGTTGAAGCAAGGCTACGTTTTCTATATGATGCGTATGCGGAAATAAATCGACAGGCTGAGAAACCGCAATGTCGTAATCGGCTTGAAGTATCGCTAAATCGCGTGCCTGCGTGGCGGGGTTACAACTGATATAAAGAATTCTTGGGGCGCCAATTTGCAATAGTTTTTGCAAGAGTTTGTCGTGACAGCCCGCCCGTGGTGGATCGATAATCACCAAATCGGGATGCCCATGTTGTTGGAAAAATTCGTCGTTACAAACATCAATTACATCGCCGGCAAAGAACTCTGCCCCCTCAATGCCATTAATTTGAGCATTGATTTTTGCATCGTCTACGGCATCGGCCACTGTTTCAACTCCTATGATTTTCTTCGCCCCCGGCGATAAAAAAATACCAATACTACCGGTACCACAGTATAAATCGTAGACGGTTTCAGTGCCTTTTAAATCGGCTAATTCCCGCACTAAACTATACAATACGGTGGCTTGTTGGGTATTGGTTTGAAAAAAGGATTTGGGACTGATACGAAACGTGAAATCTTCGAGCTTTTCTTCAATGTATGGCGTCCCGCTGAACAGCCGAATGTCCTGATCGTATAAACTATCGTTGAATTTGGTATTTACGGTATAATGCAAGGAAGTAATATCGGGGAAGGCCGTTTGAATGGCTTGCATCATGGCTTGAATATGGCTCGGATGATCTTCGGCAAACACTAAATTTACCAAAACCTGTCCTGTGGTGGCCACGCGAATCATTAAATTCCGAAGGAATCCGGTATGGCCCCGATGGTCGTAAAAGGTGTAGTCGTGGGCTAACGCATAATCGCGTACAAAATTGCGCAACGCATTGGTGGGCTCCGCTTGTAGGTGGCATTCTTCTATCGGAATAACTTTATCGAACAAGCCCGGGGCATGAAAACCAAGGCTGGGGTGGTTTGGACTCACATCGGGGTTGTTCAATTCAGCCCCGGTTAAAAACCGTTTATTCGAAAAGGTAAATTCTAATTTATTTCGGTACAAGCGGGTTTCCGAACAACCTAAAATGGGGCGGTGTTCAGCAACTTGCACGTGGCCAATACGCCGTAATTGGTCTTTTACTTGCTCCTCTTTGTAGGCAATTTGTTTGTCGTAAGGCAGCATTTGCCACTTGCATCCACCGCAGGTGCCAAAATGTGCGCAGAATGGCGTTACCCTTGTGTTAGAAGGCTCCACCAAGCGCGTAACGCGGGCTTCAGCCCAATCTTTTTTGTTTTTATGAACGAATAAATCAACGATATCACCCGGCACAGCCCCTTCAATGAAAATGACTTTGTCGTTCACGCGGGCAACACATTTCCCTTCGGCGGCATAGCGTTCTACATGAATATTCTGAAGGGTGTATTTCTTTTTTCGTGCCATACCTGCTCTGTTAAAGTGGTGCAAATGTAACAACTACGCGTGGTTGCGTCGCGTCTACATTCATTATTTTCGTTTCCCTTAATTCAATTAGTTTCGCCTTATGAAAAAAGTATCACTTTTACTCGTGTTCCTTAGTCTGAATTTCCTTTCGGCCTTTGCTAAAGACGGTTATTCAATTCGGGTGAAATATACCGATGCCCGCGATTCCCTGGTGTATTTATGTCACTATTTTGGAAAGAGTACCACGGTATTCCGCGACGATTCGGCTAAGCTTTCCCCTAAAGGAGAAGCCCTTTTTGCGTCGGATAAAAAAATAGTAGGGGGTGTTTACATGTTACTTTTTGCCGATAAGTCGGCCTCCAGCGAAGTGATTATTTTAAATGGCGACAATTTCAGCATGGAATTGGCGAAATCGGATCCGTACAATTCGGCCAAGTTCGTGGGGAAAACTGAAAATATTGCTTTTTATGAATATCAACGTTTCTTAACGGTTTATGGCCGAGAATATCAAAAAATTGAAACGGAATTGCCCGGTGCCAAAACGAAGAAAGACACCACGGCGATTTACGATAAGATGCGCGCTAAAGGCAAGGAATTGACCAATTACCGCAATCAAACCGCGGCCAATAACCCGAATTCTTTTTTAAAGAAATTATTCGATGCCGTCGATGAACCTGAAATTCCAACCGAATTGCCCACCTTGCCCGATGGTAAAAAAGATTCGAGTTATCCGCGTATTTTTTACAAATCGCATTATTGGGATAAATACGATTTTCGAGACGACCGCTTGATTTACACGCCCTTGTATGAGCGTAAATTAGATGACTATCTCACTAAATTAGTAATTCCCGTACCTGATTCAGTAGAACAAGAAGCCGATATCTTATTGGCGAAATGCAAGGGTACAGAAGAAACCTTCAAATACACTTTGTGGTATTTAACCCGTTGGGCAGAAACCAGCAAGGTGATGGGGATGGATGAAGCCTTTGTGTATTTGGTAGAGAATTATTACATGAAAGGCATGGCTACTTGGATTGATTCGGCCCAATTGAAAAAATACATCGACCGTGCACGCGATATTGCGCCCAATATGATTGGTCAACCGGCCATGGATTTGCGCATGATGGATACCACCGGAAAAAATGTAGTGCCTTTGAGTTCAGTGAAAGCGCCTTATACCGTGCTCATTTTCTGGTCGCCCGATTGTGGTCATTGTAAGAAAGAAATTCCACAGTTCGATTCTTTGTATAAAGTAGCCTTGAAAAAATACGGGGTTAAAATGTATGCTGTTGATGCCGATAATGAGACCGATAAATGGAAAACCTTCATTAAAGAGAATAAATTGAACGAAGGTTGGATTCATGTGCACGACCCCTTGCGCAATACCAATTTCCGCTCTTTTTACGATGTATACAGTACGCCCACCATTTACTTGCTCGACGATAAAAAGGTGATTCGCGGTAAACGCATCGACCATAATAATCTGTTGGGTTTAATTGAATGGTTGGAAAAAAAGAAAAAAGAAGCACCCGCCGATAAAAAGTAGTAATGCCCGCGCTTTACCGTACTTTCGCGACACCTTGATTCATTAAACAATAATTTATTCAGAGACGTATGAGAAAATTGATTCTGTTTTGTTTATGCCTGAGTTCAGCCCCTATGGCGCTGTTAGCCCAAAAAACGGCCGATCCTTTATTGTTTACTTACGGCAACAATAAAGTAACTAAGAGCGAGTTCCTGCGTATGTACACCAAAAATGTAAGCAACCAGAAGCCCGACTTCAGCGAAAAAGCCTTGCGCGAATATTTAACCTTGTACAGCCGCTTTAAAATGAAAGTGTCTGAAGCCGAAAAAGCCAAACTCGATACCATTCCCAATATTCAGAACGAATTAAGTTCGTACAAGAAGCAATTGGCCAAAACGTATATGACCGATGGTGAAATTACCGACAAGTTGGTGAAAGAAGCCTACGAGCGCATGAAGAAAGATGTACGCGTATCGCATATCTTGTTGAACTTCCCGAAAATGGATGAAGATACAAGCACCGTTTACCGTCGCATTGATAGTTTGTACCAAGTGCTTCAAAAAGGCATGGATTTTTCAGCCTTAGCGGCTGCCGCCAGCGAGGATAAACCTTCTGCTTCCAAAGGCGGGGACATTGGCTATTTCACCGCCATGCAAATTCCGTCGTATCCGTTTGAAAATATGGCTTACCAAACGCCGGTAGGATCATACTCCAAGCCTTTCCGTACCGCTTTTGGTTATCATATCATCAAGAAGACAGCTGAACGCCCTGCACGTGGTGAAATGCAAGTGGCCCAAATTATGTTGAATGTGCGCAAAAGCGAAGGCGAAGCCGGCGATTTGAAAGCCAAACAACGCATCGATTCTATTTTGACCGCACTTCGTGGCGGTGCTGATTTCGACATGATGGTAGAACGTTTCTCCGACGATAAGTTTTCGCAAAATACCAAAGGGGTTTTAGCTACGTTTGGTGTTGGACAAATGGATCCGGCGTTTGAAGATGCTGCTTTCGCGTTGAAAACACCCGGTGAATATTCCAATCCTGTTCGTACTGAATATGGATACCATATCATTAAATTAATTGGTAAAACACCATTGCGTCCGTTCGATACCATTAAAAACGACTTGAAAAAACGCGTTGAAAAAGATGGTCGTATTGAGGTGGCTAAAGAACAATACACCTATAAGTTGAAACAAAAATTGGCCTATAAGGATTATCCTGCGGCCTTAACTGAACTTATCAATGCCATCCCTGATTCTACCTTGCGTAATGGCACTTACCAAGGAGGCGATTATGGTCGTTTCAC
This sequence comes from Chitinophagaceae bacterium, assembly GCA_051006655.1. Taxonomy (GTDB): domain Bacteria; phylum Bacteroidota; class Bacteroidia; order Chitinophagales; family Chitinophagaceae; genus OLB11. Next base: position 4,320 of record JBPCSZ010000165.1, read on the forward strand.
GAAGAAATTGTTTGAAATGAGTGGCACGGTGTATACCCAAGCCGATTTTGCCAATTATATTCAAGATTTTACCAAAGGAAAAATATACGGCGCCAAGGAAGTAACCCTTCGTTCTTTATTTAAAAACTATTCCGAAAAAGCCTTGTACGATTATCAGGAAAATAAAATGCTCGATGAAAATCTAGAATATAAAAACTTGGTAACCGAATACCGCGACGGTATTATGTTGTTTGAATTGACCGACAAGAATGTTTGGAATAAAGCCTTGGTAGATACCAATGGATTGAAGGCTTTTTATGAAACCCGCCAATCGCGTTATCAATGGCCGGCTTCCGTAAAAGCCGTGTATTACAAATGCGCCGACGAAGAGTATGCCAAGAAAGTAACTAAAGCCTTGGCCGATCCGGCGAATGCGAAAGCCACACCCGATGAAATTGTAAAAATTGCGAGTGGCGACGGCGTACAAAACAAAGTGTATTATGAATCGGGGAAATTTGAACAAACCCGTTTCAAAGGGGCTATGCCATACAAAGCCAATACCGTTTCGGCGCCTTACCGCAACGACGATGGCAGTTATGTGGTATTGGATGTAAAAGAAGTTTACAATGAAGCCACCCAAAAAACCTTGAGCGAAGCCCGTGGTTTTGTGATTTCCGAATACCAAGAATATTTGGAAAAACAATGGATTGCCGATATGGAAGCACGCTATCCGGTTAAAGTAAACGAGTTGACCTTGAAAAGTATGGTGAAGTAGTTTTTTAACACCATCTTCTATTTTTTTTATCAATTTAGGACCATCCGCAACGATGGTCCTATTTATTTTTGTTACGGATTTAAATTTTTAGCATCATGAAAAAAATACTCTTATTGGGTGTAGCCTTTAGCAGTGTTTTTACGGCTACTGCCCAGAACGCCAAAACGATTGAAAAAAATCAGAAAGAAAGTATTATCGTGGAATCGCCCGATGGTCAATCGAGTACCCGCATTGAAATTCGGAACGGGGAAGTTTGGATTAATGGCGAGAAAGTAGATCAAGACAAACAAGGTTCGGGAAATACCTTCTTTAAAAAGAAAATTATTATTAATGGGAAGGATGTAACCGACGATCCCAATACGCCTTTTTTTGATATGGATGCTGAAACCGGCAACAAAGCCATGTTGGGGGTGAATACCAAGGCCGGCGAAAAGAATGATGGGGCGGTAGTGGAAAGTGTAGTGCCTCGTTCGCCCGCTGAAAAATTTGGATTAAAAGCCGGGGATGTGATTACCCGTGTAGGCGATAAAAATATTTATAATCCGAACGATTTAGTGGATGCCATTGCGGCTCATAAACCCGGCGAAAAGGTGGATATCACGTTTGAACGCGACAGTAAATTTTTGACTAAAAACGTGGAACTCAGCGAACGCAACGGAGCATTGAGTTTTCGTGGTACCTTCCCCTTGGAACCCGAAAATTGGTTTAAAGGCTTTGAAGATATGTTTCGCAATAACCCATTCAATGCAGAATTCGATCGCCCTTCCTCGGTACAATCGCCTAAAATTGGGGTAGAAGTGGAAGACCGTGCCGATGGGAATGGGGTGTATGTATTGGGCGTAACTGCCGGTTCGCAAGCCGAAAAAGCCGGTATTCAAGTGGGCGATGTAATTCAACGTTGCGGTGACCGCGATATTCAATCGGTGGATGCCCTTTCGGATGCCATCAACCGTCAACGCGATAAAGAATTATTGGATATGCACATTGAACGCAAAGGGAAAAAACAAACGCTTTCGGTTAAAATACCGAAAACTCTGAAGAAAAAAGAACTCTAACTCGTGCCATAAATACACCTGCTTAAGGCTGTTTCGAAAGGAACAGCCTTTTTTAATGGCCTTGTATAGTTAATTAATTGCTAAAATAGGTACTATGTAATACATAATACCTTGTTATGAATGAATTTTGTGGTGCTTAAAACAAACAACATGGCGGCAGTACCCAACGACAATATTCAAAGCCAAATGAAAAAAGGGATTTTAGAGTATTGTATTCTGAGCATTATTCGTCGCGGCGAGGCTTACCCCAGCGATATTGCCTTGGAGTTGCGCGAAGCGGGGATGCCTATTTTTGAAGGCACCTTATACCCCTTGCTCACGCGTTTGAAAAATGCCGGTTATTTGGAATACCGCTGGGTTGAAAGTGTGAATGGTCCGCCCCGCAAGTATTTTACCTTGAGTGAGTCCGGACAAGACTTCTATCAACAATTAAAAATCACCTGGGAGGATATGTCCGCCTCGGTAAACAAAATTACAGCCAACAACCTTTAATATCAGCCTTATGGAAACTATCATGACTGTTGTGTATCGTTCGAGAACCTTGCAATTTGAACAAGGGGCTTATGACGCATTTTTGAAGTACGAACAACGTTTAAAAACCTATTTCGAATCGTTAGAGGGTGGCCCGGAAGCCTTCGATGATTTGCAATACCGCATGGCTGAAATTTTGGAAGCCTTGAATAAAGAAAAGCCCTTGACTTTCGACGATGTGAATCGGTTGATAGCGCAAATTGGGGAGCCGGCCGATTTAGCCGATGGTGCTGAGGCGGAAGCGCCTGAGGTAAATCAAGCGAATCAAGGTCAAGCCACAAGCGAAGCTTCAAAGGAAAAGAAGTGGTCGTTTTTTCGGAGCAAGAATGAAAAAATGATAGGTGGGGTTTGTGCCGGTATTGCGCAACATTTCGCCATCGATCCCTTGGCGGTTCGTTTGATATTTGTGTTGGTGACTTTATTGCAAGTGGGTACCTTATTCACGGTGAATGCCGGTATATTAATATACTTGATTTTATGGGCGGTGTTACCGGTTAAAGAAACGCGTTCTTCGACCAATAAGAAATTATTTCGCGATCCGCAGTATCGGGTATTAGGCGGTGTTTGTGCGGGCATGGCCAAGTTTTTTTCGGTGCAAGTTTGGATGATTCGGCTATTGTTTATTGCGCCGTTTTTATTTGGATTATTGTCGATTGAACAAGATGGTCCGATATGGAATACCGGCATTTCGTTGAATGGCATGAGTGTGTTGGTTTATTTGGTTTTTTGGATTTTAACGCCATTGGCCAAAACCGGTACCGATTTTATGTTGTTGAATGGCGAGCCTGTTAATTTGTCCACCATACAACAAGCCAATCAAGTAGAGCGGGAAAATGTACAATCTACCGGTTGGATGACGCCCTTACTCCGCGGTATTGCTTATGTTTTATTGGGTTTATTGTTGCTTGTGTTAGTCCCCATTGTATTTAGCATGGGCTTAGGGACATTCTTAGCCTATCGTGCGGCCGATTTTTTATTGTTCAGCACCTTGCATAAATCCTTGGCGTTTTTGGTATTGAGTTTGGTGTTCATTTTGCCCTTGTTGGTTTTGTTGTTTGGTATCATTCGTCGATTGGCCGGTTATGCCAAACCCGCGGTTTATTTTCGTAAAACCGTATTGGGCTTGCATGTATTGGGTTGGTTGGCGGCCGCCATATTGGTGTATTCTTTATTGCAACAACACCATACGATTAGCCGTAAAAAACAAGAATTTACCTATGCCTTTACAGGCGATACTTTGCGGGTAATGCCCATGGAAATGGATACGGTTCAAACCGACGATTTATTCAGTGTGCGTCAGCCGAATTCATTGATACAAGCCACAGGAAATCAATACCGCTGCCGTACGGTATGGGTGAATTTTCATCGGTCGGATGATTCGGTGGTGAAGGTTCGCATTGTTCGTCGTGCCTCGGGTTCGAATGAGGAAGATGCTTTGGGGCAAATTGAGCGTTTTGAATTAGTGCCGGCATGGCAGGATGGGCAACTGTTCATACCGCGTCAGTTTTTATTATCGAATGAATCGTCGTATCATTTTCAGCATGCTCAGGTGGATGTTTATGTACCGGCGCATATTCCGGTGCAAGCGCATCGGGTATTCCGAAACAGTGGATCGCAACGGGTGCAAATTGGCTTTAATTCAGGCACGTTTAATGCGCAATTCCATGAGCAGGAGTCTTTAGATGATGTATTACGTATAGGGGATTCCGTTGAAATGGAAGGCCATGAAGAAGTGGACCTGAAAATTCAACAGTCATTAGATTCATTGAAAACTTTGCGTAGGCAATTAAAATCGGAAAAAAGGCAAGCCTTGGAAGAAATCGATCGGGCCATTGAGCAGGCGAATAAGCGTTTAGGCGAGTAATTCAGCTTGTTTAACTTAACAATTTCGTAATTATGCCGGGGTGCAAAGCGCATAGTGCCTCCGTACCTTTGTAAAAAATCCACTATGGATAAAAAGCAAGGTAAAATACTGGTCGTTGATGACGAAAAAGATATTTTACAAATTGTGCGTTATAACCTTGAATTGCATGGTTATGACGTAGAAACAGCTGAAAATGGGGTTGACGCCATGAGTAAAGCTAAATCGTTCAAGCCGGAGTTGATTATTTTGGATGTGATGATGCCCTACAAAGACGGAATTCAAACTTGTATCGAGTTAAGGGCGAATCCGGAGTTCGATGAAACCCTAATTATTTTCTTAACGGCCTTAAGCGATGAACCTTCGGAAATTCGTGGATTGGATGTGGGTGCGGACGATTATATTGCCAAGCCCATTAAGCCTAAGTTGTTAGTGTCGCGCGTGCAATCGGCATTTCGTCGCATTAATAAAGAAGAGCCGAGTGTTATTCAATTTCCCGGATTGGAAATTAATCGGAGTCGATTCATGGTTATTTATCAGGGGCAAGAAATTGTTTTTCCGCGCAAGGAATTTGAATTGTTTGCTTTATTGGCTTCGAAGCCGGGGCGTGTGTTTTTACGCAACGAGATTTTGGAGAAGATTTGGGGCAATGATGTGATTGTGGGCGACCGCACCATTGATGTGCATGTGCGTAAAATTCGTCAGAAAATGAATGCCGATTTTATTCATACGGTGAAGGGCGTTGGCTATAAGTTTGAGATGAAGTAAGGAAGATAGGTTCGATGACGTAAGATTTTTCGACCAGGGGCTGCAGGATGTGCAGGGGAAGACCGCTGAAGCGTTAGCGAAAGCGGGCCGGAGCGAAGCGGAGCCCGGAGCAGCCTGAAAGTAGATGATGCATGGGATGCTGATGATAGCCCCAAGAAAATTAGAACATCCTTGTTCAAATTATTCGATTAATTTAGTGGAATGCTGCAACGTAAAAATATTTCGTTGGCACAGTTGGCATTGCTATGTGCTTCCGTGCCGGCTTTCTTGTTGATTTTAGTTTTAATAACGAGTGATTGGGTTTGGTGGAAGGCCATTTTGTTGGGGGTATTGTTTTTTGTGTTGATGTGGTGGATGATACACCGCAGTGTGGAATGGTTTTTATACCGGCATATTAAATTGATTTACAAATTGATTTCGCAAACGAAAGCCACCAAACGGGAGGAATTTTATGCGGAGGCCTTATTGCCTAAGCCTACTTTGGAACAAGCGGAGGCGGATGTATTGCAGTGGGCCAAAGAGCGCCGGGTTGAAATAGAGCGTTTGGAAGGCAATGAGCAGTTTCGGAAGGAATTTTTAATGAATTTGGCGCATGAATTAAAGACGCCTATTTTTTCGGTACAGGGTTATGTGCATACCTTGTTGGATGGGGCTGTGGCGGATGAAAATGTGCGTATGAATTTTTTAAGTGGGGCGGCCAAGGGCATCGATCGTTTGGCTACCTTGGTGGATGATATTGATACGATTAGTAAGTTAGAATCGAATCGGATTCCGTTGGTACGGACTGATTTTGTGGTGCAAGATTTGATTTTGGATATTTACGATGAGTTGGCGCAAAAGGCCGATCGAAAACAATTGACCTTAGCGATTAAGAAAGGATGTGAATCGCCGATTAGTTTGCATGCCGATGAATCGAAAATACGGCAAGTATTGGTTAATTTAATCGACAATGCCATTAAGTATGGCCGTGAGGGGGGAGAAGTAGTTGCCGGTATTTACATTGTGGATGAAAGCACGGCCTTTGTTGAAATTACGGACAATGGCATGGGTATTGCCGAGCAACATATTGGGCGCATTTTTGAGCGGTTTTATAGAACCGATTCAGCGCGTACGCGCGCCATTGGGGGCACCGGTTTGGGCTTAGCCATTGTAAAGCATATTGTGGAAGCGCATCACCAAACGGTGAGTTGCCGAAGCAAGTTGGATGTTGGTTCGAGTTTTGGATTTACGATGGACCGAATGCGTTAGGGTTTAATCTTCGAGCGATTTTACACTGCGGAGAAGGCGTTTCCAACGAATGCCGTGTTTGTCGTAACTCATCCAAATAAACCAAGCTTTACCCACCACATGATCTTCGGGAACGAATCCCCAAAAGCGTGAATCGAGTGAGTTATGGCGGTTATCGCCCATGAGCCAGAAATAGTTCATGGCGAAGGTGTACGTTTTAGCTTCTTTACCATCGATGTGGAAAGGGAATTTCGATTCATCGAGTTGGTGGCGTTCGTATTCGGTAATGAGGGTGCGATACAAGGCGATATTTTCGGGCGTTAGGGTAACGGTGGCTCCTTTTTTAGGAATATAGAGCGGTCCGAAATTATCTTGGTTCCATTTGAAATGGGTGGTGTCGGAAGGGAAAACATCCGATTGCGCTACGCCGGGATTGGTTCTACCGCCCAAAGTATCGGCCAAGCGAATCATGATATTGGGAATTTTACTCAATTTAGCCACATCGTCGTCGGTGAGACTATAGAGATTGGGAATAGGTTCGTTGTATTCGTTGGTGATATTATAAACACCCAAATCGTCGGCTACATCTTGACCAATATCGTAGCCGGTTGGATACATGCCTACTTGATATACGAATTGTTGGTAGCGGGGTTTATAGCCGGGTTTTCCGTTCACGAAAAGCATGCGGTTTTTTAATTCGAGGGTATCGCCGGGGAGTCCAACACAGCGTTTGATATAGTTTTCTTTTTTATCGACCGGGCGATTATCAATTTTATCTTGCGGCCAGTTGAATACCATATCGTCGTTGCGTTCGATTTGTGAAAACCCCCAAATGCGTTTGTACGACCATTGTACGGCTTCGGAGTAAGATTTTCCACCGAAGATGGGCATGGTATGATGCACAAAGGGGATGGCCAAGGGGGTCATGGGAAGGCGAGGGCCGTAATGCATTTTGCTAACAAAGAGATAATCGTTGACCAGCAGCGATTTTTCCATAGAAGGGGTTGGAATGGTATAGGCTTCGATGAAAAAAGTACGAATGATGGTGGCGGCAACTATAGCAAATACCCCGGCGTCGAGCCATTCGCGTAGTAGGGATTTTTTAATTTCCTTGTTTGGTGTGGGGGCACTTTTTTTAGAAAGAAAAGGGATATTCATTGGGGCAAAAAGCAATTTAAGCAGTAAAAGTAACTTGCTACTTGATAATAAAACGCAAAAGTTTCGATTTAAGCCATATTCTGCCGAATATGAATGTGGGGGTATAGCATGAAAATGCTTCGATTGCGCTTTTATTATATGGTAATGAAAACTATATTTGCAATACAAAACATGAAATTCCTTGGTTCAGTCGATTATTGTTGAAACTGCAGATGATGTAACTGGTGTTTGTGCGAATGAAACCAAGGAAGGTTTATTATGGTTTGCGTTGTATACTAAGCCCCGTTCCGAGAAAAAAGTTCAAGAGCGTTTGAAAAAAAATGGTTGGGTTGTGTACTTGCCTTTGTTGACTTCGGTGCGACAGTGGAGCGACCGTAAGAAAAAGGTGCAGGTGCCTTTAATTCCGGGTATTGTGTTTGTGTTTACGGAAAGTCGTTTGTTGTCGACCGTCTTGATGTGTGAAGGGGTATCGTCGGTCATTCGTTATTTGGGTATGCCGGCCCCTGTTCGGGAGCACGAAATAAATAATTTGCGTATTCTGTTGCGTGAACCGGATTTGGTTCATTTTTTGAATAACGACGTGGTGCTCGAAAAAGGAGTGCCGGTACGCGTGGTTCGTGGTCCATTTATGGGAGTTATTGGTTCTTGCGTTCGTATGCAAGGGCGACATAGTTTGGTGGTTGAAATTGGGGCATTGAATAGCCGTTTGCAATTAACATTGCCGGTGTCATTTGTGGAGACCACCCACGAAGCTGTGGGGCTTGCTGCCGATGTGGCGATGGCCTAAGAAATTGAGCGGATGTATGGGGCAGTTCACATATGTATGTGACTGACCTAGGCGAAGCTGTGTTTTGAACACAAAAAATGTGATTAAATAGTAGAATTATGTCTACTTTTAATTTAACAAATAAGCTTGTATGGTTATTAAAATACTAATAAAAACAAGGCCTATAATCTGTTCCTTTGTGTATTTGTACTTTTGATAATTCTAAAACCTTAAAAAAACTACGCATGAAAAAACTATTTTTTGCATTAGGCATGGTTTTGTTTGTAGCACCGGTATCGGCACAAACAACACGTGAAACCTCGAATGAATTTGGCGTATCCACCGGATTCTCAACTTATGTGGGCGACTTAGTGGCCAGCAATTTCAATTATGCTTTTCCCGGTTGGGCTAATGGTCTTTACTACCGTCATAATTTTAGTAGCAATATAGCGGTAAAAGCGTTTGGAAACTACAATCGAGTAAATGGTTTCGATCATCGCGATCAATCGGATGTTAAGCGTTATAATCGTAATTTGAGTTTCCGTAACGATATTTTGGAATTGGGTTTACAAGCTGAATTCAATTTATTCCGTTTACGCAATTTTGGTCAAAACCAACAAGAAGGCAAGCGTTATCGTATGGGTTCGCCGTATGTATTTGCCGGTGTCAACTATTTTTATCATAACCCGGAAGCTATGTACAAAGGCGATTGGATTGCTTTGCAACCTTTAACAACGGAAGGCGTTGATTACAATTTACATCAAATTGCGGTTCCCTTTGGTTTAGGTTTTAAGTTACAACCTACAAATCGTTTATCGTTGGGTATTGAGTTTGGAGCACGTATGACCTTCTTCGATTATTTAGATGATGTGAGCGATGCTTATCCAAGTTTTGCCCAATTGCAACAAACCAAAGGCGATTTAGCAGTTGAAATGTCGTATCGTGGCGACAAGCGCAACAACATGATCAACGGCGACGTTTCGTTACCGGTAGCAGGTAGTATGCGTGGTAACCCTTCGAATAACGATTGGTATACTGTTACTCAGTTCAGTATCGGATATCGTTTAGGAACCAAATAAAAATAACTATTCCTTTTTTAAAATGAACTGTGCGAAAATCGCAGTTCATTTTTTTTAATAGGATGTGAAATGCTCGTTGTAAAGCGGTAACTTCACGCTCTCAAACTTATTATGCTTAATCGATTTAAACGCATCATAGCTAAAAACTTCGAAGGTTTTGTGTTTTTTTACAGGCATCTTCGTTACAGGATGTTGGCTTATTTGATGGTTAATATTTTAGTTTCTTTATTGGCCGGTTTTGGTTTGGCCATGTTTATTCCATTATTGGAAATTGCCAACGATGCGACAGTGGTGACGACGTCCAATAAGTTAGGGAATTTAAGTTTCATTCTTACGTTTTTTCAGCAATTTGGAATTTTAATTACATTAGAAACGACCTTGGTCATCATCATGGTCTTTTTCGTTTTGAAGGCAATTGCGATTTGGGCCATGGGATACATGAATGTAATGTATCGTCAGTTTTTTATGCGCAAAATCAGGTTGGAAACAATTACCGCCTTATCGAATTTTAGGTATGAGCTTTTTGTGTCGCGCGATGCCGGTCGTATACAAAATACCATGTCGGGCGAGATTGGGAAAGTAGTTGGTGCGTATGGAAATTACACCGCCATGATGAACCAATTTGTAACTATTATCATTTACATTGGTTTGGCGGTTTTTATGAATCCGAAGTTTGCCGTCATGCTGTTGGTTGGTATTTTAATTACCAATTTCATTTATAGAAAGCCGTATAAAATTACGAAGGAGCTTTCGGAAAAAGTAACTAAGGTATCGCATGAATATCAACGTTATTTGATTCAGATGGTTTCATTTTTTAAGTATCTTAATTCAAGTGGCCGATTGCAAGATTATAGTCAATTTCTTAAAAACAAGGTGCTTGAAGTTGAATCGTATAATAAGCGCATGGGGGTTATAGGTAGTTTGATGGGAAGCATCAGGGAGCCCATGCTGATTATTGTGATTTGTTCTGTGATTTATGTAGAGGTGAGGGTTTTAGGAGGAAATTTAGGGGTAATATTATTGAGTATCTTGTTTTTTTACAGGGCCTTGAATTCAATTATCAGCATACAATCCATTTATAACAGTTATTTGGGGCAATCGGGTGCATTGAAAAATTTTACGGAATTTTCAAAAGAGTTAAATCACGGCATGTTTAAAGATGGCAAGAACGAGTTCCATCATTTTGAAAAAGCAATGGAATGCCGACATGTGTATTATCGTTATCAAGACCAAGAAAATTGGACCTTGCGCGATATTAATTTAAGTGTAATAAAAAATGAAACGCTGGCAATTGTAGGTCATAGTGGTTCCGGTAAAACAACCTTGATTAGTATTTTATGTGGTTTGATTCGTCCGGAAAAGGGACAATATTTAATCGACGGCACCGAATCTAATTTGTTAAAGGTGAATACGTTTAAGCGCCGAATTGGGATTATTTCGCAAGACCCCGTTGTTTTTAATGATTCGGTTTTTAATAATGTTAGTTTTTACGACGAGGATACCCCGGAGAATCGACAACGATGTGAAGAGGCTTTGCGAAAAGCGAGCATCCTCGATTTTATTTTACAACAACCAAAACAATTGGATTCGCGTTTAGGCAATAATGGGATTAATTTAAGTGGTGGACAAAAACAACGGATTGCGATTGCGCGAGAATTATACAAAGAAGTGGATATTCTGTTTTTCGATGAAGCCACATCGTCGTTGGATACCGAAACTGAGCGTCAAATTCAGCAAAATATTGAAGCCTTGAAAGGGCGATACACCATTGTTATTATTGCCCACCGATTATCGACGATTCGCCACGCTAACCGAATTGTGGTGATGAAAGCCGGTGATATTGAAGCCATTGCGCCGTATGAAGAATTGCTTGGTATTTCAGCCACGTTTCAAAATATGGTGTCATTACAAGATGTTTAATTCATATGCAATTCGCGGGTAAACACGGTCCTTTATTAATTGCCGAAATTGGAGGCAATCATGAAGGTAATTTCGATTTAGCGTTAAAGCAAACGCATTTAGCCATTCAATCGGGAGCCGACGTTATTAAATTCCAATTGTATACCGGAGAGACGCTCGTTTCGTCGGTAGAAGGACCCGATCGGCATGCTCATTTCAAACGATTCGAATTAAGCCGAGAACAACATATCCATTTAGCGCAATTAGTCCAAAAGGCCGGCCTGATTTACAATGCCTCGGTTTGGGATATCGATATGTTGTCGTGGATAGACCCTTATTTAACCTTTTATAAAGTAGGGAGTGGCGATTTGACTGCTTATCCGGTATTGGAAGCTATTGCCCAACGAGGCAAACCCATTGTTTTGTCTACCGGATTGTCGGATGAAGAAGAAGTTTTAACGGCAGTTGCCTTTATTCAATCCATCAATCCAAGGTATAAGTTGCCGGAAAACTTAGCTCTGTTGCAATGCACCAGTATGTATCCTATTCCACCGGAAGATGCGCATTTAAATGTGATGTTACGTTTAAAGGAATTGACCGGTTTAACGGTAGGATATTCTAATCATGTTGAGGGTATGAAGGCCTTAGAAATTGCTGCGGCTATGGGGGCTTCTATTTTGGAGTTTCATTTTACGGATACCCGAGAAGGACGGCAATTTCGCGACCACAAACTTTCTTTAACAGCCGAAGAGGTACAAGAATTAATTGGGCGTTTAAATATGATTCATGCGTTGAAAGGAGGGTATAACAAATTGGTGTTGCCCATTGAAATCAATCATGGCCATCCTATTAGTTTTCGCCGTGCCGTATACCCTAAAGTGGATATTCCTGCAGGAACCACTATTCAGCCGGAACATTTAACGGTATTGCGTCCTAATCATGGCATAGATGCACGCGATTTTTATAAAGTTTGTGGCAAGAAAACAAAGAATGCATTAATCAAGCATCAATCCCTGCAGTGGGATATGTTTGTTTAGTTCATAGGTACATGCCCTTTTTTTAGTTTATCTTTTCTGAGTATTGTTCACGCCACGAATGGATTTTGCCATTAAATGGTATTAAAGTTAGAATTTTATGAATCATCCTCTGATAACGGTATATATCACCAATTATAATTATGGTCGGTTTATTCAGCAGGCTATAGAGAGTGTATTGCAGCAAACTTGCCGCGATTTTGAATTGTTAATCATCGACGACGGATCTAGCGACAATAGTTTAGCCATAATTCAACAATATAAATCCTTGCCGAATGTAAAAATTATACTTCAGCAAAATATTGGGTTAAATGCCAGTAATAACGTAGCCATTCATCATGCTAAGGGTAAATATTTAATACGCTTGGATGCCGATGATTATTTCGATCGAGCGGCCTTGGGCGTCATGTCTTCCATATTAGAAAGTGACGAGCAATTAGGCTTAGTATTTCCCGATTATTTTTTTGTAGATGAAGTTGGTAATCGCATTGGGTCGCATCGGCGTCATTTGTTCGATGATGAGGTAACCTTGTACGATCAACCTGCACATGGGGCCTGTACCATGATTCGTTTAGATTTTTTACGTGCTTTAGGAGGTTACGATGAAACATTCACGTGTCAAGATGGTTATGAGTTGTGGGTTAAATTCACCACGTTTCATAAAGTGACGAATGTAAATAGGCCCTTGTTTTATTATCGTCAACATAATACGAGCCTATCCACGAACCAATCGAGATTGCTATCTACGCGTAAATTAATTAAAGAGAAATTTGTTCAAACGTATTTAAATGCATTAAGTGCGTTGCTCATTATTCCTGTTAGAATTTATGAGTACGATAAAGAAAAATGGCCTTTGAATGAATTTAAAGACAGCACCGTTTTATTCAAAAAAATTGATGCTTGTTTAAAATCGCGTTGTGTAAAGAATGTGGTTGTGGTTTGCGATGTGGCTGAAGTGCTGAATATTGTGAAAGAACAGTATAAACATAATCCGATGCTTCATGTCATGTATCGTTCATCGGAGTATGCCTCGCAACGCACAAGAATTGACGCCACCATTGATATGGTTCTGGAAGAAATTGGGGATGCCTTTGATGTGATTGGGGTTATATCGCCTAATTATCCCTTTGTAGATGAAGTCGTTATGGATGAAGCCGTCGATACGCTTAATATATTCAAATCAGATTCCGTTATTACGGTCAATGCCGGAAAGGGGATTTATTATCGTCATAATGGAAGTACGTTAAAACCCATTTTAAAACTCGATCAGTTTACGGTTCATGAACGGGAAGTGCTATTCACAGGGGCCGGTGGTGTAATTGTTTCTTCCATGGAAAATTATAAAAACAACCATCGATTATTAGGAAGCCGTGTAGCGCATGTGTTGTTAGATCATCAACAATCGTTTGGTGTTTCTAACGATTTCTCATTTCAATTGTTTAAAAAGTATATTTCATGATGACATCTGAATCCATATCTATGTGCCCTTTATGCCATCATGAAGAGGCTGTTTTTCATTCTATTCCTTTGTCGAATTTGTATTCAGAGAAAATGGCCGAAGTGAGTGGCGAAAAGGAATCCGATTTATTGGCTTATTTTTCTAATGTTTCCTGTACGCAATGTGGGTTGGTTTACAAAAAACAAGCCTATCCGAAGGCGTTAATCGGTGAGATTTTTCACGATGTTGTGCCTGAGCATCCCAAAGGTTGGGATGTGATGTCGGGCCGTTTTACAGCACATAATTTTTTTTCCGAGTTGGCCATATATGCCGAAGCTATTCGGCTTCAAGATATTGCCGGCATGAATCGGTATCGCCGTGCCTTGCTGTCCATCATTGATTCAATTTATCCGCATGAACCAAATCAAGGTTTAAAAAATGCCTGTATTCAACATATTGAATCGCAAAACATTCATGCCTTAACGGCCTTGAAGACTGAACTTGAACAGGCTATACAAGAACCAATGCCATTCAAGCGTTTTTCCGGCTTTTCATCGCCACGACTGTGGCATTATTTGGTTGAGAAATTAGGGCCAATACAAACCTACGATGAAGTAGGGTGTCCCTTGTGGGGATTATTGGCTTATGCTAAAAGCCAAGGCGTTGATGCTCGATTCGTGCAGCGCTCTGAATTTAATTATTGGGGCGAAAATTGTAAAAAAGATCGCGTTAACTGTATTGATTGGTTGAACAAAGAACATCAGGTTGAATTAAGTCAATGGCATGAAGGCCAGCCTGTGAGCAAACGTCAATTGTTGGGCTTCTTTCAGTATTTAGATCATTTGGAAGACCCTTCAGCCTTTTTGGAAACGGTATTTAATCAATATGAAGCCGCTGCCATTATTCTCGACGGGGTGAATGAGCCGGTGTATATACAACATATAACAGGTTGGACCGATCAAGCGATTGCCTATGTAGCCCATCGATTTAATAAACAAGTATATACCGATTTTCATTTGATTGAACCTTCCGGTAATCGTTTGTTTTTATTTCAATAATTTCTAAATGCTTAGAGGTATGAATGAACATTCGATAGGTGCCAACATGATGGATTTTATGCGCTTACTGTGGCCCATTAATCGAAGTATTACCGGGGCCGGTTTGCGCGAAACACTTCGTTTGATTCAGCAAGAATTGCCTGAATTGAATTTGATAGAAGTAAGTACCGGAACTAAAGTGCTCGATTGGACTATACCGGAAGAATGGGTGGTACACGAAGCGCGTTTAACCGACCCGGAAGGCCGATGCATTGCCGATATTCAATTGAATAATTTGCATTTAATGGGCTATAGTGTGGGGGTAGACGAAGTGCTTTCGCTCGAAGAGCTACAGTCTCATTTGTATAGTTTGCCGGAACAACCCGATGCAATTCCCTATGTGACCTCGTATTATAAAAAAAATTGGGGTTTTTGTATTTCTCATGAAGTGCGCGAGGCATTAAAACCCGGGAATTACCATGCTTTTATTAAAGCATCGCATATACAAGGAAGTTTAAGCATTGGGGAATTGGTGATTCCGGGAACAAGTGAACAAGAAGTGTTCATTTCAACGTATTGTTGTCATCCTTCCATGGCGAATAATGAATTGTCGGGCCCTTGTTTAGCCACTTTTTTAGCGAAATGGCTTAAGCAACAACCCTCATTGAAATATACGTATCGCTTTGTATTCATTCCTGAAATGATTGGGTCGGCCGCTTACTTATCGTTGAAAAAAGATCATTTAAAAAAGCACGTTGTTGCCGGTTTTAATTTGACTTGTGTTGGGGATAATCGTAGTTGGTCCTATTTGCCTTCACGGTTAGGCCATAGTTATTCCGATTGTATTGCCCAACATGCATTAAAACATATAGCGCCTGATTGTATACCATATACTTGGTTCGATCGGGGAAGTGATGAGAGTATGTATTGTGCGCCGGGAATCGATTTGCCGGTTGTTTCGGTGATGCGCACCAAATATGGCGTTTACCCGGAATATCATACCTCATTAGATACCCTTGGTGATGTAGTTTGTGCCGATGGCATTGAAGGCGCCTATCGAGCGCATGTGCAAATGTTCGAAATGATTGAACAAAATGTAAAGCCAATTGCCTTGGTTGAAGGTGAGCCACAATTGGGGCCTAGAGGTTTGTATCCTTCTACCAGTATTAAAGGAAGTACGGCTGTAGTAAAAGATATGTTGAATCTTATTTCGCTTTCCGATGGTCAGCATACCTTATTGGATATTGCAGAAAAAACAGGACGTCCATTTTGGATATTTACCCCCATCCTTAAGCAATTACTGGAACATCAAATATTACGCATTCAAACTATTTAACATGTTGTCTCCATCGATGGGAATTATTGTATTTGTTCGAATGAACTCAACGCGCTTGCCGGGCAAGGCCCTTATGCCTTTAGGTGGAATGCCTTTATTGCTTCGCGTTATTCGTCGTGCTCAAATAACCAATTTTCCGGTATTCGTTGCTACTAGCCATGAAGCCGACGATGACCCGATTGCCGCTTTGGCACTTGAACATGATGTGCCTTGTTTTAGAGGGGACAAAGAAAATGTTTTTCAACGTGCCATTGATGCGGCTCAAGCTTTTCAGTTAGAGGCGTTTGTTCGCTTATGTGGCGACAGACCCTTGTTTTCAATTGAGGAAATGAGCCATAGTTTATTGCTTTATAAAAGCTTAAGTGCGGTAAATGCGTCGCCCGATTTAATTACTAATCATTTGTTTAAACAACAAGTACCCGGACTAACCACAGAGTTAATTCGAACACAAACGTTAATAAAAATTGCCCCAAGCCTGATCGATGACTTGGATCGTGAACATATGACACGCTATTTGTATCAGCATGCGGCTCAATTTAGCCTGTTCAGTTTGCCGGCTAATTTGGGCAATCGGAATCCGTTGGGGTATGCCGTTGATACGCCGGCTGATTATGAGCGGCTTGCCATGATTTTTAACCAACGTGCTGATCTTGATTTATCGGTTGAAGAAGCCGACCGACTTACAAATACCAATTAATTTTATTGTTTTATGGAAATGAAAATTACAAGGGATTATCGAATGAGTCCTGTGCAAACAAATTTGGAGCTGTACATACAACTTCAAGGTGAAGGATATTCCGAAAAAGAAATAAAGCAAGTTCATGAAACGTACATGTTCACATTTGCCGCCGTGAATTCCTATTATCGCGGCTCCGGAAAGCCTTTTATTTGTCATTTGGTTGGGGTGGCCGGTATCATGGCTTCTTGCCGTCAACCGGTTGAAGTTATTCAAGTGGCGTTGATGCATGCCTTGTACCAAAATAGAGTAACGTTTGGTGCGGCCAATACCATGGAAGCCAAACGAAGTTTGGTGCAAGCTAAATTTGGTGCTTGGATTGATGAGCATATTTTCGCCTATACGGAATTTGAACTTCAAGGGGCCGAAAAACTTGACGTTGATGAAACGATGAAACGGGTTGTAATGTTAATCAGTATTGCCGATGAGTTAGAAGACATCATGAGTTATGGTTTAAGTCTGCATGGCACTGAAACAGAACATGAGCCTATAAAGGGTAATGCCCAATGGCGTATTCAAAAATATCGGAACTTAGCCGAACAAATAAAACAATTAGCCCAAGGCTATCAAATTCCATTTTTAACCGAAGTGGTTAATATTTGGTACGACTTCGATTCGTATGAAACGTATCAACATAAACTTAAAACAGGGTACTATAGTAGTTTTGTCTTATAGTTTTGAAAATTGACCTAATTAAATTGGGAATCCTATGTTTCCAATCTAATTTTGACTTGCTTTATGCTATAAAAAACGTTTATTGAACATGACAGAACAGGAAATGTTTGCTATAATGACAGAAATTCTTGAAGTCAATGCAAGCGATTTGACCGATGAAATTGGGCCTGGTGATATTCCAAGTTGGGATTCGTTAGGGCATATTAAGTTAATATCGACGTTAGAAAAAAAGATTGATTTTGAGTTAAGCAGTGACGACTTGATGCGTTTGGAAAGTGTATTGGATTTTAAACAATTATTTATTCGGTAATTCATTTTGTTGAAATTAGTTGATCATATAGTCGATTGGGCTAATCAGCATCCCGATAAATTAGCGATAATTGATGCTGATGGTACGGCTATTACTTATCAGGAATTGGTTCAACGTATAACGTTAGGGAGTGAACAACTGAAACAAGCAGGGCTAATTCCCGGCGAACGGGTTTTGATAGTTGCCAAACGAAATCGTTGGGCCGTTATCAATTATTTAATGGTGCATTTGGCCGGTGGTATTACCGTGCTTCAAGATGATGATATGAATTCATCGCGACGAGAATTGGTGCTTCAAATGGCAAATCCTATTCTTATTTTAGAAGAGGATAGGATGTTGAAAAATCCAATTTGGGTTAACGATCGAACTTCGGAAACAAGCCCTTCGTCTTATTTAGCCGATATATTGTTTACCACAGGAACCACCGGCATGCCCAAAGGAGTATGTATTACACACGAGGCTTTAATGGCATCGGTAATCAGTATTTCTACCTATATCGAGTTGAGCGCTAATGATGTTGAATTGATTAGTTTGCCCTTGGCCCATTCGTTTTGCTTAGGGCGCTTACGTACTATTTTATATGTTGGGGGAACCATTGTTTTTGTGCATGGTTTCGTCAAAATAGGTCGCGTAATTCAAGCCATCCAACAATATGGTGTAACAAGTATGGGTTTGGTGCCTGCCGCTTGGTCTACGCTATTAACCTTAAGTGGTAACACCATTGCAACGTTTAAAGATCAGTTGAAGAGTTTAGAATTCGGATCTTCATTCATGACGAAAGCACAGAAATTAGAAGTCGTTTCTTTGTTGCCACATACCAAAATTTGTATGAATTTCGGTTTGACGGAATCACCTCGTTCTTTGTTTTTAGATTTTAATCAAGATCAAGTTCATATTGAAACCCTGGGTAAAGCCAGTCCGGGTAATGAAGTGGCTATTTTAGATGATGATGGCTCTTTTGTTCCTGAAGGTCAAACCGGGGAGATTTGTTTCAGTGGACCCATTCTTATGCAGTCGTATTGGCATGATGCGGAATTGACACAAAAAGCATTTCATGGAAAATGGTTTAGAAGTGGCGATTTAGGGAGTATTTCGGAAGAAGGTTATGTTTCCATTTTTGGGCGTTATGCGGAGGTGATTAATGTGGGTGGATTGAAAGTATCGCCATTGGAAGTTGAAAAGTTGATACAAGAAATACCCGGAGTGCAAGATGCTGCCTGTGCTAAAATTTCGCATGAGGTATCGGGAGAAGCGGTAGCCGCTTATATTGTTAATCCTGAAGCTAATTTAGATGCCAAAGCGATTCGTTTGGCATTGCAGGGGCGTATAGAGCAATATAAAATGCCGGTTTATATTGAATTTGTAAACAAAATTCCAAGGGCTGATTCCGGTAAAATTATTCGCAAAGCCCTTATTCCTTCAACAATTAAAAAGGAGGAACATGATTAACTTACCCCAACATACCCATGGTTCGCCCTTGTTCATACATACCGATATGATGAAAATGTTGCCATGGCTCGACCGACGTAGTGTGGAGCATTCGTTGCAATCGTTTCATGACATTGTATTAAACTTGGCACAAACTCATGCCATATGGATGCCAACATTTAATTATCGATTTAGTCGAGAGGGTATACAGCATGTTCAACAGGATGGTTCTGAAATTGGGGCATATTCTAATTATTTCAGAAAAAATGCGTTGTGGACTACGAAAACACCGGTGTTTTCTGTGTCCGGACTAAAAGCGTCCGATTATCCTACTATTGAAGAACCACCTACCGCAATGGATATTGAAGCCTTTGGTATGAAGTCGATATTTGCTCGGTTGGTAGAGTCTAAGGGGTATCTGTTGTGGCTAGGCGCTTCCTTAAAAACAAGCATTACCAGTGTGCATTTTTCAGAAGCAGCGGTTGGTGGTGTGCCATATCGGTACGATAAAGTATTTGACGGCATTGTAGTTGACCATGAAAATCAATATCCGGTTCGTTTTCGTTACAATGTAAAGCCTACTGCTTTTAGAATAAAGTATTCATTCGAAATTCGAAAAAAGGCGATAGAATTAGGTATTATTCGGCCGGTGAGTGAATCGATGTCTACGGTTTATTACGCCCAAGCCCAAGAACTGCACGATTATTTTTGTGATATTCTAATTAAAACCCCATTAGGGTTGCTCGATGAGCCTTCCTATGCTTGGGTCAATAATAAACTCGATCAGTTAGGTAGACCTTTCATGGCGTCCGACTTCGAAAATCAATAGTAACCATTCATGAAAGCTGTAATTTCATATGCCCGTTTACCCGAAAAAGAGTTGCTTTATTTTAAGCAAGAACTCGATAAACGGTTGATTCATGTATCGGCCGTGGTTACTCATTCGGGCGAACTCAAACATGGGCGTAAAATATTGCCCCAAGCGTCATTTTATGTCATAGACGATTATAATAATGCGCATGCTTGGGATGCTAAATCCGATTATTTCGATTATACCCGTCCCTTGAAATATAAGGCTGATTGGACGTCGCCGCTTGATTTGGATTTATATAATCAAATTGTGCTTCCTAACTTGCAAATGTATTTGCCCATCGTAGAACGTTTTGTTCCTTACGAAGGTGGTTCAATGGAGGCAGAAACACGTTTGCTTTTTGATTTTTCGAAAGCCCATGAAATTATCCGGGAACTAAAACCCGATATCTTGTTGTTTTACTTGGAACCGCAAACAGGGCTCGAGAATATGCTTTATGTGTTGGGTAAGCATTTTAATATTCCTTGTATTGTAGTTCGTGTTGGTATTTTTAGGCACTCGTGTGGTGTAAGTTTATCGTACGACGCTCCTTTATTGGATGAAGCTTGGAACCCTCATCCCGATACGCTGGTGGTAGGCAATGAAATTGATGCTGTAAGCGGGATGCACCCAAGAACAAAACAATTAATTGAAAAAATTCAAGATACCAAGCAGAAATACAAAGCCGGGTATATGTATGGGTTGAATTTGATAAAATCGCCCAAAGAACTTATTAAACATAGTTGGAAATCGAAGGTCGATTGGAAACGCTGGTGGATGTTTGGCGTTAACCCGCCCTTTGGGAATTGGTTTAAATATAAACTATACCAAAAGTATCGTTCTGCCATGCAACCCATTCCAAGTCACAACGACGGACTTGTATTGTATTTCCCCTTGCATTATCAACCTGAATTGAATACGATGCCCCGCGGCAAGGAATTTGTCAATCAGTTGAAGGTGCTCAAATTATTGTCCGATCATTTACCTCCCGGCGGTATCATTTTAGTGAAAGAACATCATGGGGTTTTCTCAAGAACCCATTTTACGAATCAGAATTTCCGACCATCCACGTATTATAATTGGATGCGACGAATGCCCAATGTGTATTTGGTTTCCGACGATATTCATACTGTTGAATTGCAAAATCGCTGCGATTATGTGGTAACGGTTACCGGAAATGCCGGCTTGGAAGCCATGGTTCGGGGAAAGAAAGTGCTTCATTTTGGTATTGCGTCATATTCCAATGGGCCGGGGGTTTATCGAATTAAACATGGCTTCGATTTAGAACGTGTTTTTGCCATGAATAAAAATGAGGAAACTATTTTACCCGATGTAATTCCTTTTATTCAGGCCATCGATAAGGTTTGTTATCATACCGATGCCAATATGAATTCCGCCTCATTCGATGATCAACGCTTGATTCATTGGATCAATACCCTTATGGCAGGGTTTGATGTTTTTATGAATAAAAATAAACAAACGGCATGAAGCGAATAACAGTCAATATATGTTCCCATAATCCGAATTTGGAAAAATTGAATTATGTGTTGGATTCGTTGAAGCAACAAACCATTTCTTCAAGCCTTTGGGATTTGACTATTATTGATAACGCCTCGCAAACACCTATTGCAACCTGCATCGATTTGAATTGGCATCCCAATGCTAAAATTTTGGTTGAACCTAAATTGGGCTTGCTGAACGCCCGCAATTGTGCTATTGAGCAAACTGAAACCGAGTTGATGTTGATTTTGGACGATGATACCTCGGTGGCTTC
Source organism: Chitinophagaceae bacterium (assembly GCA_051006655.1). Lineage (GTDB taxonomy): Bacteria > Bacteroidota > Bacteroidia > Chitinophagales > Chitinophagaceae > OLB11. Next base: position 26,036 of record JBPCSZ010000165.1, read on the forward strand.
CAATTACATTGAGAAAGCCCTTGAGATTGCAACGGCTTACCCATTTGTGGGGTGTTTTGGAGGAAATCAGTTGGGGGTATTTAAGCAAGATCCCGATCCGCTTGTTTTGCCTTTTTTAGAGTTGGTTGGTCACCGTATAATAAACACTAAACGAATTGCTAATTTATACGAATGGAATAATACTCCGGCCGGAGCAGGGGCCGTTATTCGTACACACATTGCCAAAGAATACGTAAAGCAAACAAGTAAGGATCCTGTTCGGTTAGGTTTGGGAAAACGCGGCGAAAGTTTGATGACGTCGGAAGATATCGATATGGCCTATACCGCAATTGATATGGGGTATTTGAATGGTCTTTTTCCTGAATTGATTTTACATCATTATCTGCCCGAATCGAATTTGAGTTTTGCGTATCTCATTAAACGAACCTATTTCAATACCATTTCTTCTATTATTTTAAATTACGCCCGGTTTAAAAAATCACCCCGTCGCCCCTCATTTATTCGATTTGCTATTGCTTGGATGAAACTTACATTAAAAGGGAAATCGTTTCATGCCGCCTTATTGAAAGCCAAAAGAAAGGGTGTTTTAGATGCTTTAGATAAAATTATACAAATGCAGTCAATTCCTCATTGATTGGCATGTATAATTTGTATATAATCGAAAGGAAAGAATGTGGTAGATGGGCATTACATTTGACTTATGTTCTCAGTCATTATTTGTACACATAATCCTGACCTAAATAAACTCAATCGTGTTTTAGCATCCCTCGAAGGTCAATGCTACAACAAGGCGAATTGGGAATGGATTATTGTTGATAATGCGTCTAAAGAAGCGGTTAAAACTCAATTGCCGCAACATCTTCAACATCAAATTCGGGTTATAGAAGAACCTGAACCCGGGCTAACGCCTGCCCGAATAGCCGGTATTCGAGCGGCACAACATGCTTGGTTAGTGTTGATTGACGATGATAATGTTTTAAATGCGTCTTATTTAAGTCAATCGGCTAAAATTATTGAGGAACACCCCGAATTAGGGGCCTTTGGTTGTCGATTAAATCCGGAATTCGAAGCAACACCTTCGCCCGATATTGTACCCCACTTATTTATGTTGGCTATTCGGCAACCGGAAATGGATGTGATTGGAAAAACATATCAATGGGATAGTACACCGTTTGGCGCCGGCATGGTAGTGCGCAAAGCCGTTGCTGAACATTATATCGGCTTGCTTCAATCGGACCCTATGCGTAAAGGTCTCGATAGAAAAGGAAATTCCTTGATGTCGTCGGGAGATGTTGATTTAGCGCATACGGCCATCGATATGGGGTACGCAACGGGGGTATTTAAATCGTTGGAAATTACCCATATTATTCCGGCTTTCCGTTTAACTAAGTCGTACATGAAAAACATGATGCGATACAATGCATTATCGAATCATTTGTTGTTTTATATTCGGTTTAAACGAATTCCTTCTACGCCTTCTTGGAAGAAACGAGTGAAACAATACGCGCGCTTAATCAAACGAGGGGCTTGGTTTGAAATTGGTATGTTGAAGGCACAAGATAAAGGAAGGCGTGAATCGCTACAGCGCATCCGTCAATTGGAATTAAATCAGCAACAAGCATAAAAACAATTTTCATGGAACTGATCTTGGTGCGTGAAACGTGGTCGCATATGGAAAGCGTTAGTGGATTTGATCCACTCTTTGCTTGTTTTACCGAAAACGAATCGATACAAGCAAGGTCATTTTATGTGAGCGATTTTGTGAATGCGGCCAAAACTTCCCGAATCAATCGTTGGCTTAAGTCGGCACAAAAACTCAGTATCCAAAAAGCCCTATCCCCTTTTGTTGAGCTGAAGCACGAGCGTTTGGCTCAAGTGCTTGTAAAACAAATGCAAGAGAACCCTAAGGCCTTGGTATTACTCTCGGTTACGGAAAACCAATTCGCCCCCTCGTTGAGTGAATTGCCGGAACAAGAACTTAAGCGTTTGGTTTTATTTGTACATCAGCCACCCGCTTGGTTTCGATTATTTTGGAAAGACATGCGTGTGTTTTCGAAAGTGAAAGCGGTGGTTTGTTTGTGCGAAGAGCAAGCCTCGTTTTTTGAAGCCCATCAAAGTGCTCCTGTTATTCGAATTCGTCACGGGGTCAATCTCGATTTTTTTCAACCCATGTTGAATAAACCAATGGGTTCGAAAAAAATTGTGTTTGTTGGGCAATGGATGCGCGATATGGAGACCCTTTCGAAAACCTTTCAACGTTTAGCCGAACAGGATTCCTCCCTTACTTTACATTGTGTGTTGCAACGTCGATTCCGTAATCATCCGGCCTTGTTAAGCTTGGCTCGTTCTTCGCAAGTATTTTGGTACGATCATATTCAAGCCAACGATTTGAAGAAACTATATCAAACCGCCGATTTATTATTGTTGCCTTTGCTCGATTCGACCGCCAATAACGCCTTTGTTGAAGCCGCTGCATGTGGTTTGCCTGTTGTATCTACGCTTATTGGAGGCGCATCGGAATATGTGTATACGCCGGCGGCTCGTTTGGTAGAACCTGCAAACTCGGAAGCCCTGGCCAAGGCTTGTATGGCCATGTTGGCACAAATACCTAACGAACCCAATTGGTCTAACGAAATTCGCCAATTTGCAGAAAAGAACTTGAGTTGGCCACTTCAAGTAAACCGCTGTTTAACTGCCATAAAATCGCTATCTTAGTTGCAATTATGACACTGCGCATTGCTTTAGTGAGTTTTGAATATCCACCCGATTCCGGTTGGGGCGGAATTGCTACCTATGTAGCCCAAGCCGCTACTTTATTGAAAGCGCGTGGGCATGAGGTTGAAGTGTTTGCGTCAAGTGCAAAGCGCAATACATCAGTGGAAGAACAAGGAATTCTGGTGCATTGGATTAAAGAAAATAATCGCGATGATTTTCCGATAATTGCCGGACATCGCATTGCGGAACGTCATGCGGTGGCCCCTTTCGATGTTTTGGAATCGCCGGAGTATTATGCGGATGGTCGAAAGGCCATTGAGCTGTTGCCGGATCTGCCTTTAGTGGTCCGCTTACATACGCCTAGTCGTTTAATTATGGATATGACTTGGCCGCATCCCTGGTACTATCCGGTGAAGCGTTTTAAACAACTACTTCATTCGTTTTTGATGATTTGTTTGAATAAATCCGGTCAAGTGGTAAAGGTCAATCCCAAACAATATTGGCTTAAGATCGACCAAACGGAACAAAGCTTTACCCGTCAAGCCAATCGGGTGGTGGCATTATGTTCCGATTTAAAGACTTTCGCACTGAATTCATGGAAAATTGAAGCCGATCGCATTGTGGTATCGCCCAATGTATATCACCCCAAAGAAAACTTTTTAGCCATTAAGCCTAATCCCACCAGGGTTACATTCGGTTATTTTGGGCGATTAGAACGCCGAAAAGGGGTCGATTTATGGGTGAAAGCAATTCCCGGTATTTTGAAACGTTTTCCTGAAGCCCGTTTTCGATTTGTGGGCAAATCCTTGAATTACAGTCCCGGACTTACCTATGTTCAATGGATTAAACAGTATTTAAAATCGCATTTAGATCGTATTGAATTTGTCGATCATGTTCCTTTGAGCGAAATGGCCCAGCAATATGAACAGGTTGATGTTTGTGTCTTTCCGAGTCGTTGGGAAAATTTCCCCAATGTGTGTTTAGAAGCCATGTCGGCCGGTAAAGCCGTTATTGCTTCCCAATTTGGGGGCATGAAAGAAATGATTCCGGATAATCGTTTCGGGTTAACGGTCGACCCCTTCAATACCCAAGAATTAATTCAGGCGGCCTGTGTTTTATTACAAGATGCCGATGCTCGCTTTGCGATGGGATTAGCCGCACGTAATCGGGTACAAGAAGAGTATAATCAAGCCCGCGTTGGGCAAGAGATGGAAACGATTTATATCGATGCCATTGCCCACAAGCAACAGCAGTTGCTACTACATGCATAATTATCGATTCTATAGGGCTATTTTTTAAAAAGCCATACCTTTGTTTTATGATTCCTGTTACCAAACCATTTGCGCCACCCATACAAGAGTATACCCAATTATTGGAAGGGGTATGGCAGCGGAATTGGTTCACCAATAATGGGCCTTTAGTGAACGATTTTGAACTCAAGGTTAAAAAGAAGCTCAATTTGCCGCATTTCTTGTATGTGAGTAATGGTACTATTGCCATCCAATTGGCTATTAAAGCCTTGGGCTTGAAAGGGAAAATCATTACTACCCCATTTAGTTATGTAGCTACTACAAGCAGTATTGCCTGGGAAAATTGCACCCCGGTTTTTGCCGATATCGACCCAAAAACATTTAATATCGACCCGAACACGATTGAAAATTGTATCGATGAAGATACTTGTGCTATTTTAGCTACGCATTGTTTTGGTAACCCTTGTGCTATAACGGCTATCGAAGCAATAGCTCAAAAGCATGGTTTAAAGGTGATTTACGATGCCGCACATGCTTTCGGAACTACATATAAAGGAGAAAGTATTTTTACTTACGGCGACATTAGTACGACCAGTTTCCATGCTACAAAATTGTTTCATACCATTGAAGGCGGTGGATTGTTTACGATGAACCCTGAATTGCTTCGCATTATGGCTTATATGCGGAATTTTGGCCATGATGGTCCTGAGCATTTTTTAGGTATCGGCATCAATGGGAAAAATTCTGAGTTTCATGCCGCTATGGGCTTATTGAATCTTCGCTATGTGGACGAAATTATGGAGAAACGGAAAGAGCTTAGTCATAATTACGATCAGCTACTCAGTGAATTGAACATTACCAAGCAAACCATAGAGCCCGATACGGAGTTTAATTATTCATACTATCCGGTGTTGTTTAAAGATGAATCTACCTTGCTAAAAATGAAAAGCCGTTTAGAGCAGTATGAAATTTTTACAAGACGTTATTTTTATCCAACTTTAAATAGTTTGCCCTACACCATGCAAGAAAAGGCCCCTGTAGCCGAAGATATTTCTCGCCGAATTTTGTGTTTGCCACTTTATCACAATTTAAGTTATTTAGAACAAGAAATGATTGCACGAATTATGATGCGTGTTCAAACGTATTCTTGATTTCAACCAAAAGAAAAAAATATGAATGTAAGTCAAATTATACCCTTGGTATTGGAGTCGCTTAACGCCTATGCCACCGAACAATCCTTGGATATTCAAGCCAATGAAAATACGCCTTTGTTTGGTGCAGACAGTGTGTTGGATTCAATGGGGTTGGTTCATGTTATTGTGGACATAGAAGCCCGATTGCGTGATGCCGGAAGCCCTGTTTCATTAATTTCCGAACAAGCTATGTCGCAACGAAATAGTCCGTTTCGTACCGTAACTACCTTGTCGGAATTTATTGTTGCTCAACAAAACCCTGCGTCATGAGTCATTTGATTATAACCGGAACGCGAAAGGGAATTGGTCGCTATTTGTGCGAATATTATTTGGAGAAAGGGCATTTTGTTTCCGGATGTTCTCGTGAAGCAAGCGATTTAACGCACCCGCACTATACGCACTATTGCTTAGACGTGGCCGATGAAAAAGCCGTTCAACACATGGTGGCTTCCGCGGCGCGCGAACGCGGTGGTATAGATGGGCTCATCAATAATGCAGGCATTGCCGCAATGAACCATAGCTTCCTTACCCCTTTGGCCGTGATGGAAAAAATATTTGCCACCAATGTTTTTGGTACTTTTCTTTTTTGTAGAGAAGTAGGAAAAGTAATGGCCAAGAAAAAGCAAGGTCGAATTGTGAACTTTGCTACGGTAGCAACCCCTATTAAATTAGAAGGAGAAGGGGCTTATGCGGCATCGAAAGCGGCTGTTGAAAATTTAACCCAAATTATGGCCAAGGAATTCGCCACGTTTGGGGTAACGGTTAATGCGTTGGGGCCAACCCCGGTTCTTACCGATTTAATTCGCTATGTGCCCAAAGATAAAATGCAAGCTTTGTTGAATCGTCAAGCCATCAAGCGTTTTGGTGAAATGCACGATATTACGAATGTGCTTGACTTTTTCTTGGATTCGAAAAGTGAATTTATTACCGGACAAGTGATCTACCTAGGAGGGGTGTGTTAATTGCTTATGCCAATTATAAAGGCTTTACAACGTTTTCAAACTTTCGGAGAAAGAACGGCGCTCATTGAAGCCAATAGGGCATGGTCGTATTCCGAATTGCTTGCCTTGGTAGAAACTTATCGGGGGCATTGTCGTGCGCAATTTCAATCGCCTCAGTCAATTTTATTGCAAGGCGATTTTTCTGTTTCAGCCATCGCTTATTTATTAGCCCTTTTAGCCGAAAATCATGTGGTGAGTTTGACGTCCGATGAACATCCTCCTATTCAGGCATGGTGTAATCAGTTAGAATTAGCCGCATTATTGAATGCACAAACCGGCGAATTTCTTATACTAAAGAACGAAAAATCATCGCCATTAATTCATGGTTTAATTGAACAAGTAAAACCGGGTTTGGTTTTATTGAGTTCAGGAAGTTCAGGTGAACCAAAGTGGATTGTGCACGATTTAGCACGACTCATGTTTAAATACCAACACAGTAAAAAAGCGTGCGCTACCCTTGGTTTTTTATTATTCGATCATATTGCCGGCTTCGATACCTTAATGTATACACTGCATGCCGGAGGTAGTTTGGTATTAATTCCGAACCGGCTTACCGGGACCGTACTTGAGGCCCTGCATCAACATCAGGTTGAAGTATTGCCCACTACCCCCAGCTTTTTGAATTTATTATTGTTTGAATCCGATTTTACGCCCGAATACCTTCCCCATTTAGCCATCATTACTTTTGGCTCGGAGCGCATCAACGATACGACCTTATTGCGACTCCAAGAACGATTCAAACAGCAAGTGCGTTGTGAACAAAAATATGGGCTGACTGAATTAGGCAGTTTGATGCTCAAATCGAAATCCGACGACCCGCGTTGGGTAAAATTAGATTCCCGCTTTGCCGATTGGAAAGTAGAAGAGGGGATGTTGCATATCAAAACTGAAAGTTCATTGATTGGGTATGTATATGCACAGCATGAAGTTCCTTGTTCGGGTTGGTTTAATACAGGCGATTTGGTAGAACAAGATGGCGATTGGTTGCACATATTGGGCAGAGCCAGTGAATTAATTAATGTAGGCGGACAAAAAGTGTATCCGGCAGAAATTGAAACCGTTTTGCAAAACATGGAGAATGTATTGCAAGTGGTGGCCAAAGGGGAACCTCATCCTTTAATGGGACAAGTAGTTTCGGTGTTGGTTCAAATTAGAGACGACGAATCTGAAAGCGTTTTCAGACAACGAATGCGCTTATTTTGTAAAGATAAATTAGCCTCTTATAAAATACCTGTTTGGGTCAGTTTGCAAAAGGAACCTTTAATGACCGACCGTTTCAAATCAAAACGATTATCATGACGCCATTGCATTTTGATGTTCATGAATGTGATTCGCAAATAGAATCGAAATTATTGGGTTTGTTAGAAGCCGTTAACGATGATTTTGTGCCTCCACTTTCCGAGTGGGTTTCCTTGCCTAATTATGCAGCCAAATTAGCCCAAAAGGCCGTATGTTGGTTGGTTTACGAAGGCGATACATTGATTGGTTTTGCCGCTTGTTACGTTAATTCGGCGCCGGGATTTAGTTTTTGGACTATGTTGGCCATTCGGAAAGAATTTCGAAATCGGATGGCTGCATTACCTTTGGAGCAAATGGTTATTGCATATTGTAAATCGAAAGGTAGTTCGGGTATTCAAGCCGAGGTTGATCCTCGTCATGTTGAATTAATCCAATTGCATCGTATGTTTGGATTCGTTGTGGGGCAAGAGCAGGTACTAGAAGCCGAACGAAGTATAGTTCCCTTAACACTAACCTTTAAGTAGCAACCGTGATACTTTCTTCATTGGCCGTGATGCAACCTTATTTGTTTCCCAATTTAAGTTATTATAAATTAATGGCTTGTGTGGAACAAGTGGTTTTTTACGATGATGTACAATTTATAAAAGGCGGTTGGATTAACCGAAATCAAGTGTTGCATCAGCAAACAGCAAAGCCATTCCGATTATCGTTAGTTGATGCCAGTTCAAACAAACGCATCAACGAAGTGCTCCTTTTTAGAAAAGAATATGAGGTGGCTTCCTTGCAGAAAACACTTTACCATACCTATGCCAAAGCCCCTTATTATGCGCCGGTATCGGCATTAATTCACGATGTTTTAAATTATCCATCGCAGTACATTGCTGAAATAGCAGAACAAAGTATTCGTCAAGTTTTTCAATACTTGCAATGGCCCCTTCAGGCTTGCCGTTCTTCCGAATTAAATGTCAATCGAACGGCATCCGATAAAACCGACCGTTTGATTGCACTCATTAAACATTTCGGGAAAGTCAATTATGTTAATGCTATTGGCGGAAAAGAATTATACCACAAAGACTATTTTCAAACGCAAGGAATTCAACTGCATTTTATTTCGCCTACAACCCATGTCTATAATCAATTTAAAGCCCCTTTTGTACCCGGCTTATCGATGATTGATGTATTAATGTTCAATGATATTCCAACCATCCATCGTTTTTTACAAGATATTGAACTCGAATAATCCATGTATAATTCCAATAAATATGCGGTAGGAATGTTTATGTGGCGACGGGAGGCCAATATAGAAGCCATACTGAAGCAGGTAATTGCTTATGGCCCAACACAACTTTTTTTATTTTTCGATGGCCCTCGAAACCCGATAGAACAACAAGAAATTGACCAAGTCAAGTCCGTTTGTATGCGTTTATTGCACAATGTACCCTTTACGGTGGTAGTAGATGCATTGCCAATTCATGGTGGGTTAAACAAGCGTTTTAGAACCGGATTGCATCGCCTTTTTAGCGAAGCGCCTGCCGCTATTGTGTTAGAGGATGACACCGTTCCCGATGCTTCTTTTTTTGATTATTGTTCCTTTTACCTGTCGCAATTTTTCGATAGAGAAGATATTGTAGCTATTAACGGTTTTTATAAGAAAGTAGCTTCGTTTGAAGCAAAACATAAGGTTCAAGGTCCGTTTACCAATTATATATTCAACCCCTGGGGCTGGGCTTCATGGTCGCATAAGTTCCAACCTTTATACAACCCGGATATTAAAACTATTTCTTGGTGGCAGGCTATTCGTGTGTTTTTGCTTTGGCGGAATTTTGATATTTATAAATTGAGGCGTCGTTTGTTGCGCGATGTGGAAACGGGAAAATTACATACTTGGGATGTTCAATTACAATGGTCTTTATTCTTAGCCGAAAAAAAAGTATTAACCCCTTCGGTCAATTTGATTCAAAATGTGGGTAATGATGCGTTGGCTTCAACCTTTGTGGCCGGGGCTAGCGACTTTGAACAAAAAGCCAACCATTTAGATTCAACATATTTCAATATTCAAGTTCCTCATTGGCCCGATTACGATTTGGCCCTTTGTAAATCGAAACGGAATTTGAAATTTCTCCGAAAGATTTTCAAGAAATAACGCAAATATTCCAATCTTGTAGCGGTGAATATGCTTTTTTTGGCGATTAAATTTTATGAAAGATGTCTTTTGGTAAACAAGGTAAACCGTACTTTTATACTTGTAAAATGGTAAGGAAGAGGAGAGGCTAATCTATGAGAACGCAAATAGAAGAAAATTATCAATATAGCCCCTTAAATCAACCTATTCCAATAGCGGAACAAATTTGGGACGATGCCACATTGCCCCTAGTGAGTATCAGCAGTTTGGTATATAATCATAAGCCGTATATAGCAACGTGTTTAGATCATTTACTTAAACAAAAAACCACTTTTCGGGTAGAGATTGTCATTCACGATGATGCTTCGACCGATGGCACTTCCGAAATTTTAAATGAATATGCCGCAAAATACCCCCGTTTAATTCGTCTAATTACACAAAAAGAGAATATTTACTCCGTGAATATTCAAAAAATTGAAAACGATATTCATGCATGCCGACGTGGTAAGTACATTGCCAATTGTGAAGGCGATGACTTTTGGCACGACCCCTTAAAATTAGAAAAACAAGTCCAATTTTTAGAAGCGAACCCCGATTATGCCGGCACGCATACCAAAGTAAAATATGTAGATTACAGTGGACAAACAGTTGGGTATTCCAATAAGGTTACTCCGGAACACCATACGGTCACTTTTGCCGACTTGGTTACAAAAAGTATGATTCACTCGGTCAGTTTTGTATACCGACGCAACGTGTTGAGTATTGATGGGCAGCTAATTTGGAATTTAACCTCGCATTATTACGACCAATATTTGTTTTTGGTAACGGCCTTGCATGGTAAAATTAAATACCTCGATGACGTTACGTCAACATATCGAATCAATGTGGGGGTATTTACAACGTGGAATCGTCAAAATAAATCGTTGTTTACAGAGGAATGTATTACTTTTTTTGAAAAAATTGTCACCGATCCTGCCGGTAAAAAAGCTTGTCATTTGAAATTGAAACAAGTCTACGCCACCTTATATTGCTGTTATGCCAAGGCCAAAGACGATTTGGCGACGCCCTATTTAAAAAAATATATAAAAGTTCGTAAAACGCTTCGCAGTGAAGTGACTTTTGTTGAATATTACAGGAAAGTACTCCACGTTGAATACGATTTTATAAGAGGGTTGTTTTGGCAATTGGCCATTTCTGTTAGTCAAGGTTGGTTTAGGCCCAAAGGAACTACATAAAAAGGGCTAAATGATTGATAATCAATTATTTACTTATTGTTATCTTTTTTAATTTGGTATAACATTCTTAAGGCAATTTGGGTATATTTGCGCAGGGTAATTTATGAGGGCAGGTTCAGATTTTTGGGTTAAGTTATATGTAGAAACAGAAGTGTTGCCTCGTTAAATTGATTGGTTCAGTTGGCGTTGTTTGAAACATAACTAAATTATATCGCCAACTGCTCAATTTTTACCTTTATGGTATTTTAAAAAGAATAAATATAACCTAATATTGATTTGTGCTGAAGTTGGTTGTGACCGACGATGGCGAAGCCATGTTGTGAATTAAAATAGAATCGCTAAATTCGTTTTTCTAAATTGTAATGAGTTTAACTCAAAAAGCCGGGAAAGCCGGTTCATTAATGTTGTTCCGAAAGGGATGGGGAGCCTTGGTGAATTTAGGGGTGATGGCTTATTTGGCCAGAACCATCGATAAATCGGACTTTGGGTTGGTAGTTATTTCCTCTAATCTGATCAATTTCATACAAGTATTGGCCATTAGTGGTATAGGCGAGTATGTGATATACTATAATGGCGATGATCGTAAACGTGTGTTAAATGCTGCTTTTTGGCTCAACTTTGTATTGGTTCTTACGGTTGCTTTAATTGTAATTCTATTAAGTCCCTTTTGGGCCAACCAATTTGATGACCCACGAATAAAGCATTTAATTTGGATGTTACTTACCGGCTTTGTTTTCAGTGCCATGAATAGCATTCCTATTAGTATTTTTAGGAAGTCGCTCGACTTTAAGCCAATGGTGACTATTCAAACCATATTTGGCACTATTGGGCAACTCACCTCGGTGGTTTGCGCTTATGCCGGTTTGGGTGTATATAGTTTAGTGGTGCCTAACTTGATGGTTATTCCGGTATTGTGTATTGTTTTATTTTGGCGCTCAGGTTTTAGACCTTCCTTGCGTACGCTTGATACCAAATATTGGAAACAAATTTTTGGATACACCAAGCATATGATTGGGGCAACAGCCATGAATAAATTCGCCAACGAAGGCGATACCTTTATTGTGGGGAAGTTGTTAGGGATGGAAGCATTAGGAATTTACGATATTGCCTATAAGTTGGCCCATATTTTAAGTTCCCATTTGTTGCCCATTATTACCACAATTACCTTGCCCGTTCTTTCGCAACACCAGAAAAATTTAAGTGTTGTACGGTCACATTTTTTAAAAATGATTCAGGTAATAGCCTTAGTATTTTTCCCGGCGTTTACGGTAATGATTCTTTTTGCCAACGATATAATTTTGCTGTTGTACGGCGAGAAGTGGACTGCGGCAATTTTGCCATTTCAAATTCTTTGCGGTTTTGCGGTGTGGCGAACCATTAGCAGTCCATCGGCTAGTTTATATGGAGCCTTGGGGAAACCCCATATTTCCTTATATTTCAATTTAACTTTTACCCCCATTTTTTTATTGGCGGTTTATTTTGGTTCATTGTATGGTTTAATAACTACATGTGTTGTGGTAATGGTTTTACGCAACGCGGCCTCTTTATTCCATTTTTATAAATCGAATCAACTGACGGAAATACGCTTTATAGAATTCTATTATTCTTTTAGTCCAATTCTGTATGCTTGTTTGTTTAGTAGTGGGCTAATTTTATTACTGCAGCTCTTGGCAATTCCATGGCCGTTCTTGGTTGCTGTATTTGGGGTTTCTTTTGTTTTGGGCTTACGTTGGTTTAATTTGGATTTTTACCAAAATAGCCTTATTTTGTTGAAAAGTATAGCGCCTTTTCAATTGCGCTTGAAACGCAAATAAGGGTTGTATTTTAAATTTTATTTATGTGTGGCATAATTGGTGAAGTTGGTTCGCAAATGGGTTCTAAGGAACAATTTTTTGATTTGCGGCAATTAATGCATCAACGAGGTCCGGATATGGATGGTTACCATTCCGATGAACAACGTTTTCGTTTTGGTTTTAAACGATTGGCGATATTAGATTTATCCATGGCCGGGAATCAACCCATGTTGAGTCGCGATGGCCATTGGGTAATGCTTATGAATGGCGAAGTGTACAATTATAAAGAACTTCATGCGCAAATAGGTTCACCACCCTTACGTTCCGGTACCGATACCGAGGTTGTATTGGAAGTTTTTCTGTCCTTGGGTTTTGTGGAAGGAATTAAGCGCTTAAACGGGATGTTCGCTATTAGCCTTTATCATATTCCTACCGGGAAATTGTATTTGGGGCGCGATTTTGCCGGTATTAAACCCTTGTATTACGGCATTCGAAATAATACCTTGATTTTTGGTTCTCAATTCAATCAGGTATTTAAACATGCTTTATACCAGCGTAAGTTGAATTTGCGCCCCGAAATTATGAGGGAGTATTTCGCGTTCGGCTATCAACATGCGCCCAATACAGTTTTTCAAGATATTTGGCAACTCAAACCCGGCGAGTATTTGGTGTGGGATAATGTGTCTTGCCAATTGGAAACTAAATCGTTGTATTATCAATGGCAGGAAAATCCAATCAATTTTGAAACCAATGCCGATATGCCCGCGCAAACCAATTCGATTTTACAACAAGTTGTAAAATCGCAATTGCATGCCGATGTGCCGGTGGCTACCTTCTTAAGTGGTGGCATTGACAGTCCACTGATAACAGCACATGCCGTAAAACAATACAACCGAATTGAAGCCTTTACGGTTAAAGTAGACGATAAAAAATTCAATGAATCGGAAATTGCCAAACGTTATGCGGAGCAATTGAACGTGAAACAAATTATAGAATCGTTCACCGAAGACGAATTGGTACAGGTGGTTGATGAACATTTTCAGCACATTCCGGAACCCATGGGCGATTATAGCAGTATTCCTACATACCTCATTACCAAAAGGGCCCGAAAATATGCAACCGTAATGCTTTCAGGCGATGGGGGCGATGAACTATTTTGGGGTTATCCGAGGTTTCTATACTTTTCACAACAAGCCCACTATTTTAATTGGCCGTTGCGTTTACGAAAATTAGCCATGCCCTTGTTACGCCGATTCAAACCTAACCTAACCCATGCCCTCGATGTGGTAGAAAACATTGGGGATATGAATATTCACAAACATATCCATAATCGGCATACGCAAGCTATTTTTCCCAAAGTTGATTTTTCGGAAGAATTGAAACAGGATTATGTATGCGATACCGCTGACGCAGAACCTACCTTGCAATATCTGCGTAAGAATGAATTTTATGCCCATATGCAACGCGTTTTGCGCAAGGTCGATTTAATGAGTATGGCGAATAGTCTTGAAGTTCGAGTTCCTTTTCTTGATGAAAAAGTAATTTCATTTGCCTTGAAAATTCAACCTCAGTTAGGGATTAGCCATACACAAACAAAATACCTGCTAAAAGAATGTTTATCGGAATTCGTTCCTAAAAGTATTATACAAACAAAGAAGCGAGGATTCAGTGTTCCCATTGAACAATGGATGCATCATCAACTTAAGAACGATATTATCGATTACCTAATCGATCGACCAATTTATGGGGCAAAACACATGCAGCATGAAGCACTACGCAAACAAGTGCTCGATTTCTTTAATCATAAAAAGGGCAATGCCTGGGGAATTTGGCATATGTATGCGTGGCAAAAATGGGCTAAAGCCAACGACCTGATTTAATATGAAAGTGGCTATTTACAGCGGAGGAATTCAAGCACCAACCTTTATTCGTCGACTCATGATGGGCTTGGCAGAACAAGGTATTGACGTCTTGGTATTCGGTCCGGATAATGGAAAGCCACCACCGGCTCACCGTCATATTCATATTTATGAAACCAAACGTGGTTTGCCCGGGCATCTTCAGTTTGTAGGGCGTTGGTTCAAGGCTGTCTTGTTCCATCGTAGCGATGTTCAGGCCTACTATAAACAAGTACAGCATCAATGGCCGTGGGCCTCGGCAGCTGCTTGGAAAGCTTGGCAAAAACACTTGCCCGTTCTGTTGTATAAGCCCGATATTTTTCACTTGCAATGGGCGGTAGGTACCGAAGAATGGTTCTTTTTGAAACAATATTTCGGCATTAAAATGATGCTTAGTTTGCGTGGGGCCCATATTAATTATTCGCCATTATTCGACCTGAAATTGGCTGAAGCCTATCAACGTTATTTCCCGCAAGTTGACGCTTTTCATGCCGTTTCGAAAGCCATAGGGCGTGAAGCGTCTTTATATGGGGCTTCGCCCGAAAGAATAAAGGTTATATACAGTGGCTTGCCCCTGAACGATTTTCCATGGCCTAATCAACCAACAAAAAAACAAGGCGCAATAATCAAAATATTGTCGGTTGGACGTGCGCATTGGAAGAAAGGGTATCGTTATGCCATCGATGCGATTAACGCCTTGAAACAAAAAGGGTATTCGGTTGAGTATACTATCATTGGAGGGATGGCCACCGAACATATACACCATATTGCCCAACTCAATTTGCAGGATAATATTATCATCAAACAACGCGTTCCCTTCGAGGAGGTGAAAGCCACCATGATGAATGCCGATATTTTACTGCTTCCTTCGGTAGAAGAAGGCATTGCGAATGTGGTTTTGGAAGCCATGGCCCTTGGCACCTTGGTGGTAAGCAGTAATTGTGGCGGTATGGAAGAAGCCATTGAACATCAAGTTTCAGGGTTTGTTTTTCCACTCCGCAACGTGAATGCCATGGTTGATTGCTTAGAACAAGCCATTGCCTTGGAACCCGAAGCTTATTATGGTATGACCACTAAAGCCCGACAACATATTGAGTTGCATCATACCGCTGAATTATTGGTTCAGCAAATGATTCAACTTTATAATGCCGTTTAAACAATCGTATGAAACAAAAACGACTGGAAATACTTGATTTTTATCGCTTCGTTGCCATTTTAATAGTGATGTTTTTTCACTACTTTTCACGTTGGACGACCCCGTTTAATCAATATAATTTGTACCCCTATGAAAATAAATACGATTATTTTTTATGGGGGCGATTAGGCGTTCACTTCTTTTTTATCATATCGGGCTTTGTTATTTCTATGACGTTGGAAAAATCAATCAATGCGCTCGATTTTACCAAAAAAAGAATCCTACGTTTATGGCCTTCTATGGTATTAGTTTCATCCATCACTTTTATGGTGATGTATTTATTTGACACTAAAAATATTTTCCCCGCTTCTAAGGAATGGCCTAATTTGTTATATTCATGGACTTTCTTGGGGAAAAATTTAATTAATAATGGGTTGAGTTATCTCGATGGTTCTTATTGGAGCCTATGGGTGGAAGTCCAATTTTATTTTTTTGCAGCTGTCCTTTATTTTTTTCTTCGGTCTGTTAAAGTGCAACATTATCTTCTTTATGTTCTTTTTGCCGTTTCTTTAATTGTGGCCTTCTCACTACCTTGGATGGGTGAATTTAATAAAATGTTCAACTTGTTTTTATACCTCCATTTATTCGCAATGGGGGTGATTTATAAAGAATTGTTCAGTAAAGACAATCCGTTTGGCATGAAATATTGGCATTACCATGCCATGATTTTTATACTATTGTTATTGGGACTGAAATTTTATTCCGACGACATGATTACGCGCCTGGTATATATACTTGTGGTTGCTCTCTTTTACGCGTTTATTTATTTTGGGTCGAAGCAAATAATGCCTAAGGGATATTGGTGGACTTGGGGTGTTTATCTTGGCGAAGCCAGTTATATGAGTTATTTAATTCACCAAAATATTGGTGTAGTTATAATTAATAAAATAGGCTACCATGGAACGTTCGATTTTTTAGTGCCATTAATTGTTATAGTTCTTATGTTTGGTATCGGGGCTCTTCTGTTTCAATATTTTGAAAAACCACTTATGATTTATGCAAAATCTAAATGGTTCAAGAAACCGGCAGTATCACAATAAACTAGTTGACGCGAAATCGATTTATGAATCAAGTTAGAACTCCCATTATTCCATCGCATGTAACCCGAATAGGCGTAGAAGATACTATGGATCTTAAAGCCATTTGTGTTTTTACGGCCATTGGTTTTTTTCTCGGCGAGGATACATATTACAAAGGTTTAAAAGCATTGAAGCCGGCACACGATTATCTGTTGGATGGCCAAAAGATTGTTTCCGCCACCCCTTATTTTCACTGGCATAATACCCCTCGTGCAATTTCTTTAGCCGATGCTACCGCCGAATTCAAAACCTTATTCGACCGGCTTATTCAAGAAGCGGTTGGGAATAAAAAGGTGATTTTGCCGTTGTCGGGTGGACTCGATTCAAGGTCTTTGGCAGCCGGCTTAAAACATGCCGGGGCTGATGTACAAGCCTATAGTTATTCTTTTGAAGGTGGAGTTGATGAAACCTATTATGCCAAACAAATTGCCGATGCTGAAGGATTTCCCCTACAGCAACTCAGTATTCCTCGGGGCTATTTGTGGCCTACAATCGATGAACATGCTCAAATCAATGCTTGTTATTCTGAATTTACCCATGGCCGACAAATGGCGTTTTCTAAACAATATGCCGCATGGGGCGATGTGTTTCTATTAGGGCATTGGGGCGATGTATTGTTCGATAATATGCGGGTTGATAATGAATTGCCCTTCGAACAACAAGTGGATGTATTAATTAAGAAATTAGTTAAAATGGGGGGCATGGAATTAGGGTCTGCCCTCTGGGAAGCTTGGGGTTTAGCCGGCGACTTTAAAACTTATTTGCGTGAGCGAATTGCGGAATTACTCCACGAAATTCCAATTGAAAATAATGCCAATACTCGCCTTAGGGCATTTAAAAGTATGCATTGGGCTCATCGTTGGACAACCGTGAATTTATCGGTATTCGAAAAAAGTAAGCCAATTGCTTTGCCTTATTTCGATAATGCCATGTGCGAATTCATTTGCACCTTGCCCGAAGAATTATTATCGAAACGAAAAATTCAAATTGAATATTTGAAGCAATATGCCCCCGAATTGGCGCGTATTGAATGGCAAGAATACCGACCATTTAATTTGTATAATTACCATAAACGAACCCCTTGGCGCACCTTGCCCTATAGGGCTATGCAACGCATAAAAACCATGTTGCAATCGAAACAATTCGTACAACGAAATTGGGAATTGCAATTTGTGGGAGATACCAACGAGAAGGCCCTTCAAGAACGCTTATTCCACGAAAAAACGATGAATGAATGGGTGCCCACCGATGTGGTTAAAACCATGTATGCCCGTTTTCAAAACGAAAATCCGGTATACTATGCCCATGCTGTTTCTATGTTGTTGACCTTGAGCTTATTTTCTCGCCACCTTAAACAAAAAAACGCTTAACGCATGCGCATCGGATTAGTGCTAGCGGCTACCCCTCCTTATTCGGAAACTTTCTTTCGAAACAAAATTCGTATTCTGAAAGAACAAGGGTATGAGGTGGTTTTGTTGGTGGATAAACAAAAAGGACAATTCGATGCTTGTCCGGTTAAAATAGGTTTTTCGGCCACTGCCGGCCCCATGGCTTGGTTGTTGGTTCTATGGCGCTTGTTGACCAATCCATGGCGGGCATGGACCTTATTTCGGGCAAACCAACAAGATGGCTTTTCGTTAAAAAAGAATTGGACATCGCTGCTCACCAGTGCCCATATATTGAATGAAAAGCTCGATTGGTTGCATTTCGGTTTTGCCAGTATTGGTATTGGACGAGAAAATACAGCCGCCGCCATTGGCGCTAAAATGGCGGTGAGTGTTCGTGGTTCCGATTTACATGTTTATCCCTTGGAGCATCCGGGGTGTTATACTTTGTTATGGAAGCGCATCGACCGATTGCATACTATTTCACATTATTTGCTATCATTAGCCAAAAATTTGGGTTTCAATGCCGAACAAAAATCAGTCCGTATTATAACTCCGGCTATTGACACTCATTTTTTTCAAGCGCAATTAATCAGGAAGCCCCAAACACCTATCAAACTAATAACAGTAGCTCGTTTGCATTGGATCAAAGGCATCGAATACATTATTGAAGCAGTGCATTACTTGAAAAAACAAGGCATAGCGGTAGAGTATCATCTTATAGGTGAAGGAGAAGAATATAAGCGACTCTATTTTGGAGTACATCAGTTGGGCCTTCATGAACAAGTTATTTTTCATGGTAAAAAATCGCATGAAGCCATTAATACAGCCCTGGCCGAAGCCGATGTTTTTATTATGTATAGCCTCGATGAAGGTTTTTGTAATAGTGTTTTAGAGGCGCAAGCCATGGGGTGTTTATGTGTGGTGAGCGATAATCCGGCTTTAATGGAGAACGTTATACATCAAGAAACCGGCTGGGTAGTGCCACGGCGTAATGCACCGGAATTGGCCGAAACCATTCGCCAAATTATTCAAATGAATGAATCGGAGAAACAACTTATTCGCCAAAAGGCCATAACGCGTGTTCAAGAACAATTCAATTTGTTGGTACAAAAACAACAATTCATTCGTTTTTATGAAGAAAATTAAGCAATTTTAGCCGCGATTTGAAACGACAGGTTCCGTGGGGATTCAGAACTAACATATTTGTATGAAAAAAATTAAACGAAAACTTCAGAACACCTTGTTTAAGTGGATGGCTGTTCGCCAAACCCAAGGTTTTTTTGAGGCCTTGCATAAATTCAGTTTGAAAGGCATGAACTATGGTTCGGCCAATAAACCCGAAGATTCGGGCGAATTGAGTGTACTCGATTATATTGCCGAAAAAGAAAAAGGCGATTTGGTGATTTTTGATGTTGGTTCGAACAATGGCCAATATTTGAAACATTTGTTGAAACGTTTCTCCGGTCGGAATGTACAGTTTTACTGTTTCGAACCCGACCCTGTTGCCCATACGCAATTATTAAAAACGGCCAATGGTCATGCCAATGTGAAGGTGTTTAATATTGCCTTTGGGAACGAAGCCGGTATCATGAGTTTGTATCAGAATAATTCAGGGTCGGTGGGTAGTAGTTTAGTGAGTTTAAACGAGAAACCCAATCAACAAAAGGTAGATGTGCAGGTGATGCGCTTAGATACCTTCTGCCAAGAACATCAAATTACGCATATCGACTTTTTAAAAGTGGATACCGAAGGCTTTGAAGGGGAAGTGTTGAAAGGCGCCACCGAATTAATTGCACAACATAAAGTCAATTATATTCAATTGGAACATGGCAGTATGCAAAGTATTAAAATGGGCAGTTCTTTATATACTTATCAGCAAATGTTGCCTAAGTTTCGAATTTATCATATTAAACAAAACGGGTTACGCCGTATTCGCTACAGCGAACGTTTCGAAATCTTTTACAATTCAAATTACTTCTTTGAATTAATTCGGCCATAAATGACTATTTATATTCCCGATATGCACCAAGGACAATGTCATGAAAAAGAATTGTTCTTGTTTACTCGCCCTTTTTGGCAAAACAATGCTTGGTGCGATTCATCGGAATTGAAAATGAAATGGGGGCTAAATCCATCCGATTTTACCTTGTGCGATTCTCCCGAAAAAGCCGATGCTATTTTCTTTCCACGAACCATCAATTATTATTTCAAAAAAGGTTATTGGGCTTTGTTGGAAACCATGAACGCACTTTGTGCTCAACGGAATATTAAAGGCTATGCCTATATTGCCGGCGATTTTGGAGAGAAGTTCCCGCCTTTGTCGCACATTATTTATTTCCGAATGGGTGGTTTTCGTAATCAGTTGGATGCCAACAATCGTTCATTCCCATCCTCACTCAGCGATCATATGATTCGCTTGTTCAAAACCAACGATATTGCTACGGTGCCTTATCAAGAACGCCCGGTGGTTGGGTTTTGCGGGCAAGCTACCTTGTCGAAAAGTAAGGCCTTTAAAGAGCATATTAAATTCTTGAAAGAAAATTGGCGTCGATTCATTAAAAATCCGTTTCGTACCGATTATGAGCCCTTGTTTGCCTCAGGTTTTGAACGGGCCCAATTGTTGAAGTCGTTAGAAGCCAATACCCAAATTGATACCCGATTTATTTATCGTGAACATTATCGGGGAGGGGCTAATACCGCCGAAGAACGCGAAAAAACTACCTTGGAATACTACGAGAATTTGCGTGAATCGCAATATGTGGTTTGTATTCGTGGCGGTGGTAATTTCTCGGTACGTTTTTATCAAACACTCCTCATGGGGCGTATTCCTGTTTTTGTAAATACCAATTGTTTATTGCCTTTTGAAGACCAAATTCCTTGGAAGCAACACGTGGTATGGGTAGAGTGGCACGAACGGGAAAAAATAGCCGAAAAAATCCTTCAATTTCATCAGCAACATACCCCCGAATCCTTAAAGGCATTACAAGAAGCGAATCGTTCCATTTGGCTCAACGATTTGAGTTTGCCGGGCATGTTGCGTAAAATTGCTTCGAATTCATGATTGAATTGATTCAATATATTCGGCCCTCTTGGTATTTTAATTTAAAGCCAAAACAAGGCCAAATTCCGTATTGGTTAGATATCGATAAGGTGCCCGAAGCATGGAAATCGTTTGTAATTCCAAGTAATGCTTACCGTTCTCCCATGGCTCAAAAATGGGATGCGGCTTATCAGTTATGGTCGAAGGGCGTTATTGCCCATAATACCGAATGGGCACTCAACGATTCCGGTTCCGTGCCTTTGGCCGATCAATATCGATTCATCAAACGCTTTTATAATCCGGTTTGGACTTATGTGGTGGCCTTGTTGCGCATATTAGAATTGAAAAATCCGCTTCGAGAAATTCATGGGGTATGGGCTGCGCGAAACATCAAGAAAGTAAACGCAACGAAAGAAGCGTTTGTGCACGATTTCGAAAAGTTCGAATCGCTTTTGGTTCAAGAAAAGCCCTTGGTATCGGTCATCATTCCTACCTTAAATCGGTATAAATATTTAGAGGATGTATTGGTGGATATGGATAAACAAACCTATCCCAATATTGAAGTATTGGTGGTCGATCAAAGTGAGCCCTATCGCCCTGAACTGTATACCGGACGAACACAGCCTATTCAAGCATGGCATCAAGAAGAGAAGGCTTTGTGGTTGGCCCGTAATACCGCTATTCAACGGGCCAAAGGCAATTATATTCTGCTTTACGACGATGATTCTTTAGTAGAGGCTGATTGGGTGGAACAACATTTGAAATGCCTCGATTATTTTCAATGTGCTATTTCCAGTGGTGTGAGTATTGCCGTGGTTGGTGCCGCTGTTCCTTCACATTACAGTTTCTTCCGCTGGAGCGACCAAATTGATACCGGCAATGTGATGTTGCATCGTTCGGTTTTCGAACAAATTGGCTTATTCGACCGTCAATTTGAAAAACAACGCATGGGCGATGGCGAATTTGGCTTGCGGGCTTATTTGGCCGGCTTTAAAAATATTAGCAATCCCAAAGCGAAACGCGTTCATTTAAAAGTGAGCGAAGGTGGTTTGCGTCAAATGGGGTCTTGGGATGCTTGGCGCCCCAAAAACTTTTTTGCCCCTCGCCCAATTCCCAGTGTTCTCTATTTGTTGCGTTCGTATTTCGGGAATGCCGCGGCACGTCGGAATATTGTATTGGCCCTAATGCCATCCATAGTGCCTTATCGGTTTAAGAATAATAAAGCCATGTTGGTGCTAGGTACTATATTTGGAATCATCACATTGCCTTTAATGTCGATTTCGGTTATTCGCAGTTGGCGTTTAGCTTCTATTAAATGTCAAGAAGGGGCCAAGATTGAAAAATTGTAAATCATGTCGATTATAATAACGCCGTATAGTCCCCAATATGAAATAGCACATCAAGAATTTGTGCGTAAGTTTTGGAAACGAGAACGAGCCCGAATTCCTGAATATGTATATTGGAAATTTAGAGGACAATCGCCGGCGCCTTTAACCGGAATGATTTTGGCTGTAGACAACGGCAAGGTGATTGGTTTAACCGGTTATGTGCCTTTTGATGTCTACATCAATGGTGAGGTATATCCATCACAATGGACTTGCGATATCATGGTAGATCACGATTATCGAGGGAAAGGGATTGCGCAAATGATTTATACCTATGCCCAGCAACAAAAAATTATTACGTTTGGCAGTGCGCCTAGTCCTGCGGCAACAAAATCCTTAGCCCGAACCGGGTATGAATTTATGCAAGGTTCATGGAAGGTATCGTTTCCTAAAAATTTGTATGAGGTGTTGAAATTGAAAAAGAAAACAATTGAAGCCCTCAAATGGATTCCCAACCCCTTTTTTTACGTGAGTTATTGTCGTGCTTTATTCGGGAGTTCTAAGTTTAAGCCGATTACTGTATCAAACTTTGCTGAACGCTATCATGCTTCAAAGAAAGCAAACGAAGTTTATGGTTTCTTGACACCGGAATTTCAAGCATGGCGATTTAATGCCTTCAAAAATTATTATCCGGCTATTTCAACCTATTCCGATGAGAACGGCAATTATTATGCCGGATTTAAAATGAAGTCGGTTTACTTCATTTGCGATTATCACACCAAATCGTTTTCTGCATTTAAGGCGATCATTCGGCATGTTCTTAAAACGCATGGTCTGCGTGAGATAAGTGTTATCCGTTTTATGGTGAATGAACCCAATCAACCTAAATGGATGTTTCGTTACGGATTTATACCGTTCAAAACAAATACCAGCATTGTTTATCATACAGAAAACCAAACGCTTAAGGAGTCGCTGAAGGATAAACAATTTTATTATTCTTATTTAGATTCGGATGAAAACATATAATCAGAAAAAGAAGATTATGATTATTTGGGATTTTGATGGGCCAATAGGCCAATTGAATTCCAGTTTTCCCTATAAATTCAATGCTGCTCGTTTCGATGAAGAATTAGATAATGTACGTTATTTGATTCACTATTTGAACGATGCCGGCATTAAAAATACATTTGCTGTAACCGGGCTTTCAGCCGAACCGGGTCCGTATCCGTTGATGTTTCCCGACTTGATTGACGAATTAGCCAAGGAGGGGCATGAAATTGCTTCGCATACTTGGCGTCATGAATGGATACCCATTTTTCAGGAAGCACAAATCGATTTGAGTTTACAACGTAGCCGCTATGCCTTACAGCAAGCCATTCATGAATGTCAACCGGTGCATGGTTTGGTGCCGCCGTTTAACAGACCCATGACCTGGTTGGCCGATGGGAATATCAGTTTGGGCGATCGGGGTATTTTCCCTTGGTTTAAAATGGCCGATAATGGGCGCTTGTTTCGCTTGGCGAAGAAACATGGTTATCGTTGGATTCGTATTTCGAATAAATCGTTGGCTAATCGCTTGAAAATTTCCCCAAGGCCTTTAACCGGTCGGGTTCGACAATATAAAGGACTGCTTATTCTTGAAAATCATTATGTAGGTTTCGACCAACGCATCATCGATTATATTGGTCAGCATGAAGCCCCAACGTATACCATTAGTGCGCATCCTTTAATGCTGTCGAAGGAAAACAAAACCGAATCGAAGGCCAATTTCGAACGGTTCATACAATATTTTCTCCAAAAGAAAGACGAATTCGAATTCATCACCCCCTCTCAGTTATTGCATGATGAATAAGTCGATTTTAATAGTTACTTCCGAGTTCCCACCTTTGCCCGGTGGTATTGGAAATCATGCCTATAATTTGGCGGTGTATTTAGTGAAGCATGGCTACAAGGTACGTGTGTTAACGAATCAACGTGCCGATTCGGAAGAACAGTACCAACGGTTTATAGCCGAAAATAAGGCCCTTCAAATTACCATGGTGCCTCGGCATGGAAGTGCTTTTGCTACGTATAATGCCCGATTAAAAGCGTATCGTCAATTATTAAACGAAGAATCGTCGGATGTAGTTTTCTCCGGTAAATTTTCTGTTTGGTTAGCCGCAATGGGACTTCATAAGAAAAAAGCGTGGGCTGTTATTCATGGCAGTGAAATTCAACAACAAGGCATGAAGCGCTGGTGGTTTAACCGGGGCCTAATGAAAATGGATGCATTGGTATCCGTTTCTTCCTTCACCGAAGCGTTCTTGTTGAAAGCCTATCCGCATGTAGTGAATCAACCTCATTTCGTTATTAATAATGGCTTTCATTTGGCTCAGGTTGATACAACTTCTGCCGTAAGGCCAATGCCCGAAACAGGAACTTGCCGCATTATAACCGTAGGCGGTATGCACCCGCGTAAAGGCCAGCACAATATTATTTCGGCCTTGCCAACCTTGAACCAATATTTTAAGGAGGTAGAATACGTAGTAGCCGGTTTGCCCAATACCATGCCCGAACTGCAAGCCTTGGCCAAAGAACTCAAGGTGGAACATCAGGTTCGCTTTGTGGTAAGTCCCGAAACCCCCGAACTCATTCAACTCTTGAACGAATCGCATGTATTTGCCATGTTGAGTGAAACTTTGCCCAATGGCGATATTGAAGGTTTTGGCATTGCTATATTAGAAGCCATGAGTTTAGGCTTGCCGGCTATTGGTAGTAAAAATAGCGGCATTCGAGATGCCATCGATCATGGTCGTTCAGGCTATTTAGTTAACGATATTCATAATCCCGATGAAATTGCTGAAGCTATACAAGCAATAATGATGGACTATGCCCGATTTTCGGGTTCGGCTCAAACATGGAGTTCCCGTTTTACTTGGGAAAAGGTGATTCAACAATATCTTCACGTTTTTGAGCAAAATTGATGAAACTAGGTATTATTTCCGATTGTATTCATGTGCGAGATGCGCAAGGGCGAATAGGTTCGGCCAATCATGTGTATGTCAGTCAAATGAATGCCCTGGCCTCGAATTTCAGCGAAACGGTATTTTGTACGCCGGTGGTGGAGGCCACGGAAGCCACACCCACCTTATCGTATTATAATCATCCCGGTATTCAATTTATTCCTTTGCCTCAAGCGGGGGGTAAAACATGGCGACACAAATTGGGTATTTTTAAAACCATCCCAGTTTGGTTTAAGTCATTTAAAGCCTTGGGACAACGGGTAGATATTATCTATCAGCGTTTTCCTAATAATTTGAATATTCCCGGTTTGTTTTATGTGTTGTGGAGTAAAAAGAAAGCCTTTGCTACCTATACCGGCACTTGGAATGGCTATGCGGGGGAATCGTTCACGTATCGCTTTCAGCGTTTTTTATTGGAAAAGTGGTATCCATGGCCTGTATTTGTTTACGATAATGAGGTAAGGCATTCTCGAATTTTTCCAACCATAAGTCCTTCTTATTCATTGGCACAATGGCAAGAAGAATCGACCTTGGTTCAAGAAAAAATAGTTCGAATTCAACAATCGGCATCCGTGCGTAAACTTTGTCTTTTGTCGGTTGGGGCTTTGACTCCTTATAAAAATCATATTTATTTATTGCAGGCTTGTACTTTAATGAAAAAGGAAGGCATTGCTTTTGAACTTTTTATTGCCGGGCAGGGGCGGGAAGAAGCAACTTTACGCGACTTTGTAAAAGAGAACAATTTAGTGGAGCAGGTTCATTTTTTGGGCATCATACCACAATCTCAGTTGCAAGCATACTATCGACGGGCCGATTTTGTAATACAACCTTCTATCATTGAAGGGTATGGTAAAGTGCCGGTAGAGGGGATGTTTCATGGCGCTGTTCCTATGCTGAGTTCGGTAAGCATGCATCCTTATTTTGTGGGCTCGCATGATTTGCGAGGTACGCTCATCGATTTGTCGCGCCCTCAACACATCCTGGAAGTGTTGAATTCTTATGTGTCGAATCCAAGCCGTTGGATTTCGGCTATTGAACAGGGGCGAGCATTCAGCCAATCGTTTACCTTAGAGTCTTGGACGAATTCCATGTTGGAAGTACTTAAAAATAAACATATTTATACCTAACTTTGTCCTTCATGGCTACGGCAATACCAGTTTCAGTTCAAAAAGCGAAAGAAGATAATCTGTTTCTTCGTAACATTATCCTTTTTCAAGGCGCCGGTGTTTTGTTAGGCTTGGGTGTTTTGCCAGCTGCGGGATTGATATTGGCAGTTACGGTTGTAATTGGCCTTATGGTTTCTCGTATTACGCAACGTCGTTTGCCCGAGGCTATTCAATTACTGATGATTTTGCATTTTCTTCAGCCTTATTTAAGAACATATGCTAAATCGTTGCCCTACTTCTTTGTTGAATTGAGTACCATTATTTTTGTGATGCTCTATTTAAGGGAGTATGCAACACAAACGGTAACGGAGCTGAGGACTGTACTCACGCTAATGGCCGTGTATTTTGTAATTGAGGTGGTGAGTTATACCGAGTATTCCGAATGGATGCACTACCGTGCCGTTTTAGGAAATTCCTTGGCGCTAACCATGTTGGTTTATGCGGGGGTAAAACGAACAAAAGTGGTTTTACCTATTGAAAAAATAATACGAATATTGTTATTAAGTGGGGCCTTATTGGCGGGGGTAATTTTGAGTGCCCACTTGCGGGGCAATATTGAATACGATTCCGAGTCGAATTTTGAGGCCAGTAATGGGATGGGCCCGGTACAGTTGAGCTTCTATTTGGCGCTTACCGCATTCTTGTTTTTTTATAAGTTTTTTAATGAGTCCGATTCAAAGCAAAAAATATTTTACGTATCCCAAATGTTGTTGGTAGCCGGTTTGTCGGCTTTAACCTTTTCGCGGGGTGGATTGTACTTTTTGGGGGCTTACACGGCATTCTATTTGTTTTTTAATCGGCACAAATTTTCCAAGGCCAAGAACTCCACTTATATGGCCATTGTGTTTGTTCCCATGTTATTTTTCGCTTACTCAACTGTATTGAATATCACGGGGGAAAAGGTGGTTGAACGATTCGAAGAAGAAGGGACCGGGAATCGCGATGTCTTGTTGGATTATGGAATTCAAATTTTTCAAGAGAATCCGGCATTAGGAGTAGGCACCTCCGGTTTTTTTGAATATGTAAGTCAGCCGCGTTTGTGGGGAAAGAAATCGGGTGCCCACAATGAGTTTGTACGTTCTTTGGCCGAGCATGGCATGTTAGGAGGTATTATTTATTTTGGTTTTGTGATTGCTTGTTTTGTTGGTATTAAAGCAAGGCGATTGCCCTTAGATGAAAAATCGGTGTATTACATTTTTATGTTCAGTTATATAGCGGGTACTATTCATAATGGGCAAAAAATTGGGTTGCAATGTTTTATGGTTTTTTTAGCCATTAGTCCATTAACGAGTAATGTATTTAAAAACGACCCAAGTGCTGAATTTAAACCAAGGCCATTTAATAAACCACAAGCCAATTTAGTGCCTAAAGCATAGGAATGACCAAACATATTGTTTATATTGGTAATCGGTTGTCGAAATGGGGCTATACACCCACCTCAGTAGAAACATTGGGAGAGCGCCTAAACGAGTTGGCCGAAATTAAACCTTATTCCGATAAAAAAAATCCAATGCTTCGTTTGCTTGATATGCTATTGGGCATATGGAAGCACCGAAAAAATACGCATTGGGTTATTATTGATACCTACAGTAGTTCTGCGTTTTATTTTGCATTTCTCTGTGCCTTGTGGTGCCGTGTTTTAAATTTGGCCTATATCCCTGTATTGCGAGGAGGCGATTTACCCAATCGGCTATTAAAAAGTCCGGGTTTATGCCGTTTAACGTTCAACGCGGCCTATCGAATTATTGCCCCCTCCAATTATTTATACGAACCCTTCAAACAAGCCGGGTTCGAGCAAACAATATTGATTCCTAACTATATCGACATTGCCAATTATCCGTTCAAGAAAAGAACGAATGCACACCCTCGATTGCTTTGGGTTCGATCTTTTCACAAAACCTATAACCCCAATTTGGCTGTCGATATTTTAAAGGCGTTACAAGCCACCTGCCCTGAGGCCACGTTATGTATGGTTGGGCCGGACAAAGATGGTTCTAGGGCTATTTTTGAAGCATACGCTCGCGAAAAAGGAGTATTCGATGCCATTCAAATTAAGGGCCGATTAGATAAAAAAGATTGGATTGCTTTATCGGCGCACTATGATGTATTTCTTAATACGACCGATTTCGATAATACGCCCGTGAGTGTTATGGAAGCCATGGCATTAGGGATGTTGGTGGTTAGTACCAATGCCGGTGGTGTGCCCGCCATTATTGAACATAAGCAACAAGGCTTATTATATTCATGTGGCGATGCCAACACCGCCGTTATGCAAATAAAACAAATTATAAATCCGTCGGTTTCCGCCGATTTTTCTTCGAATGCCCGCGCTAAAGCCGAACAATGGGATTGGGCTATAGTTCGAGCACAATGGGAAACGATTTTGACCATAGATCAAACTTAAATTCATAGCTTTCTCCCAATGAAGATTACATATTTGTATCAATATTTTGGAACACCCAAAGGAAGTTGGAGTACTCGTGTGTATGAACTCGCCAAACGCTGGGTTCAGGAGGGGCATGAAGTGACGGTGATTACAGCGCCGTATGAAAAATCGGATACAAGGGCACAAGGTTTTGTTTCAGAACAATGGGTAGAAGGTATTCGTTTACTTGTAATTGATTCGGGCGATGATAATAGGATGCCGGTTTGGAAGCGAGTTCGCAACGCCATTCAATTTGCCTGTGTTAGCGCTTATTACAATTGGAAAACAAGCTCAGATATTGTAATTGCTAGTTCAGGGCCAATTACTATAGGGATTCCGGGACTTATTGGTAAATGGTTCAAACGGGCTCCATTGGTGTTCGAAGTGCGTGATTTATGGCCCGACGGAGGGATAGAAATGGGCTTCATTCGCGGCTCATTTAAAATAAAAATCAGTCGTTGGTTCGAACAATTAATTTATAAAAATTCAGCCATGCTGATTACCTCGTCGCGGGGTCAAAAAGACCATATTCAGCAACGTTTTCCAAATCAATTAATTCATGTAATACCGCATGCCACCGATTTGAATTTGTTTGCCAATGCCGAACAAAATGCGAATCCTTTCGATGCCAAATTTAAATTTGTGTTTTTACATATTGGTTCATTAGGCTTCATTCATAATACCCGGCACATTGTGGAGGCTGCGAAATTGGTACAGGCTCGTGGTCGTAAAGACATTGGTATCGTGTTTATAGGGGAAGGCAGTGAAAGGGCTTCCATAGAAGCATTGGTGGCTGAATATGGATTGAATAATATGGTACAATTCTGGGGTATTAAACCCAAACAAGACGTGGCTAAATGTTTGAAATATGCCACAGCTACTTTGTTTACCACACTCGATAATCCGGTTCAAAACACCTGTAGTCCAAATAAATTATACGATTCTTTTGCCGCCGGGATTCCGGTAATTCAAACTACAACGGGTTGGATTAAAAACATGTTCAATGAAACGCATTGCGGCATCAATGTTTCACCCAATCGATACGAGGACATGGCAGATGCCATAATGTATTTGAGCGATCATTCGGATGTGGTTCGGCAGATGGGTGAAAATGCCCGCCAATTGGCATTTAATGAATTCAATGCCGATGTTTTAGCTCGTCGTTATTTAACGTATTTAAAAACTTTAGCCTAATGAAAATACTATTTACGGGAGCCTCCGGTTTTTTAGGTAAAATTATGTGGCCAATTTTGGGCGAAGAACATCGTTTAATTAGTATTGGGCGTGCCGGAAGCAATACACTACAAGTTGATTTAAGTCAACAAGTACCTCAAATTGCCGATGTGGATGTAGTTATACATGCCGCTGGCAAAGCGCATATTTACCCCAAAACGGAGTCTGAAAAACAAGAATTCTATAACGTAAATGTTCAAGGAACGGAAAATTTATTACAAGGGCTTGTTGATAATCCGATAAAAGCGTTTGTGTTTATTAGTTCAGTGTCGGTTTATGGCTTAGAGCAAGGAATCAATATTGACGAAAATACGCCCCTAATGGGGAAGTCGCCTTATGCACTGAGTAAAATACGGGCAGAACAATTAGTTGAAAATTGGTGTAAGGAACAGGGGGTTGATTATTTAATTCTCCGATTACCGCTTATTGTTGGAAAGCAACCATTAGGTAATTTAAAAAAGATGGTAGATGGTATACAAGGCCATCGTTATTGGCGAATAGCCAAAGGGGATGCACACAAAAGTGCCGTATTAGCCGATGATGTAGCCCATTTAATTCAAACGTGGTTAAAGGGCGGTAAACGCACGTCGGGGATTTATAATTTAACCGATGGTATTCATCCTACTTTTTATGAATTAGAAGAGGGTTTGCGTCGAATATTCGGTGTAAGCCGAATTCCTACTATGCCGGGATGGTTAGGTGCTTTATTAGGCAAAATTGGCGATCGGGTAAGTCTATTCCCTGTTAATTCGGGTACTATTAAAAAAATTACCTGTTCATTTACGTTCAGCGACGAAAAAGCTCGTCGCGAAATTAATTGGAATCCTAAGCCGGTATTAGAAAATTTGCAGGTATTAAAATCTTAAAATCAGAAGGGATGTTGGAGTTTGTGTTATTATTTGTTGGATTTTTTATTATCATGTTGGCGTACTTCAAAGTGGCCGATTATTTTAATATTATTGATAAACCCAATGATCGATCGTCTCATACGCAAATCACCATACGTGGTGGTGGCGTTTTGTTTCCCTTGTCGTGGTTTGTTTATGAATTCATACATGGGTTTCACTATCCTTGGATGACAATTGGTGTTTTATTGATTGCTACAATTAGTTTCCTCGATGATCGAATGGAACTCAGCAGCCGATTTCGTTTTTTGATTCATACTTTGGCTTTTACGGCTTGTTTTTATCAGTTGCAATTATTTGGGTTATTACCTTGGTGGGGTGTAATAGGCGCCTATATAGTTGGCATTGGTTGCTTAAATGCCGTTAATTTTATGGATGGTATCAATGGCATGACCGGTTTATATGCCTTGTCGGTTTTATTACCCCTTCAGTGGTTTTGGTATCAATCTTTTTGGAATGGTTCTATCCTCAATTATTTATCGCTCGCTATATTGATATTTGGTTTTTATAATTTTAGAAAAAAAGCCAAGTGTTTTGCCGGCGATGTAGGAAGTATAACGATAGGGTATATGTTGGTGTTTTTTTTATTGGCATTAATTTTTAATCGAGTATCACCAATCACCAACACCGTGAATTATATTGTTTTGGAGACTAGTAATATCTTTTCTTTCGACTTAAAGTTTATTTTGCTTCTTACTTTATACGGTTTAGATGCCATTTTAACTTTAGTTCAACGCTTGTATTTAAAAGAAAATATATTCGAAGCTCATCGCCGCCATTTATATCAGTTGTTGGTGAATGAATATGGTCAAGCCCATTTATTGATAGCCGTGATATATGCCACAATACAATGTATGATCAGCATATGGGTATTTACTGAATCAATTGATTGGATAAGTGGCCTTGTATTTTTATTACTTGGAACAACACTTTATAGCTTGTTCAAACGATATTTAATTAAAGGATTAAAATCGGCATAAAAAGTTATCCACTGTAAAACCTGCCATAAAGGCCAATAACAGTGAAAAATGGCGAAATGAATTTATTTTTTCACTATTTGTTAATAACCCAACTTGCAAAAGAAGGCCGACCGGATTTATCTTTGTAAAGATTTTATGATGTTAGTTGAATAATATTGGTCGCAATCCATTTATTAACAATTATTTAACCAAATAAACATCATGTAAATTATGGCAACTATGAAAAATGAACTATCATTGCACAAAGTTTATCGAGGTATCCCTTGTCGGGAGTGGCATTTGGTATGACGGAATTTTTAAAAGAAACAAACGGAAATAAAAACATCTATTATGAAATTAAAATCACTCTTTACTGCATTGTTTTGCCTGTTTAGCGGCATGGCGACTTATGCAAACAACATTCAAGTGAGCAATGTATCACTCACAGGTTGGAATTCGGCCAGCGATTATACGATGGTTAAATTCAACTTGAGTTGGGAAAATTCATGGCGCACATCATCTGCCCCAAGTAATTGGGATGCCGCTTGGGTATTTGTTAAATATCGTGTAAACGGTGGTGACTGGAATCATGCTGTTCTTAACAACAATGGTCATCAAGCTGCTACAGGGTCATCGGTAGATGTTGGTTTAGTTAATCCATCAGCCTCGTTCAATGCTTCTACTAACCCTGGTGCCGGTGCTTTTGTGTATCGTTCAGCCGATGGAGTTGGTAATGTTTCTTATAACGACATCGAACTTCGTTGGAATTATGGCCAAAATGGCGTTAACGATAACGATGTGGTTGATGTTCAAGTTTATGCCATTGAAATGGTATATGTTCCATCTGGTGCTTTTTACTTAGGTACAGGTGGTAGTATTGAATTTGGTTCATTCACCAATGGTTCATTAACATTGCCGGTTGCTGCGGGTGGTGCCACGAATTTATCGGGTGCTGCAAGTGTAGGTAAAATTGTAACATTGAGCGGTGGAGGGAACACAACAGGTTTATCTTCTGGTCAAATAGTAGCAAAGTTTAATGGTACAGGAACTTTAGGTGGGGCTAACGGATACGATACAGTAGACGTAGTTATCTCTTCTACTCAGTTTTCGTTGAAGAATACACCATCACCAGCTTTGAGTGGTGCTTCATTGCAAGTTACCGGTCCTACAATTCCGTATGAAGTAACAAGTGAAGCTGCTTTAACCATCGATAATGCTCCCGGTGCATTGTGGGGAACATCAAGCAATAATAGTTCTACCATTGGTAACAGTCCATCTAATGCAGCATTTACATTACCAGCCTCGTTCCCGAAAGGATTCGCTTCATTTTACTGCATGAAATATGAAATTTCACAATCACAATGGGTTGATTTCTTGAACTCTTTGAACAGAAGCCAACAAACATCTCGTGTTGCTACCAATATAACCGGTACTAACATTATAAATCGTTTTGTAATGAGTAATTCTAGTTCACCTTCTAATCGTAATGGTGTTCGTTGTGATGCAACTATTCCTGCTACAGGCCCTGTAACTTTCTACAACGATTTGAACAACAACGGTATTCCGAACGAAAGTAGTGATGGTCAGAATATTGCTTGTGGTCATATCAACACATCCGATTTGTTGTCCTATTTGGATTGGTCAGCTTTGCGTCCAATGACTGAATTAGAATTTGAAAAAGCTTGTCGTGGAACACAATCGCCTGTAAATCATGAATATGCTTGGGGTACTGCTTCCGCTACCGCTTACACAGGTTTTTCTAACTCAGGATCTGCCAATGAACAAGTGACTCCTTCAAATGCAAATGTTGTAATTAATGCATTAAGTTCTAACAGCCCGGCTCGCGTTGGTAATTTTGCTCGTGCTGGTAATACACGTGCTCAATCGGGTGCCACTTTTTATGGTATATTAGACATGACCGGAAATGTAGTTGAACGTTGTATTTCTGTTGCCGGATCACAAGGCCGTGCTTTTACTGGCTTGCATGGTAATGGAAGCTTAAATGCAACAACCGGTTTATATGATGTTT
This sequence comes from Chitinophagaceae bacterium, assembly GCA_051006655.1. Taxonomy (GTDB): domain Bacteria; phylum Bacteroidota; class Bacteroidia; order Chitinophagales; family Chitinophagaceae; genus OLB11. The sequence goes on from JBPCSZ010000165.1 coordinate 60,228, forward strand.
CAAATTGGCCTTCAGGTGCTAGTCCTCAAACTTCATTCCGTGGTGGTTCTTTTCAAGAGAGTGCAATTCCAAGAGGAATGGTTTCCGACCGTAGTTTAGGCCTATTTACCAATAATACTCGTGCAGCGAACAATGGTGGTCGTGGCGTTCGTTCTGCTCAGTAATTCAAACCTTTTAAAAAACACTATTATGAAAAATACATTAATTTCAAAACTAATCACGTTGTGTGCTCTTACTTTAGTAAGCACCAACCTGAAAGCGCAATACGATGGAGGAAATGGTCGTGGTGATTCTCGTGCTGAATTAGTTACATGTAACATCTTGGAAATACCATCAACTGTTGGTAACTACCAATTTACATTAAATCACACCGATGGTTTGGTTGGTGATTATTCTGCACACTTTTTGAGTGGAAACTGTCTAGCTTTAGGTAGAATAACTGATGATGCTGGCGGTAACGTTTTAGGCAGTACAACTATCTCAATGGATTTGTTTGCAGGCGCGCTGACTAATGCTAGTTCTCGTTTGTTTGCTCCTCGTGTAGTTAATATTACGCCTTCATCAAATGGCACTGCTACTGTAGTTTTATATTATACACAAGCTGATTTCAATGCCTACAATTCAAGTTTAGGATTCCAACGCTCATTACCGATCAATAGTGCCGACACCGCTAATTTCAAGTCAAACTTAAAGGTTTACCGGTCTGCAACATCTTCGTATGAGACTAATAATTTAACTGCTGTTTCATCATCAGTATCATGGAATGCTACGAATAGCCTTTGGGAAGTAACTTTGACAGGCGTTTCAGTAAGCGGTAATTATTATGTATCTACTGATTATGTAACAAATTTAACGGCTTCTCCTATCACTCATATTCAAACTACTCCATTGACTAATGACAATTTAGCTCGTGTAACAGTAGATTGGCCTAATGTAGTTGGAGCAACAAGCTACAATGTACGTTATCGCTTAGTAGGTTCGCCAACTTGGAATCAGGTTGCAAATACAGCGCAATCGCAAATCACTTATGCTAACTTGACTTTTGGATCTTCTTATGAAGTACAAGTTCAGGTTAAAGTGAACAATCAAATTCAAGGTGAATTTACACCAACATATACTTTCACTGCACCAAGTGCATTGCCATTGTGTGCTCCTCCAGCTACTATGAGTCACAATGTTACAAGCAATAGTTCTGTAACATTTAACTGGTCTGCAAGTACCTATGGAATTTTGTACCAAATACAGGTTCGTGAAAAGAATATGATTTATTGGGGTGGTACATCAACAGCTGCTTTAGCTCGTACTTTCAATGCTTTAAAAGGTTCTACCGATTATGAATATGAAATCCGTACTAAGTGTTTGTTGAATGCTACCCGTAATTCATGGAGTGCTTTTAATTCAATTGCCAAATTTACTACATTACCTGATCCTCCCACTGTAACTTGTTTGCCTCCTACTAATCTTAATGTAACCATTAATAATGCTAATTCGGTTACTCTTAACTGGGATACAGCTTCTAACGCCGATTTTTATAGCGTACGTTTGCAAAAAGCAGGAGATACAGTTTGGGGTGGTAGCTCTACTACATTAAATTCTTTCTCGTTCAACTCTTTAAGTCAAAATACTAAGTATTACTACAAAGTGCGTACTAAATGTTTAACAGGTACAACTGTAAATGCTAATAGCGTTTTCACCATTGTTGATAGTTTTACAACGCCATATATCAAACCAACTCCTTCATTAATCTTCAACGATATCAATGCTGGTTGGAATGTATATCCTAATCCTACCCAAGATGTTGTAAATGTTCAGTTTGTTTCTCCTGAAGATGCTAACATTACAATTAAAATCATGGATATGACCGGCCGTTTAGTTAAAACGGTATCAGCTCCGGCTATTATGGGTAGTAATTTAATTGATGTGAATATGGCTGAATTCGTGAATGGTGTTTACACCTTGCATGTTATTCAGAATGATAAACTCAAATATGTTACTAAGGTTAACAAACAGAACTAATTGTTCATAATAATGTTTTAAAAAAGAGTGTATCATCGATACACTCTTTTTTTGTTTAAGTTATATATTACAAAAAAAATGCATCAATATTTGATGCATTTTTTTTAGTTCATGAATACCTAAAAGATTTTTTTCTTGTGGTATATATTGGCAAGTTCAATATTTGAATTGATATTTAACTTACGATAAATTGATTTAATATGTGATCGTACGGTGTTAATTGAAATACCTAAGTTTTGAGCTACCATTTTATAGCTATTTCCCTTAATAATTTCATTAACTACTTCATTTTCACGATCATTCAATTTCGTTTCTTCGGTTTTTAATTGGTTGTCGTTATTTTGTTTAAAATACTCTACCACTTTACGGGCAATTTGAACACTCATATTTGAACCACCTTGAAATGTTGTTATGATGGTATCCTTAATTTTGTCTAGCGGTTCGCCTTTTAATAGATAGCTGTGGGCGCCATTGCAAAGGCATTTAAAGAGCGTATCGTAATCGGCTGATACGGAATAGATAATGATAGAAATATTTGGATATCGGGTCGATAAATCACGAATAGAATCCATCCCGTTCTTAAATGGAAGATTTAAATCGAGTAAAACAACATCAACACCTTCCGGCGTTATATTGATGAATTGTTCTACATATTCTGCGTGACTTGTGATTTTTATTTCCGAATCGTTTTCAAAGTAATTGAGCAGAGATTCAACTACCTGTTTGTTGTCTTCAATGACGCCAAGTTTTATCATACAATGAAATTTAATTGATATTCTATTGAGAATTGGGTCCCTTTAATTTGATAATTAATTTTGCCCCCAATATCTTCTAATCTTTTTTGCATACTGTTTAATCCAATACCATTGCTTATGGTAAACAGATTATTGTTTGCATGTTCAAGAACAGTATTTGTAAGTACAATGTAGTGTTTTCTGTTTATTATTACCCATTTTAATGTGATATTTTTTTTATCACCATGTTTTAAGGCATTGTTTAATCCTTCTTTAATAGCCAATAATAAATTTCGTTTTACATTAAGTGTAAATATAATTTCACTCAATCCTTCCGGTTCATCAAAACTAATATCAATATCTAAATTACCGGTAATTTCACCTACCATATCTTTGATATGATCCCAAAATTGTTGTGCTGTATCAGAACTGGTATTTAAAGACCACAAAGAATCTCTAAAACTTATTAGCAATTTTCGGGTTGTGTATTGAATAGATTCTATTTGTGTTTTAGTAGGTGGTTTTTCTTCGTTAAGCATTTCAACATACAAGGAGATGGCCGTCAAGGAACCCCCAATTTCATCGTGAAGATCTCGTGCTATTTCATTTCTCGTATTAAACGTTTGATTTTTTTGCAAATTCAGTGTGTAGAGGTAAACAATAATTAATAATAAAAAGAAAAGCGTTGAAATAAAGTAAAACCATTTGTTGACGTAAAAGTATTGCCTCACTTGATATTGAATGATTTTGTTGAATATTCCGGACGAACCTGTAGCGTCGTTCGTATTAATTTCTATATCAAATTTTCCTGGCTCACTATCGGAGAGTGTAATACTAGGCTTTTCTGTAATGTCTACACTTTGAGGAATTAGATTTCGTATTTTATAAGTAAAATTAATTTCAGTAAATAATTGAATTGGAATACGACAAAAATAGAGTTTCAAATACGTAATTTCTTTTCCTAATTGTATTTGATCTGATTTTACTTCATTCGTTAATAGCTCTTTTACGAACTTGCCATTTTGTTCTTTATCTATTTTAGATATAATTAAATAAGAATTTATGTTTTGTTTAGTAAGCACTTTATTGGGGGCGAATGAAATGAATCCACGTATGGTTCCCATAATAATTTCATCATCAATTGTTTTATAAATGGAGCTATGATTAAATTCATTATCCGGTAATCCCTGTTCTGTATAATAATTCTTAATCGATAAATCGGAGGTTGATATTTTAGACAAACCATTGAACGTGCCGACCCATAGATTACCTTTGTTATCATTGATCATACTTGCAATCTTATTTCCGGCTAATCCGTTTTGGTAATTGATTTTGGTGAGTTGTTTCCCCGATGAATCATATATGATGATGCCGTCGGAAGTGCCGGCCCAAACTTGTTGCCGTTTATTCATCCAAAAACAATTTATGTTTTTATTGGAGGAGCTATCCAGTTGATTGCCGTATTCTTTAATCAGTTCCCCTTTTAAATTGATTTTAAATAAACCATCGCGCGTAGCAATCATTAATGTGTTTTTATTAATCGTATCTATCTGTCTAAGATGTCCTTGCGTTAAAGGCTGATTTAATTTGTTCCTTGGAATGATATCGTAGATTTTGCCCGTCTTTTTATTATAATAAAACAGGTGTTTATACCCTCCAATAATTAATGTGTCTTTGTTAAGGGGGGTAATACAAACTAAAGCTTGGTATTTTGCCGGTAGGTTTTTAAAAAGTAAATCAGTCTTAAATGTTTTAGTATTGAATTGAATGAGCCCCTTACTTTCAGAGGCTATCCATATGATATCGTTTTCGTGATATATGCCGTGTGAAATTAGTTTTTGATTGGAAATAATTTCGCCGGTTTTGTTTTTTTTATGATAACGAATAATATTATTGTAAGTAAATAAATAAATATAATTGGCATCTTCCGATATGCCTCGGCTATCACCATTGGTACTATTGCTTATTGGGAAAATGGTTTCAAAATTATTTTTATTTATTTGAACAACGCCAAGGCCTGCTCTTGAAGGAATTAATAATTGGTCGTTATACCACATCATTCGTTTGGTAAAGAAGTTATTTTCTTTATTATCGAATATTATCTTTTTTGAATTGTGGCCTTCATTAATATCAAAATGGATAATATTGGCATCCATTTTAGTCATTATGTAAGTATCATCTTTAATGATCAGATTTCGGATACTGTCTCCAAACTCCTTATGGTAGATTAAGTTAGCCGATTCGTCTGAACTCGGTTTTAATTCATAAATCCCTTTTTCTGTATTTAAATAAAGCGTTTTTTGCGGGCTTATGGTTAAATGATTAATTAATTTAAACTGATTAAATGTAGTATTAAAGACAATATTGCCACTAAATTTATCTATACCAACCAGTTGGGAGTTCCCATTGCTAGCCCATATCGTATTTCCTAGGCATAGCATTGGTATATTGTATACGATGTTAAAGGGTAAGGTGATTTTTTTTGTTTTTTTATTGTTGTAATTATATAAAGTCCCGGTATACGATAACCACCATAATCCACTTTCTCGATCGGTTAAAAGATTGTGCACTCCGTCATTGCTCGATTGAGGTAAACGATGACTTCTATAGTTTGTACTGCCGGTTTCAACTATATACACACCATTATTGGTAGCCAAATAGATGTGTTTGTCCATGTATTGAATATCATGGATTTCAGGACTAAGCTGACCACTGTCTTTGTTGTAATATACAATGGGGTCCGTATTATAGCCATCAAATCGGAAAAGCCCGAACGTAGTACCTACCCAAATAAAACCATGATCGTCGCTTGTAATACAATTAATTTCCCGGTTAAATGTGTTCGGAAATAAATTGAGCTGTTTTTGCAGATAAACATATTTTTGAGCCATAGCACTTGGCATCGCTATAAAAAAGCAAAATACATAAGTTACTATCCTGTTCTGAATGGAACGTAAAGGATTACATAATCCTAATTTGCCTAATATTGAACCGAGTACACGCACAATCTCCTGCACAATAATACTGCATTTTTGCTTTATTATTCTTGTTTGAAATAAACAGCATGACTCGTTTAGATAAAATAATGACTAAAGTTCCTGTTTTAACGGAGAAAATGTTAGGGAATGCTATAGCATTTAACTATTCGGCGTTAAATTTGTCCGCTTGACTAAAAATAATATATGTTGTATGCATCAAAGATTCTATTTTTTGCATATAGTATACATTACAGATATAATCGAAAAAAAACAATATATGAAAAGCAACACGTTCCCTTTTTGGATGATAGCCGCCACTATTTTTTTGGCCGTCAGTATAATTGTATTTGGGGTTTCCCTCTATGTAGATCCTAGTGTTTTTCTAGAAAACATGGAATTTGATAGCGATAATATCAGATTCATAGCGCATCGTTGGGCCGGCTCTTTAGTGGCTATTGGTATTGCCATGTTGATTGCCTTGGTTTCGCAATCAATTTCCATGTTAAAAATCACCATGGCGGTTTTTTGTATCATGAATTTACAAGACACGATTATTGGTTTTTCGTACGATGACAACACCTTAATGGTACGTTCCTTTTTGTCGTGTGTATTGGCGGCTTTTTTAGTGTTTATTTTAAACGGTATGAAGCCCAAGCGCAAACGTCGTCGTTTTTTGAAATTAGATGAAAATTCGGGTGCTAAGTCATCATCTAATTCGTCTTCCGACGATGATGATGAATAATTTTATTCTTTAAAATGAAAAAAGGCTATCCATTTGGATAGCCTTTTTTATTGTTGTTGATGTTACGATTAACTGCAGCCGGTGGTTGTTCCACAGTTTGGACACATATAACAAGTGCCGTTACGGAGGGTGATATTACCACATGAGCGGCAAACGGGGGCATCAGCGCTAGTACCCATGAGTTTCTTCTTATCGGCTTCATTCATGGAAACGGTGGCCATCGCTTGTGGTGCCATTTGTGAGGCCGGTGCTGGTTTAGCTCCTAAAGCGGTTACACGCACATTCGATAGTTCTTCGGTGCCTTCTACGGGCGTATCCCATTCGTCTTGGCCTGTATTACCCACCGGGGTTTGAACATGCACTAAATCGGTACGTTGGAGGTATTCGTATCCTAAAGCACGGAAGATATAATCGATGATAGAGGTCGCGTTGCGAATATTCGGATGTTCTACCATACCGGCCGGTTCAAAACGGGTAAAGATGAACTTGTCTACGAATTCTTCTAAAGGAACCCCATATTGTAATCCAATACTCACGGCAATGGCGAAGCAGTTGAGTAAACTACGCATGGTAGCGCCTTCTTTCGCCATATCGATGAAAATTTCACCTAAGGTGCCATCGTTGTATTCGCCGGTACGTAAGAAGACCGCTTGACCACCCACTTTCGACTTGATCGTATAACCACGACGCTTGGCCGGTAAGGTTTTGCGTTCAACAATGCGCGACAATTGGCGTTTTAATTGGGTATCGGGACTGGCCTGTACGCGTTTGTTTACTTCTTCGAGCAATTCATCGATGGTGAGTTTACCTAAATCGTGCATCACGTTTTCGGCAATTTCTTGAATGGCTTCAACGGTCGGTTCTTTTTCTTTCTTATCGCTCTTATTTGATAGCGGTTGCGACAATTTACTACCATCGCGGTAAAGGGCATTGGCTTTCAAACCGAGTTCCCAACTCAAGAAGTAGCATTCTTTAATATCGGCTACTGAGGCTTCGTTCGGAAGGTTGATAGTTTTCGAAATGGCACCGCTAATGAAAGGCTGAGTAGCTCCCATCATGCGGATATGCCCTGTGTGATGAATAAAGCGTTCTCCGTTTTTACCGCACTTGTTGGCACAATCGAATACGGGAAGGTGTTCGTCTTTCAGGTAAGGGGCACCTTCTAACATCATAGTACCGCAAACGTAGTCGTTACAAGCGTTTATTTCTTCGGCTTTGAATCCGAGTTCGTCCAACAAACTGAACGTAGGGTTCATGTATTGTTCCGGCGTGTAACCGATGCGTTGTAAACATTCTTCGCCTAAGTTATAATGGTTGAAAACGAAGGCGATATCGAAGGCACTTTCCACGGCGGCATCGAGTTTGCGCAGTTCTTCGGCAATAAAGCCTTTTTCGCTTAAGCTTTGGTGGTTAATAAACGGAGCGCCCGCGAAGGTGCCATGTCCTTTGGCGTATTTAACAATAGCGTCGGCTTCTTTTTCAGAATACCCCAAATGCTTAAGGGCTAAAGGAATACTTTGGTTGATGATTTTAAAGTAACCGCCACCACTGAGTTTCTTGAATTTCACCAAGGCGAAATCGGGTTCAACACCGGTGGTATCGCAATCCATTACCAAGCCAATAGTGCCGGTTGGGGCAATAACGGTGGCTTGGGCATTGCGGTAGCCGTATTTTTCACCTAATTGAACGGCGTCGTCCCAAGCTTTGGTAGCGGCTTTCAATAAGTAGTCGGGGCAATATTGGGCTTTGATACCTTGTGGTTTAATTTCAATGCCATCGAAAGCATCTTGGGCATCGTAAGCGGCCGCACGGTGATTGCGCATAACACGCAACATGTGATTTTTGTTTTCGTTGTAGCGGGCGAATGGTCCGAGGTGTTGGGCCATTTCGGCCGATGTTTTATAGGCAACCCCGGTCATGATGGCGGTTAAGGCGCCGGCAATGCCACGGGCTTGTTCGCTATCGTAAGGAATACCTTGCACCATTAATAAAGAACCCAAGTTGGCATAGCCTAAACCGAGGGTACGGTAATCGTAGCTCAATTGGGCTACTTCTTTCGACGGGAATTGGGCCATGAGTACCGATACTTCTAATACTACGGTCCACATGCGGGTTACATACTCGTAACCGGTCACATCGAAATCGCCGGTTTCTTCGTTGAAGAAACGACGGAGGTTCATGGAAGCCAAGTTACAGGCCGTATTGTCGAGGAACATGTATTCAGAGCAAGGGTTGCTGGCGCGAATTGGACCACCTTCGGGACAAGTATGCCATTCGTTGATGGTAGAATCGTATTGCAAGCCCGGATCGGCGCAACGCCAAGCGGCATAGGCAATTTGTTCCCACAAATCTTTAGCGGGCACTTTCTTCATGGTTTTACCATCCGAACGACCTTTCAATTCCCAATCTTCACCGGCTTCGAGGGCGTGGAAGAATTCGTTGGGAACGCGTACGGAGTTGTTGGAATTTTGTCCGCTCACGGTACGATAGGCTTCCCCTTCATAATCGTGGCTGTAACCGGCGGCAATTAATGCCGCTACTTTTTGTTCTTCTTCAACTTTCCAGTTAATGAACTTTTCAATTTCGGGGTGGTCCATATCTAAACACACCATTTTAGCGGCTCGGCGGGTTGTTCCACCACTTTTGATAGCCCCGGCCGCGCGGTCGCCAATTTTGAGGAAGCTCATCAACCCACTCGATGTTCCACCGCCACTTAATTTCTCGCCTTCCCCGCGAATGCTAGAGAAGTTAGTGCCCACACCACTACCGTATTTGAAGATACGGGCTTCGCGAACCCACAAGTCCATAATACCACCTTCATTCACTAAATCGTCGTCGACACTTAAAATGAAGCAGGCGTGAGGTTGTGGACGCTCGTAGGCGTTTTTCGATTTCATCAATTCGCCCGTTTTTGGATCTACATAGTAGTGTCCTTGGGGTTTACCCGCAATACCATAAGCGGTATATAAGCCGGTATTAAACCATTGGGGTGAATTGGGAGCGCAAGTTTGGTTGAGGATAGTATATACGAGTTCGTCGTAGAAAATTTGGGCGTCCTGTTCGGAAGCGAAATAACCATATTGGTATCCCCATTGCTTCCAACAGTCGGCCAAGCGGTGAGCCACTTGTTTAACCGAGGTTTCGCGACCCAATGAGCCATCGGGTTGGGGCACGCCCGCTTTGCGGAAATACTTTTGAGCTAAGATGTCGGTGGCAATTTGGCTCCAATGGTTGGGGACTTCAACATTCTTCATTTCGAAGATGACTTCACCATTCGGATTCCGAATTACCGAGGTACGGTAATCGTAGGTAAATTGGTCGTACACCGAAGAACTATCGGTGGTGTAATAGCGTTCAAACTGAAGGCCTTTTACGGGGGTGGTTTTCTTAGACATAGGGTGTATGGGCTTTTGTGGGTTTTGTACTGATTGACAACGGATTTATTTCGATGAAGAAACGTGGTGCCGAAGGGCAATCAGGATAACGAAGATATTTTATTTGCTTTTGTTTTTTCTTTTCGTTATTCACAGATTGTGTATATTGAAATGAATTTAAGTGGGATTCTTATAAGGCTATAGGTTTTATGCCTTGTATAGTGTGTGAATAACTCTTTGAGGTATTTTTTTTAATTTTTAGAAGAAAAAACAAGGTGGTATTTGGTTCATTCGATGCACTTCAAAAAGGGCTACACGTTGTAAAGTTCTTGGTGGGGCTATGAATAGCGATTATTTTCGCAAGGCATGTCGTCTTATCCATTTATATCGTTGGTAATTCCTTGTTTTAACGAAAGATCCCGTTGGGCGCGTTTGCAGGAAGGGGTTATGGCGTTTTCGGCTTGTTGGCCCGGGCAGTTTGAATTGATTTTGGTGGACGATGGCAGTACCGACGGTGGTTTGATGGATTGGGAGAATCCTGCCGCTTGGGGTGAAATTCCTTTTTCGGTGAAGGTGATTAAACAAGCCAATACCGGGAAAGGGGGCGCTTTGAAGCTAGGTGTTTTAGCCGCTTCGGGCGAGTTTGTATTGACCTTGGATGCCGACATGGCGGCCTTGCCTAGCGAATTGTTGTGGTGGTTGGAACGCCGAGGGCGGTTTTACGAAAAAGAAATTTTAATCGGCTCGCGCGAAATGAACGATTCCGTGGTGGATGATTCGTTTAAACGGCAATTCGTGGGGCGGGTTTTTAATCGCCTCATTCGTTGGATGACGGGGATGCCCTATAAGGATACGCAATGCGGCTTTAAATTATACCCGATGAGCGTGGCCAAATTATTGTTTGAACAATTGCAAACACCGGGCTGGGCCCACGATATTGAGCTCTTGTTGCGGGCCAATCGGATGGGTATTGCCGTTATTCAGATGCCGATTCATTGGAAAGCGGTGGCCGGGAGTAAAATTTCGGTGCTTCGTGATAGTTTGGTGATGTTGAAGGAATTGTTGCGTATTGTATGGATGCGTATTTAGGGGCGTTTATTTTGTTTTCATCTACATAATGGTGTAAGGCAATTCATTCAGCCTGTTTTTGTGCTATTTTCGCGCGGTGTCGGCATTTTTTGATTCTATTTTAGGGCCTTTTATTGAGCAAGTTGTAAAGCATCCTGAGCGAAGGGCTTGGCAAATAGACGATATTTACTACACGTATTCCGATTTCGGGAGACGGGTTTTGGCCATCGCAGCGCGTGTTGCTCACATGCCCGGCGATGCCATTGGCTTATATGCCGATAACGAAGTGGATACCTATGCGGCCATTTGGGCCATTTGGTTATGTGGTAAGCATTATGTACCATTATTGCCCCAGGCTCCGGAAGTTCGAAATGAATCGATTATGGAGGATGCCGGTGTTGCATCTTGTTTGAATTCATCCGAAATGGTCTTGTGGCCTTCGTATGAAGGGGCTTTGCCGGAAGGGTTTGACCTTTATTTGAATTCGGTTCATGCCATGGACGAACAAAAGGCTTATGTGCTATTTACTTCGGGTAGTACGGGTACACCTAAAGGCGTAGTAATTCAGAAAGGTAATATAGCGGCCTTTGTAAGTTCCTGCCATGCCTTGGGTTACTATGTGCAAGCGCACGACCGCATTTTACAACCCTTTGAAATGACCTTCGATTTGTCGATAATGTCGTATTTATTGGCTTTTGTGCATGGGGCCTGTTTGTTTCCTCTGCCTAAAGACACCCATAAAATTACAGGCATTGTAGATGTATTGGAGAAACAGGCCATTAGTATCACCATTTTAGTACCCTCATTTTTACATTATATAAGGCCCTATTTCGAAGAATTATCGTTTCCCGATTTACGCCTAGCCATTTTTTGTGGCGAGCCATTACAGGAAGCCGTCTTGAACGAATGGTCGGTATGTTGCCCGAATGCGCAATTGGATAATATTTACGGTCCCACCGAATGCAGTGTAGTTTGTTGCCGACATACGTATAATGCTGCGCTTGATGATAATAGTCGATTAGGCATTGTTTCTTTGGGGCGCCCCATGCCGGGCAATCTCTTAATGGTTCAAAATGCCATGGGCGAAGCGGTGCCCGATGGCGAAGCCGGGGAGTTGGTGATTGGTGGTGCCCAAGTAATGCCGGGTTATTTGAACCGGCCAACATTGAATGAATCGGTGTTGTTTGAACGACGTGTTGATGGGCAAATGATTCGTTTTTATAAAACCGGCGATTGGGTGATTCGTCGTTCAGATGGGCGTTTTGATTTTATTTCGCGCATCGATTTTCAAGTGAAGGTGCAAGGGCATCGGGTTGAATTGGGCGAAGTGGAATTTCATGCAAGGGCTGTATTGGGCGAAGATTATATCTTGTTGGTGCAGGCTATTCAACATACCCGAGAACAAGTGGAATTGGTATTGTTTATTCAAGCACATACCCCCGATGAATATGCGTTGCGCGAGGCTTTGCGAAGCCGATTGCCTCACTATATGATTCCCACGCAAGTGGTGAGTATGCCTCAATTCCCAATGAATGCCAATGGGAAAACCGATCGGAAGGCCTTGGCACAAGCCTGGTTGAATGAAATGAATTTGGTGTAATGCAATTATTTGTTGAAACGATATTAAACCCTTTTTTGGTGCAATGCGAAAGGTACCCGCAAAATGCGGCCTTGGTATTGAACGATGTGGTTTATACCTATGCCGATTTAGCGCAATGCATAGCGCAGCACGTGGCTTGGTTTAAGGATACTGATAGCGCTTATATTGGTATTGACGTAGATGAACGCATCGATTCGTATGCGGCTATTTGGGCGGTATGGTTTTGTGGGAAAACCGCAGTGCCTATTGTGCAACAACATTCGAAGGAACGAGAAGCCTTGATAGAAGCCGATTGCCAACCGATGCAACGTTTTACCGCCGGGCAATGTGCAAGGTTTGAATTAGATGCTGATGCCATTCCCTATTTATCGAATTGCTTACTAAATCAGCCTTCCGATGAGGAAGCGCGGATTGTTTTATATACCTCAGGCAGTACGGGTGTTCCGAAAGGGGCGCCTTTGAGTGGAAAGAACATCGCGGCCTTTTACCGGGCCTTTCGCAAAACGCCTTTCGATTGGCATGAAGGCGATCGGTGTTTGCAATTATTCGATTTGTCGTTCGATTTTTCCATGTTGGTGTATTTGCCGGCTTGGTTGGGCGGGGCTTGTATTTACGGTATTCCGAGGGGCGAAATGCTTACGCCCTATATTCATTATTTGCTCACCGAAAAGCAGTTGACCATTTTACCCATAGTCCCCACCTTGTTGAATTATTTGAAACCCTACTTCGATGAAATGGATTGTCCTAACTTAAGGCAGTTAATGGTTTCGGGCGAAGCGGTGCCGGTTTCGTTGGTGAAAGCATGGTATGATCAAGTGCCTTACGGCGAAATACATACTCCTTATGGGCCTAGTGAATGCACCATGTTGTCGACCACCTTTCATTATCCGCGGGGTATGGATTTCGATGATATGGGGCAATACTGCAGTATAGGCCATTTGTTTGATGGCATGATAGGCCGTGTGCTGAATGCTGAGGGTGAATTGGCTAAAATCGATGAGCCTGGCGAATTGTATTTAAGTGGTCCACAAGTAAGTGCCGGTTATTTGAATAGGCCTTCATTGAACAACGAGAAATTTGTGTTCATGGCGCATGAGGGCCAAAATTGTCGTTTTTATAAAACCGGCGATTGGGTGATACCCCGTGCCGATGGTCGATACGATTTTATAGGCCGTATGGATCTTCAGGTGAAATTGAAAGGGGGCTTTCGCGTTGAATTGGGCGAAATAGAAGCGATTGTCAATCAATTGGTAACCCATTGCCGTCATCAGGCCATTACCATTCGAAATACCATGGGGAATTTGGAATTAGTGTTGGTTTTCGAAGCGGCCCCTTTCGCTACCGAGGAATTAAAAACTTTTCTGAAAGAACACTTGCCTTGGTACATGCAACCTTTTGCCATTTATTTCATGGATGCGTTTCCAACCAATCAGAATAAAAAAACAAATCGCCCGGCCCTCAGTGCTTGGGCACAACAACAATACGATACCTTATGATAAACCGCGAACAAATTGCGAAGGAAGTAAAATTGAGTTTGATTCAAATTATCAAACACGAACGTTTCAATTGGCACGATGAATTAAAAGCCACCGAGGTGGAAGGCTGGGATTCTTTAACCCATATGACCTTAATCACGGCTATTGAAGATCGTTACGGATTTCGATTTAAATTGAAGGAATTAAATCAATTGAAAACCGTAGGGTCGCTCCTCGATTTAATAGAAGCCAAACTGCATGCTTGATTGGTCTTTCGATAGTTTCGGATTTTTATTTTTCCTGATTCCCGTTTTATTGCTTTATCGCGGGGTGGCTTTATTGCCTTGGGCTTCCCGATGGCAAGCGGGTATATTGGCCTTGAGCGGCATTGTGTTTTATGCTGTACTGCAATGGCAATATTTGTTTTTATTGGCGGGCTCCGGTTTGTTGGCCTTTTATGGTGCGCGTCGCTTGTTGGGCTTACGCGAAGAAAAAAGCCGTTTTCGTTTTCTTTTATTGGGCATTTCGTTTCATGTGGCTTGGCTCTTCTTGTTTAAATACAGCGGAGCATTGTTAATCACCTTCTTGCCGAGTTCGTCTGAATTGAGTATGAGTTGGTCATCGTGGGTTTTGCCCTTGGGTATTAGTTTTTTTACGTTTCAGTTGGTGGCTTATTGGATTGATGTGTACCAAGAAAACATAGAACCCGAAACCGATTTACTGCACTTCATGGCGTATTTGTTTTTCTTTCCTAAACTGTTATCGGGGCCCATTACTCGTGTGCAAGAGTTTATGCCGCAATTGGGTAATACCAGTGCGTTCGATGCGGGGTTGGCCTCGGAAGGTTTAACGCAATGGGCTTGGGGTTTGTTTAAAAAACGGGTGGTAGCCGATACGGCGGCTATTTATATTCAATCGGTTTTTATGGAGGGAAGTTCCGCCTCGGGAGGCGATTATTGGCTGGCTTGCTTCCTTTTCCCTTTTCAGTTGTACGCCGATTTTTCAGGGTATTCCGACATGGCCATTGGCATCGGAAAATTATTCGGTATTCGTTTGCCTTCGAATTTTAATTATCCCTTCATGGCACGCAATATCAGCGATTATTGGCAGCGATGGCATCAATCGCTTACGGGGTGGATGATGGATTATATTTATACGCCTTGTGCTTTTGCATGGCGCCGAAAGGGGAAGCCGGGTATGATCATGGCCATTACCCTCACCTTTGTATTGGTGGGTTTATGGCATGGGCCCAAGTGGGTGTTTGTGGTATATGGGTTGGTGCACAGTGTTTATTTCATGCCTAAAATTATATGGCCGCAAGCGAAGTATTTATCGGCTCGGCCGGCATGGTTGCAACGCTTGGCCATTTATAGTTTGGTTGCCATCACCTCGGTTATTATTCAGGCGGAAAGTATGCCCCAGGTATTCCGAATTTATAGCACCATGTTCACGCGTTTGGAAAGTTCCATTGCGCATCCTGAATTGTTGAATGCATTATTTTTATTGCCGGCTTTGGGCTTGTTGGTATTCGATTATTGGGGCGAACAAAAAAAGGCGAGCTTTCCATTGCATTCTTCCGTTGTGGCATGGCCCTGGCTTCGACGGCTCGTGGTACTCCTGATTGTGCTACTCTTGTTTTATGTACAAAACGAACAACATCCCTTTCTTTATTTTCAATTTTAATGCATGGGAATCACGGAACGTAAGTCGGTTTTTTTAAGATGGGGTCTTCGTATATCGATGATGGCTTTATTGGGTTTTACGGTCTTGCTAATTGCCTTTGAATGGTATAATCCAATGGGTTTGATATACAGTCCGGGTAAGCCCAATCAGGTCAAAACATTTCGTATGAAAATGTCGGGTGGCGAAACCAAGCAACAAGTTCAAACATTCAATAATATAGGTTGTTTAGGCGAAGCTTATTCCGATACCATAACCCGACCCAAGGTGTTTTTTATGGGTTCGAGTACCACCTTAAACTGTATGGTGCCATGGGCTACGCAATGGGTGGCCCAAGCCATGCAAGGTTCACCGTATTGGTATAACAATGCGGGAGTGGATGGAACCGGGGTGCGTTATTGGTTGGATATGCTTCACGCAATTGCGCCGTATTCGCCCCATTATATTGTGGTGTTGTATGCGCCACGAAAATCTAAATCGATGGCTTCGGCTAAGAAGTCCGCTTGGCCGGGTTTGAAGGCCTTAAAACAATTGGCCTTTGTGCAGTCGGTACTTATACCTTATGTGTATGCTTTGCGGGCCAATAGGCAACAAGAAGGGTATGCGATGGTTGATTGGCGGAGTTTACCCTATGCGAAGGGTTCGGCGGAAGCCCTTGATACAACGTATATTCAGCAAAGTTTAACGGAGGCAGAAATACTCATGGATAGCATTCAAGCCATTGGGGCAATTCCTGTATTTATTGCGCAACCCACACCGTTTGGGAACTATGAAGAAGCCGGTATTCGGGTGGGCGATTTTGCGTTAGCCCCGAAAGAAATTGCCCGGCATACGGCTATGGCTCAGGGACTTCAGGCAATATGCCAAGAGCGGGGTACCCCTTTTATTAACGGTGAACAATTCCCCAAAACATTCCAATATTATCTCGATTTGAGTCATTTCAACGAAGTAGGGAACAAGGCTTTCGGGGCCTTTATTCGCGATTCGTTGCACCTGATTTTAGAGAAGAAATTCCCTGTAAAATAAATTATAAATCGGCGGCCAATTGCAAGGTAAAGTTGCGGAGCGGACTAATAATAGCCGGGCGTTCGCAGTACAAGGTATTTAGGATGTTTTTGGTAATGAAGGCAATACGTACTTGCGGGGTAAGTTGCAGGGCAATTCGAGCATCCCAAACCAAGGTGCCGTTGTTGTACTTGTTACGGAAGTCGCTTACTGTTTTAGGTAATCCGGTGCCGAATTGGAAAATGGTGCCAAACACATTTTCGTCGGGTTTTTGATTGGCAAATACTTCATCGATATTTTGCATGAAGGAATTATACAAGATGGTGGTGCCGAGGCTTACTTTTTTGTATTTACTTTCCCAATCGAATTTTAGGGTATGGCGATAGCGGTATTTTAAGGTTTGCGTAGTGCCACTAATATTGGCCATAATAATAGAATCGGGGTTTACCTGAATTGGATTCATATAGGTATAACCGAAAATAAATTGTGATGTGACTTTCCCGGTTTTACCTTCTCCGGCAATCGAGAAATCGACCCCGTTGATGCGGGTATTACCAATATTCTTCGATTTGAAACCGAGGTAATCAAGAGCGCTATTCACTTGGTCGATATTGGAATCGGGAGGCAAATGCAAGCCGAAATTGAATTCCATCATATTGTTGAATTCGGTCCAAAACAAAGCCACATCGGCATAACCCATCCAATTGCCAAATTTGAAGCCTTGTTTATAGCCCAATTCGGCGGTCCAACCGGTTTCCGATTGAAGTCCGGGATTAGGAAATACACGGGAAGCCCCAAAGCTGGTTTTTACAAAACGTTCTGCAATAGAGGGATAGCGATAGCCTTGCCCCACCGAGGCGCGTAAGAATCCGGCTTGGTTTACTTCGTAATTGATGCCGGTACGGAAAACGGGTTTGCGTTCTACTTTGTAGGTATCAACATGATTGCTTTCGAAGCGGCCACCGGCAGAAACCCACAAGCGATTGAACTTTTTTTCTAATTGCACATATGGTGCGTAGTTGGCGGTTTTGTGAGAACCGAATAATTCGCCGTTCACGTTGGAGAAACTCCCAACCAAACCGGCGGTGATATGCAGTTGACTCAATAAGGCATTGTTGCTCAATACCGTTTTTTGCAATTGGTATTCGCCATAATAGGTGTCGGCGGTAGAAGATTGTTGTTTTTCGGGAATATCGTTTTTACTGCGGAACCAACGGGTACGCAAAACATGGCGGGTGCCGTTTTTGGCGGTATAATTCAAATACGGATCAATATTGATGCGTTGCCCTTGGTTTTTATTGATGGTGGTGGATGAATCGGCTAAACCACCATAAGGTTGCAAGTATTTAGCGTTGGAACTATCGGGTTGCCAAAAGAAAAACGTTTGGCTTTTATTCAATTGAATATTGGTATTGAGTCCAAGAATTAAGCCCGGTACATTTTTTACATGATGCCGTAGGTTCATGTTGGCGCGTGCCCGACGGTTTAAGTCGCCTTGTAAATAAGAATCTTCGGCATACCAAGCAGAGCCCAATACCACATCGGTATTTCCAAACTTTTGGGCATGCATGAGGTAGCCGCCCTGAAACATGGGTTGTTGTTTACCCCACCACTTCCACGATTTATCGGGAGGGTTGCCATAAATACCATTGTACAACATGGCTTTGGTGCGGGGTTTATTACGGGCGAAGCCGGTGCGGAAGTTGATAACGCCGTTCAGGGCCGATGAACCATATAAGGAAGAGGCGGCGCCTTTCAACACTTCCACTTGTTCGCAGTTTTCTAAGGGAAGAAAATCGAGTTTGGCATCGCCGGCATCACCGGTCATGAGGGGCATATCGTCTACCATCACCAAAACGCGACTTCCGGCTCCGTAGCTCCAACCGGAACCACCGCGAATATTAATTTGGTTTTCAATCACATCAACGCCCGGTACCCGTTGTAGGGCATCGTCCATGGCGTTATTGCCTTGACTCATAATGAGGCGCGGTTTAATGACTTCGATGGAGACAATTTCTTCGGCGGCGCGTTTTTCGAAACGGCTACCACTCACGGTAATGGTATTGAGTTCTTTCGCGGTTTCGTTGAGTTGAATGCTAATGTCGATTGGTTTTGAACTAAGGTTTACGGGAAAGTTATAGGGTTGATAGCCGGTGTAGGAGAACTTTAGGGTATGTTCACCTTGGGGGAGTCGTAATGTAAATTTCCCTTCAGCATTGGTTTTAGTGCCATATTTTCCGGAATACACGGTAACGCCTACTAAGTTTTGTTTGTCCTTGGCATCCGTAACGCGCCCTTGAACCAGTTGGTCTTGAGCATATAATGTGCCGGTAAAACCGAGAAAAAGAAGGCAAAGCAAGAAGATATGTCGCATAGAGAAATTTGATATAAACACGAAAATTAAGTTATCTTTAGCAAAATTTTACTATGAAAAGAATATTTCTACCCATTTTCATCCTGCTCGGATTCTCCGCAGCTCAGGCGCAAGTATGTGTGCCGGGTACTTTAACTGCCCCTCAAGCCGGTTATATTATTCCCGACAGTGCTACCAATTTAAACCACGCGTGTGTGGGCTTGCCTTACGAACAAATTATTTATATCAAGGCCCAAAAAGACACTTCGGTAAGCTTTAATGGATTGCCGGCTTCAGCCAAGGTGGATTCATTTGTAGTAGCTAAAAATGTATTGAATTTGCCTCCCGGATTAACCGTGCAAGCGGTTCCGGGTTTTAAGCCTGCTTCGGGTGATGCCTCTAAGCCTAAAACTAATTTTGAGCGTTTAATTATTGCCGGCGATTCGATGGCTTGTATTAAAATTAGCGGAACAGTACCTGTGGGAACCACACCGCAAGTGTATAGTTTGTCGATATCGGTACGGGCTTACTTACGGGTTTTTAGTACCTTACCTATTGATACCTTAGCCGATGTTACATATTATTCGATTGACGTAAAAGGAGCGCCATGTTGGCCGGCTTCGGTGAACGAAGTAACACCTTCGTTTACTATGGAAGCGCCTTTTCCGAATCCGATGTCTACTAGCATGTATATTCCGTTCAGTGCTCAAAACAGTGGTGAATATCAATTGCGTGTGTATTCTTTCTTAGGTCAGGAAGTATATGCTACTCGTATGAAGGCTTTACCAGGGGCTAATTATTTCCGTGTAGATAATCAAGGATGGGCCAACGGTTTGTATTTATTTACCTTGAGCAATGGGCAAGCCCAGCAGTCGGGTAAATTCAGTGTACGCCGATAAGGTTTGTTATAATTTTATTGAAACGGCTCCTGCATAGCATGGGGCCGTTTTTTTATGGGCTGAAGGAAGTAAAAAACGAAGTAATATTGCGTTTATGGAAACTATGTTTAATTTATCGAATGCGCCAAAGCCGGTGGGGGCTTACCCGCATGCGCGTCGGGTTGGGAATTTATTGTTTTTGTCGGGTATTGGTCCACGGAAACCCGGCACCGACGAAATACCCGGTTTACAATTGGACAAGAAC